>NZ_JAQGLV010000336.1 GCF_028292705.1 Collimonas fungivorans | reverse complement strand
TGGGCTATTTTTTTGCGCGCCATTTTTATTCGGCAGCCTGGATTTTTGTGATGGTCAATGCGCCGTTGGCCTTTTCGGCGACAAAATCGATCTTGTCGCCCGGCTTCACCTGATCCAGCAGCGCTGGGTCGCTTACCCGGAAAACCATCGTCATCGGCGGCATGCCCAGGTTTGCCAATGGGCCATGCTTGATGGTGATCTTGCCGGCCTCCTTGTCGATTTTCCTGACTTCTCCGCTGGACATGGCGGCGGCGTCCGCGGGCTTGATTTCGGCCGTGGCTCCGGATTCCTGCGCAACTGCGATCGGCGCATTGAACGAGATAAGGAGCGGCAGTGCTAAAGCAGTAAATACAATGGAACGGGCTTTCATGAAAACTCCTTCGGTCTGGTAAAAAATTATTTGACGACGATATTGCCGCGCATGCCGGCTTCGAAATGGCCTGGCTGCAGGCAGGCGAAGTCAAACCTGCCGGCCTTGCTGAACTGCCATACCAATTCCCCGCTCTTGCCTGGATCGAGCGATATCTGGTTCGGATCCGAATGTTCCATTTCCGGGAATTTCTGCATCAGTGCTGCGTGCTCTTGCAATTCCTTGATGGAGCCGAGCACCATTTCATGCTTGACCTTGCCGGAGTTCTTGACGAGAAATTTGACGGTTTCGCCGCGCTTGACCGAAATGGTGGCCGGCGTGAAACGCATCGTATCGTTCATGTCGATTTCCACTGTTTTCGATACCTTGGCGGCATCGCCCGGGCTGCCAACCTGCGACGCATGTTCGTCATGGGCGAAGGCATTGGCTGACAACAGCGATAGGGTCAGGGTTGAGACGATCAAAACGGATTTCATGAAAATTCCTTTCAGTTAAAAGTGGATGTCGTATTGCTTGGGTCAATGCTTGTCATGCGAACCGGGCTTGATTACCTTCAGGACCTTTTCGCCCGGCCTGGCGGCCATGCCTCCGGCGTCGGGTGCGCGGGCAGCTGCCGGCATGGATGCGTCGCCGCCTTTCCATTCGTAGGCAACGGTGCCGGCTGGGTGCCTGTACCAGCCAGGGTCCTTGTAATCGTTGGGGGCGAGGCCCTTGCGCACCTTCACCGTGGTGAACATGCCGCCCATCTCGATGCCGCCGAACGGGCCGCTGCCGGTCATCATCGGCAAGGTGTTGTCCGGCAGCGGCATTTCCATCTCGCCCATGGCGCCGCCTTTTTCTCCCATCACCATGTAGTCCGGCACCAGCTGGTTGATTTTCTGCAGGATGTCGCGCTGGTCGACGCCGATCATGGTCGGCACCTCATGGCCCATCGCATTCATGGTGTGGTGCGATTTGTGGCAATGGAAGGCCCAGTCGCCGAGATCGGTGGCGTCGAATTCGATGGCGCGCATCTGGCCGACGGCGATATCGGTGGTGACTTCCGGCCAGCGCGATGCCGGCGGCGTCCAGCCGCCGTCGGTGCCGGCGACCACAAATTCGTGGCCGTGCAGGTGGATAGGGTGGTTGGTCATGGTCAGGTTGCCGACGCGGATGCGCACGCGGTCGCCCTGGCTGCACACCATCGGGTCTATGCCCGGGAACGCGCGGCTGTTGAAAGTCCACAGGTTGAAGTCGAGCATGGTGCTGGTTTTCGGGGTGTAGCTGCCGGGATCGATGTCGTAGGCATTCAGCAAAAAACAGAAATCGCGGTCGGCGCGGTGCTGGCTGGGGTCTTTCGGATGGGTGATCCAGAAACCCATCATGCCCATCGCCATCTGCGTCATTTCATCGGCATGCGGGTGATACATGAAAGTGCCGGGGCGTTTTGCGATGAATTCGTAGACAAAGGTCTTGCCCGGCTGGATGCCCGGCTGCGTCAGGCCGGTGACGCCGTCCATGCCGTTCGGCAACCGCTGGCCGTGCCAGTGCACGCTGGTATGTTCCGGCAGTTTGTTGGTGAC
Source organism: Collimonas fungivorans (assembly GCF_028292705.1). Taxonomy (GTDB): domain Bacteria; phylum Pseudomonadota; class Gammaproteobacteria; order Burkholderiales; family Burkholderiaceae_D; genus Collimonas; species Collimonas fungivorans_B. The sequence goes on along the minus strand of NZ_JAQGLV010000336.1, from coordinate 3,812 downwards.
GAAGATGCGCACGCGATCGCCCTCGACCACCTCGATGGTGGGGCCGGGCGACTGGCCATTGTAACCCCACAGGTTGGCCTTCATGCCCGGCGCGATTTCGCGCACCACCGGTTCGGCCACCAGGTGGAATTCCTTGACGCCGTTTTTCATGCGCCAGGGCAGGGTCCAGCCGTTGAGCGTGACGACCGGGTTGTAGGGCCGCCCGTTGGGCGGGGATTGCGGCGGTTGCGTTGCCGCGCTATCCATCGTTGCCGCTTCGGGCAGCGACGCCGCGCCGGCCCGGCTCACCAGGCTAGCGCCGATGGCAACCGCACTCGCGCCGCTCATGAAATTTCTACGTGACACCATGATCTCTATCCTTGTATTGTTCGTTGATTAATCGGCAGCCATGGCGATGGAAGCGCCGGGTTTGCTGCCCGCCGCCGCCGATGAGCGGCCGGTCTGCGCCATGCGCAATGCCGAGTCGGCAATCCAGAAATCGCGCAGCGCTTCGATCGCGCCGTTGACGCTCGTCGCCTGCGCCCTGGCGTCGGCCAGCAGCGTGAACACGCCGATCAGCATGCCGTTGTAGCGCAGCATCTGTTCGTCCGAGATGCGTTTCTTGAGCGGCACGATTTCGTCGCGATAGTGGCGCGCGATGTCATAGGAACTGCGGTAGCCGGCGTATGCTTCGCGCACCTCGGAGCGGGCGTTGACGGCCAGCTGCGCGGAACGATTGACCGCCTGCATGTACAGCGTTTCGGCTTTCGCCACGCGCGCGCTGCCCCAGTCGAACAGGGGAATTTCAAGCTGGATCGAATAGCCGTTCTCGCGCGACGGACTCTGGTTGTAGTTGTTGTGCATCAGGCCGACATCGAGGATGTTGATGAAGCGGGTCGCCTTGGTCAGCCCCAGCGAACCCGCCAGCCCGGACAGCTCCCGCCTGGCCATCATGATGTCGAGCCGGTTCTGCATGGCTTGCGCTTCGGCGTCGCCGATGTCTTGCGGAGTTACCGGCAGGTCCGGCAGCCGTTCCGGCAACTGGAATGCTGTCTGCCTGCCCCATAGGCCGAGCAGGCGCGTCAACTTTTCGCGTTCGGCCAGCTGCGCTTGCGCCGCGCGCGCCAGCTGTACCGTGGCGTCGGCGTAGAACGACTGTTCGCGCGCCTGTTCCAGCTTGCTCCAGTTGCCGACTGCTGCCATCTTGCGCGCCAGCTCGGCGCCGGCTTCCGCTGAAACCTTGACTTGCTCCATGTATTTCACGGTTTGCTGCGCCGCGACTGCGGAGAAATAGGTGTGGCGTGTTTCGTCGGCGACCGCCAGCGCATCGCCGGCGGCGCGGAATTGCGCCTGCTCGAAACGGCGGCGCTCGATCTTGCTGGCCAACGGCATGGTCAGCAGGCTCATGACGGGCAGCATCAGCGAACGATCGATTTCGATATCGTCGCCGCGGCGCAGGCGGCCGAACGAAAACGATGGATTGGCGAGACGCCCGGCTTGCACCAGGTCAGCTTCGGCGATGCCGAGTTCGCCATAACTGGCTTGCAGGCCTTTGTTGTTGAGCAGCGCAATCTTGACCGCATCGTCAACGCTCAGCGGTTTGGCAAGCAGCGGTGCGATGGTCTCGGCGACGCTGGCGGCGTCATCCTCGGATTTGACCCACTTGAGGTCTTGGCCGCTGCGTTCCTTGACCAATGACTGCACCGACGAGAAACCGCCGTCTTGCGACAGCGAGGCGCAGCCGCCCAGCAGCACGACTGAAGCTGCGAATGCGAACGGACGCAGGGCGACAGGGAATATTGGCATGATCGCTCCTTAATGTTTTTGCATGCCATCGTGACCCGGCATGGCGTGTGGACCGGCCGGCGGCGCCGGAACAGCGCTGCTGTTGCCGGCCATGGTGTCAGGCCGGGCGACATCGGCATTGGATTTTTTCCACGATTGCAGTTCGGGATCCTGGTAGCTTTTGTAATCCGCAAAGGCGGATTTATAGGGAGCGCCTGCAGTGGCGGCCTGGGGATCTTGCGGATCTTCGGCCTTGGTTTGCGCGCCGGCGGCGAGCGGCAGCAGTGCAACGGCGGCAAAGATCGCGCGCCTCGCAGAGAGGGTGAGTTTCATGATGTCCTCGATGATGCTAAATCGAATCGAATGCAAGACACGCAAATGCGGGTCTCAAGCGAAAGCAGAACCTGGAATGCGCGGCGACAGGCGATAGCCTGGAGACGGCAGTTCAGTCCTGGGATTTAGATGGCGAGGGAGTGCGGAGGCCGTTCGAGGCCTTCGGGGAAATGGGCGGTGAATTGCTGGTCTGCCTGCAGGCCTGTTTCCAGCCCGGCCGGCAGCGGCGCTACCGGATCAAGTGCTGCGGGAGCGCTGATGGCGGTGCTCAGGCAGCAGGACGCGCAGGCGCTGCATTTGTCTGCGCCATGGTGATGGGAGTCGTCCGTGGACGAATCACCGCTCGTTGCGTGGGAAGCATCGGCGACATGGTGCTGGCTTGCGGAAACCTGTTCATGATGGTGAATCTGCTGTCCTTGCGCCAGATGCGTATTGTGCTGGCCTGAAGAGGCTGACATCAGGTGCTGGTGCGCCGCGCCGCAATCGAGCATGGCGGACGATGCAAAGCCTTGCATAGGCAGAGCAAAGGCCAGAAGCCATAAGATTGCGATCTTGAAGAGGCGGGACATGGGCGTCAGTATAAGTCAGAAATAAGGGACTAACAATGCGGCGCTGCCGCTATTGTTGCGCCAGGCCCTCGAGGATCGGACAGTCCGGCCGGTCGTCGCCGTGGCAATGGCAAGCCAGCTGTTCCAGCGTGGCCTTCATGGCTTGCAGCTCCTTGATCTTGTCATCCAGTTCAGTAATGTGCGACAGCGCCAGCTGCTTGACCTTGCTGCTGGGGCGCGACTGGTCCAGCCAGAGGCCGATCAGTTCGGCGATCTGCTTCATCGAAAAGCCCAGCAGGCGGCCCTGGCGGATAAAACGCAGCAGGTGGATATCGCGCTCGGCATAAGTGCGGTAGCCGCCATCGCTGCGGCTGGCTTTCGGGATCAGGCCGGTTTCTTCGTAGTGCCGGATCATCTTGGCCGATACGCCCGAAGCCAGTGCGGCGTCGCCGATATTCATGGCGTTAGTCATGTCTCTTCTCCTTGTTGGACAGGGGCCGCCAGCGGCGCAGCAGCAGTGCGTTGCTGACCACGCTGACGCTGCTGAACGCCATCGCTGCGCCGGCCAGCACCGGGTTGAGGTAGCCCAGCGCCGCCAGCGGAATCCCGACCAGGTTGTAGATAAAGGCCCAGAACAGGTTCTGGCGGATCTTGCTGTAAGTGCGGCGCGAGATATCGATGGCGTCCGCCACCAGGCCCGGATCGCCGCGCATCAGCGTGATGCCGGCAGCCTGCATGGCGACGTCGGTGCCGGTCGACATGGCGATGCCGACATCGGCGGCGGCCAGCGCCGGCGCATCGTTGATGCCGTCGCCCACCATGGCGACCACGGCGGCGCCGGCTTTCAGGCCGGTGATGACCCTGGCTTTTTCGGCCGGCAGGATTTCCGCGTGGATTTCAGTGATGCCCAGCTGCCGGCCGACGGCGCCGGCGCTGCCTTGGTTATCGCCGCTCAGCATGGCGACCCGCAGCGACAGGCGCTGCAGCTGCTGGATCGCGGCCCTGGCGGTCGGCTTGATCTCGTCGCCGAAGGCCAGCAAGCCGGCCAGCGCCGGCGCTCCATCGGTTCCGGCGGCAAGCCAGGATACGGTGCGGCCCTCGGCCTCCAGCTGCGCGGCTTGGTTCGCCAGAGGGCTAAGGTCGACACCCAGTTCCTGCATCCAGCGC
>NZ_JAQGLV010000334.1 GCF_028292705.1 Collimonas fungivorans | reverse complement strand
TTTTCTACAGCTTCTTTGCCGTCTCGCGCGAATTGAAAGCATTTACCGTCTATGGACTGGCATGGGCCGCCATCGGCGTCGTGCTGCCGGCGATCATCAGCGTGTTGATAGCGGTCTTGGTCGGCAGCCAATCGGTCACGCTCATGATCCTGCTGCCGCTATCGATCGCATTGACGGTAGTGATGTACTGCTCTTTTTATCCGACTTATACCCACATCTTCGGCCGGCCCGAGGCTGACTTGCCGCCGCTGCAGGAAACCGGCGCTCAAGAATAAGCCCGGGCGGGTCAACACCCGCCCGCCCCCTTAAGCGATCTTCTCCAGCTTCGCCACGCTCAGATCCAGCAGCTTCATGCCATGCCTGCCGAAGTTGATGTGGGCGCGCGCATTGCCGCCGCTGCCTTCGATATTCACGATCACGCCTTCGCCGAACTTCAGGTGAGCGACATTCTCGCCAATACGCCAGCCGATATCGCGCCGGCCGAAGTTCTTGGAGATATTGTTGGCAGCTTTCTCGGGCGCCTCGTCCCAGGCCGATTTGGCATTGGCGAACCAGCTATGCTGCTGCACCTTGGGCGACAGCCATTTCAGCGCATCTTCCGGCAACTCGTCGAAGAAGCGCGAGCGCATGTTGTAGCGGGTCTGGCCATGCAGCATCCGGGTCTGCGAAAAACTCATGTACAGCCGTTTTTTTGCACGCGTGATGGCGACATACATCAGGCGCCGCTCTTCTTCCACGCCAGCGTCCTCTTTCTGCGAATTCTCGTGTGGGAACAATCCCTCTTCCAGGCCTGTGATGAATACCGCTTCGAACTCCAGGCCTTTGGCCGAGTGCACCGTCATCAGCTGCAAAGCTTCCTCGCCAGCCTGAGCCTGGTTATTGCCAGCCTCCAGCGACGCATGCGAAAGGAAGGCCGACAATGGCGACATCACCGCGGACAGCGGCGCATCGGCATCGAACACCTCGATGCCGTCGGCGGTCGTGATGGCTGCTCCTGACACCGCTTGCGCCTTGGGCCCAAGCAAGGCCGGCGCATCGATGCCGAATCCTTCTTCCGAAACAAACAGGGTCGCCGCATTCACCAGCTGCTCCAGATTCTCGATGCGGTCGGCGCCTTCTTTTTCATTCTGGTAATGCTGCATCAGGCCGCTCAGGTCGAGCACCACCTGCACCATTTCCGGCAGCGGCAAATGCTGGGTTTCAAAGCGCCCGCCTTCGATCAGCTTGAGGAAGGAACCGAGCGTGGCGCCGGCCTTGCCGGCCACATACGGCACCGCTGCATACAAGGAGATGCCGTATTGCTTGGCCGCGTCCTGCAGCTGCTCCAGCGAGCGCGCGCCAATGCCGCGCGCCGGGAAATTCACCACGCGCAAAAAAGCCGAATCGTTATGCGGATTGTCCATCAGCTGCAGATAAGCGATTGCGTGCTTGACCTCGGCGCGTTCGAAATAGCGCTGGCCGCCGTACACCCGGTAAGGGATGCCGGACGCCACCAGGGCATGCTCGATCACGCGCGACTGCGCATTCGAGCGGTACAGCACCGCGATTTCGCTGCGGCTGCCGCCGTCGTTGATCAGGCCCTTGGTTTCTTCGACGATCCACTGCGCTTCCTGCAGGTCGCTGGTGGCTTCGTAGATGCGCACCGGCTCGCCATGGCCGGCGTCGGTCCGCAGGTTCTTGCCGAGGCGCTTGCTGTTGTTGGCGATCAGGGTATTGGCGCTGTCCAGAATATGGCCGTGGGAACGGTAATTCTGCTCCAGCTTGATCAGGTTCTCGACCCGGAACTCATGCTCGAACGCACTCATGTTGCCGACATTGGCGCCGCGGAAAGCATAGATGCTCTGGTCGTCGTCGCCCACCGCGAACACCGCGCCGTGCTGGCCCGCCATCAGCTTGAGCCACTTGTATTGCAGGTCGTTGGTATCCTGGAACTCATCCACCAGGATGTGCTTGAAGCGCGACTGGTAGTGCTCGCGCAGCGGCTGGTTGCGGCTCAGCAGTTCATAGGTGCGCAGCAGCAGCTCGGCGAAATCGACCACGCCTTCGCGCTGGCATTGCTGGTCGTACAGGTCGTACAGTTCGACGAACTTGCGGTTGTAATCATCGTTGGCTTCGACCTCGTTGGCGCGCAGGCCCTGGTCCTTGGCGCCGTTGATGAAGTACATCAGGTTGCGCGGCGGGTATTTTTCGTCGTCGATGTTGAGCGATTTCAGCAAACGCTTAATTGCCGACAGCTGGTCCTGCGAATCCAGGATCTGGAAAGTCTGCGGCAAGGCGGCGTCGCGGTAATGGGCGCGCAGCAGGCGGTTGCACAGGCCGTGGAAAGTCCCTATCCACATGCCGCGTGTATTGATCGGCAACATCGCCGACAAGCGCGTCATCATTTCCTTCGACGCCTTGTTGGTGAACGTCACCGCCAGCACGCCGGACGGCGATACCTGGCCGGTCTGGATCAGCCAAGCGATGCGGGTGGTCAGCACGCGCGTCTTGCCGGAACCAGCGCCGGCCAGGATGAGTGCGGATTGCGCCGGCAGGGTGACTGCCGCGAGCTGTTCTGGATTGAGGTTATGAAGAAGATTTTGCATCCCGCCATTATAAGCTGCGCGGGCAGTTGGCCGATGCAACGATCAC
>NZ_JAQGLV010000320.1 GCF_028292705.1 Collimonas fungivorans | reverse complement strand
CCGCCGCGCAGCGAGTTGATGACGATCCAGCCGCGCGCCGGGGTTTCCGCGTCATGCCATTCAAAGACGATTTCCGGCGCCCTGCTTTCGAACGCATTCAATAAAGCCTTCATGTTTCTCCTGTCTGAGTTTTCTATGCTGCTGTCCGGTCAGCCCAGCAACAGCTTGTCGTCATCGATTTTTTCGCCGCGCGTGGTTTCGAACATGCGCAGCAGGTCCGGCACGTCCATGCCCTTGCGCTGCTCGCCGTGAACGTCCAGGATCACCTTGCCTTCGTGCAGCATCACGGTGCGCGTGCCGTAGTCCAGCGCCTGGCGCATGCTGTGGGTCACCATCATTGCCGTCAGTTTTCCCGATTCGACGATCTTGGCCGTCAGGCTCAAGATGAAGGCCGCGGTTTTCGGATCGAGTGCGGCGGTATGTTCATCCAGCAGCAAGATGCGCGACGGCTGCAGCGAAGCCATCAGCAGGCTGACCGCCTGGCGCTGGCCGCCGGACAGCAGGCCCATGCGGTCGGACAGGCGGTTTTCCAGGCCCAGGCCGAGGATGCTGAGCTTTTCGCGGAACAGTGCGCGCAGGTTGCGGTTCAGGGAAAAACGCAGGCCACGCGGGCTACCGCGCTTCCAGGCCAGCGCCATGTTTTCTTCAATCGTCAGGCTCTCGCAGGTGCCCGCCATCGGATCCTGGAATACGCGCGCCACCAGGTCGGCACGCTGCCAGCTGGAACGCCGCGTAGCATCGGTGCCGTCGATGGTGATGCTGCCGCTGTCGACCATCAGGTCGCCGCAGACTGCATTCAGCATGGTCGATTTGCCGGCGCCGTTGGAGCCGATCACGGTGACAAACTGGCCAGAAGGAATTTCCAGCGATAGGCCGCGCAAGACCTTGTTTTCGATCGGCGTGTCGGGATTGAAAGTGACTTCCAGATTATCGAGTTTCAACATCAATTTTCCCCTTTACGCGGTGCCAGCCCATTGTTGATGCTGGCAGAAGGCTTGGGTTTTCCACTACCGCGCATGCGCTTGTAACTGCGCTTGAAATTAGGAATCAGCAGCGCCAGGCCGACCAGCAGGGCCGTGACCAGATTCAAATCCTGTGCCTTGAGACCGATGAAATCCATGTCCAGCGCCAGCGCAATGAAGAAGCGGTACAGCACCGCGCCGAAAATACAGGCCGCCGTAGTCACCACCAGGCTGCGCGCCGGCAGCACGGTTTCACCGATGATCACCGCTGCCAGGCCGATTACGATGGTGCCGATGCCCATCGAAATGTCGGCGCCGCCCTGGGTCTGCACGAACAACGCGCCCGCCAGCGCTACCAACGCATTGGAAATCGCCAGGCCCCATACCGTCTGGCGGTTGGTGGAAATGCCCTGGGCGCGCGCCATGCGCGCATTAGCGCCAGTGGCGCGCATCGACAGGCCGGTTTCCGACGCGAAAAAAGCATCCAGCAGGAGCTTGGCGATCAGCACGATCACCAGCATCACCAACGGCTGCACCCAGTAATCCGGGAGGCCGCCGATGCTGGTCATGCTGAACACCGTCGGCTCGCTGATCAGCGCCACGTTGGGTTTACCCATGATGCGCAGGTTGACCGAATACAGCGCGATCATCACCAGGATGCTGGCCAACAATTGCATGATCTTCAGGTAGACATTCAGGCAGGCTGTCACGCAGCCCGCCAGTCCGCCGGCCAGCAGCGCGATGAAAGTGGCAAGGAAAGGATTCCAGCCGGAGACGATCAGGGTGGCGGCAACTGCGCCGCCGAGGGGGAAACTGCCGTCGACCGTCAGGTCGGGAAAATTGACGACACGGAAAGACAAGAACACGCCAAGCGCGACCAGGCCAAAAATCAGGCCGATCTCAATGGCGCCTAGCGAAGCGATGAGCGACATAAACTTCCTTCAATAAGCTACGGAACCGCCATACCTGGCAGATGGCAGGCGGTTCACCAACAAGACAATCACCAGCAATGCGACAGGCAGATGGCCGTCGCGGCCATCCATGCGCATCTTATTGTTCAACCACCTTGGCCGATTTGACCAGGTCGGCCGGCAAGGTCAGACCTTGTTTCAGGGCGGCTTTAGGATTGACGTAGAGTTCGAATGTCGTGCTGGTTTGCGAAGCGATCTTGCCGGCGGCTTCGCCCTTCAGGATGCGCACCACGATCTTGCCGGTCTGGCGGCCGAGGTCGTAGTAGTTGAGGCCGATGGCGGCAGCCGCGCCGCGTTTCACCGCGCCGGTGTCGGCGGCGACCACAGGCAGCTTGGCTTGTTCCGCCACCTTGACGATGCCTTCGAAGGCCGACATGACGTTGTTGTCGGTTGGTGCGTAGATGACGTCGACCTTGCCCACCAGGCTTTGCGCAGCGCTAGGCACATCGATGGTGCGGGCAGCGGCGCCTTCGACCAGGGTCAGGTCGGTGCCGGCCAGCAGCTTCTTGAGCGACTCAACGATGGATACCGAATTCGCTTCGCCCGGGCTGTAGATCACGCCGATGCGCTTGGCCTTCGGCGCTACCTTGCGGATCAGTTCGATCTGCTTGTCCAGCGGCGACATGTCGGACACGCCGGTGACGTTGGTGCCGGATGCATCCCAGCTCTTCACCAGCTTGGCCGCGACCGGATCGGTCACCGCGGCATACACGATAGGCACGGTCTTGGTCGCTGCCACCAGCGCCTGGGCCGATGGGGTGGCGATCGCGACCGCGACATCCGGCTGGCTGCCGGCATACTTGCGGGCGATCTGCGACGCCGTGGCGTTGTTGCCTTGCGCGCTTTGGTATTCGAACTTCAGATTCTTGCCGGCTTCGTAGCCGGCCGCCTTCAACTCGTCCTTGACGCCGTCGCGCACAGCGTCGAGCGCCGGATGTTCAACGATGGCCGTCACCACTACTGTTTTATCGGCAGCGTAGGCGGCGGAAGCGGATACGCCCGCCAGGCTAAGCAAGACTACGGATGCAATAGCGGAACGCAAGAAAGGAAATTTCATGACTTTGTCTCCAAATGAGTCAGTTTGGTTGCCGGAAATCGGCTTCTTTATTATATTGCAACAGGAACATGTTTCATGCTGCTCCCCTGCTGCGCCATATGTTATTTTGAAAAAAGTATAGCTTTTAACGCTAAAAATTGGCTTGCGACTTGAGGCCGATGTTTACCCGGTTATGAAATATAATTTCGTAGAAAACCCGCAAATCGAGAATAAATTGCACAAAATAGACATCGATCAAATCGACCGTAAAATGTTGACTTTTCTGCAGCAGAACGGCCGCGTGTCCAACCTGGAGCTGGCGCAGGCGGTCAATCTGTCGGCCCCGCAATGCCACCGCCGCCATCGGCGGCTGGAAGAAGCGGGGTTTATCGTACGCTATGAAACCCGCCTGAATCCAGCCAGCCTGGGCTTGTTCGTGATCGCCTTCGTCCACGTCTCGATGGAAAAAGGACATATCAACGACTTGTCCGGCTTCAAGAACGCCATCAACGAATGGCCGCAGATCCTGGAATGTTACTCGGTAACCGGCGATTTTGATTATGTGCTCAAGGTCACCGCGCACGACTTGAAAGAGCTGTCGGATTTTCTGATGGAAAAGCTGATGCGCATGCGCGGCGTCAGCGGCGTGCGCTCCAGTGTCTGCCTGGATGAAATCAAGTCGACCAACATGCTGCCTTTACCTCCTGTATGAACCGGCTGCCCGAATAAAAAAAGCCGCATCCTTGTGGGATGCGGCCTTCTGGGCTACAAGTGAGATAACACTCTGCAGCTTGCCGGCTAACCGGCATTCAAACCACCTTTAATCCGGCAAATCAGGCAACCTTGGCTTCGAAGAACTGTTCATCTTCGGTCGAGCCGTGCAAGGCGGTAGTCGAGGACTGGCCTTGCTGGATCGCCTGGGTCACGGCATCGAAATAACCGGTGCCGACTTCGCGCTGGTGCTTGACCGCGGTGAAGCCCTTGTCGGCGGCAGCGAATTCGGCTTCCTGCAGTTCGACGAATGCGGACATCTGGTTGCGGGCATAACCGTGCGCCAGGTTGAACATCGAGTAGTTCAATGCGTGGAAACCGGCCAGCGTGATGAACTGGAACTTGTAGCCCATCGCGCCCAGTTCTTTCTGGAACTTGGCGATGGTGGCGTCGTCCAGGTTCTTTTTCCAGTTGAACGATGGCGAGCAGTTATACGCCAGCATCTTGCCCGGGAACTTGGCATGCACCGCTTCCGCGAATTTCTTGGCGAAAGCCAGGTCCGGCTTGCCGGTTTCGCACCACACCAGATCGGCGTACGGCGAATAAGCCAGTGCGCGCGAGATAGCCTGTTCGATGCCTGGGCGGGTCTTGTAGAAACCTTCGACGGTGCGTTCGCCGGTCAGGAACGGCTTGTCGTTCTCGTCGACGTCGGAAGTCAGCAGGTCGGCCGCTTCGGCATCGGTGCGTGCGATCACCAGGGTCGAAGTGCCGGAAACGTCAGCCGCCAGGCGCGCAGCGTTCAGCTTTTCAACCGCTTCACGGCTTGGCACCAGCACCTTGCCGCCCATGTGGCCGCATTTCTTGACCGACGCCAGCTGGTCTTCGAAGTGGACGCCGGCAGCGCCGGCATCGATCATCGACTTCATCAGTTCATAGGCGTTCAGCACGCCGCCGAAACCGGCTTCCGCATCCGCCACGATAGGCGCGAAAAAGTCGATATCGTTTTTGCCTTCCGACCATTGGATCTGATCGGCGCGCTGGAAAGTATTGTTGATGCGCTTGACCACCAGCGGCACCGAGTTGGCCGGATACAGCGACTGGTCAGGATACATTTCACCGGCCAGGTTGGCGTCGCCGGCGACTTGCCAGCCCGACAGATAGATCGCTTTCAAGCCTGCCTTGACTTGCTGCATCGCCTGGTTGCCGGTCAGCGCGCCGAGGGAGTTGACGAATGGCTCTTCGTGCAGCAACTTCCACAGTTTGTCGGCGCCGCGTTTTGCCAGCGTGTGTTCGATCTGGACCGAACCGCGCAGACGCACCACGTCTTCTGCAGAATAATTGCGGGTAACGCCCTTCCAGCGTGGATTCTCGGCCCAGTCCTTGGCCAGTGCTGCAACTTGCTGTTCACGTGTAGTCATCGTCGTTCTCCTGTTAAAAACAAAAAGTGAAATCAAATCCGATGACTAAATAGTAGGCCTATCTGTGCGAGGCAACAATGTCTTATATAAGACATATAAGTATTTTTATTTTGTTTAAATTCAATAACTTAACTTTCATTTTTTGCGATATGAAATAAAATCCCTGAGAGTGAAATATGAAAATGGTGCTTCGCATTTCAAAATTTCACATTATGAAATACATGTCATATCCTGAAATATGCGAAAAAAAACGGGGAGCAAGCTCCCCGTCTTCATAGCCGTCCCCTGCTTCAGAACGATTTTGTCAGCGCCAGGTAGAAAGCGCGGCGCTGGCCAAACTGCGGCGCGCCGACGCCGATGCCCGAGCCGTCGCGGATTTCATAAACCTTGTCGAGCAGGTTGATCACGCTCAGGCGCGTAGTGAACTTGCCGATCGGGCTGTCGTTGAAGGTATGGCTGGCGCCCAGGTTGACTTCGGTATACGCCGGCAAATGCTCGGTATTGGCGAAACCGCTGCGCAAGCCGCTGCCGAACAATGCATCCGCGGTCAGCGTCGTGCCCTGCCACAGATAGGAAACGCCGGTCGATGCGGTAATGCTTTGATCGTGATCCAGGTGCACCCAGTTGCTGGAGATGTAGTTCAGTTCATCCTGGCCGAAGTTATATTGACTCGACACGATGTTCTTGCCCAGCGCAGTAGAGCGCGCCAGGTTCAGGTAGGCCGACAGGTTGTCCTTGTGGTAGTTCACGGTCAGCTCCAGGCCGTACACCTTGCCCTGCGCATAGTTGAACGGCGTGTACAGCAAGGCCGAACCGAACTGCCCTTCGTCCAGCATGTTCTTGACCTTCTTGTAGTAGCCGTCCAGCCCCACAGTCACATGCTGGGTCAGCTGGTGGTTGACGCCCAGGTCGTAATAATCCGAGCTCTCGGCCTGCACCGGGTCGTTCTGGTTGTTGGCCGGGGCGTTGGTGGTGCCGTTGAAGCTGGTGATGGTGTTCGAACCGATCAGTTCGCTGGCGGGCGGCGTGAAGTACCTGGCATAACCGGCATGGAAGGTAGTCCGCGGCGTCATCTGGTACACCACGCCGATGCGCGGACTGAACTGGCTGGCGCTGACATAGGCATTCACCCAGTCGGCGCGGGCGCCGTAATTCAAGGTCACCTTATCGCTCAGCTTCCATTCGTCTTGCAGATAGATGCCGGTCTGGTTGGTGGTCTTCTGGCTGCTGTCGGCCAGCGAGATCGGCTGCGTCGACAGCTGCGCGCCGCTGTCGTCCGCAGGGAAAGTCAGCGAGTTGTCGCTGTTCTTCAAGTTCTCGCGGGTGTAGTTGACGCCGGCGCGCAGCGTATGGCTGGCGTTCAGGCGATAACTGCCGTCGGCCTGCAGGCCGTTCGCCAGGCCGGTGCGCAACACCCGCGACGCGACCCCGGTATACAACAGGTCGCCGGTCTGGTCCGGCTCGAACAGCACTTTCGAATAACGGCTGAATGCCGCCACCTGGTAATCGATGTCCGGGCCGATTTTGCCTTGCAGGGCAAGGATGCCGTAACGGTTGGTTTCATGCTGCCGCTCGTTCAGGTCGGCCGACGGGAAATCGGTCACGCCGTCCAGCTGAAAACCCGGGGTCTGGCCGGCGCTGTTCGGTATCTGGAAACGGCCGTCCGAATTGCCGAGGATCAGGCTGACCCGCGTATCGGCATCGAGCAGGTAAGAGAAATAACCGAAGGCCTTGTTTTGCAAAGTGCGGTCGTGCAAGGCGCTGGAAGCGCCGGTAGGATTTTCGATGCCCAGGTTGTTGGCTTCGAAGGAACCGTTGATGTAGTAGCTGAAGGAATCGGTGCTGCCGCTCACATCGCCGCTGACCTGGCGCGTGTTGTTGCTGCCGATCTGCACGCCGATATTGCCGCCATTCTGCAGCTCGCCGTTCTTGGTATGGATATCGACCACGCCCGCGGTCCGGTAGCCATACTGCGCCGGCAAGGCGCCGGTGAGGACGCTGACGCTGTCGACAAAGCGGGTGTCCAGGGTCTGGCCGAAGCCGGAAATGCTTTCCGGCAGGATGATGCCGTTCAGGCGGTATTGCAGGTTGGCGTGGTCGCCGCGCACGTGCAGCTGGCCGAAGGAATCCTGGGCCACGCCGGGCGCGCGCAGCAAGACTTCATTGAACGCCGTGTCCTCGCCTTGCGGCATGGCGGCGATTTCCTTGCGGCCGATGCGATAGATGCTGCTGCCGGTTTCTACCTGGATGCCGTTCCTGGCGCGGTCCAGGCGATCGGCGGTGACCACCACTGCATTGCTGGCCGTGACCGTGCCGGCCCGGCTGGCTTTCAAGGTGATATCGGTAGTCGCGCCGGCCTCGTCGGCTACTGTCACCGTGCCGTTCTCCGACTGGAAGGAAGGTTTGCCGACGCTGATCGCATAGCTGCCGGGCGCGATGTCGCTAAAGACAAAGTGTCCCTGCTGGTCGCTGCGGGTGCTGCCGACGGCGTTGCCGCTTGCATCTTTCAAGGCGACCGTGGCGTCAGGCAAGGGATGGCCAAGCGCATCATGGATGGCGCCGCTGATCTGTTTGGCGGCGGACTGTGCATAAGCGGCGGGAACGGCAAAACCGTAAGCGAGCGCAATCAGGGCGCTCAGTTGTAGTGGACGCAACAAGCGTGTTTTCATTCTCAAAACTCCAGTATGGGGAAACAACCCCCGCGAATAGCCGACCCCTCGTTTCCGGGGCGGCTGGCAAACGCCGCAACGCGATCCGGAAAAGGCACAGCCTCAGGGCTGCCTTAGGTCAGAAACAAACAGGGAAAAACAGGGAGGGTCAAACGACCGGGGCTGGAGGAGCTTGAGAATGCGGAGTGAGGTAATGCTTCTGTGCCGGGATAAAGACATACACCAGTTCGACTGCCGTGCGGTAGGCGAAGACCAGCACCGGCGTCAGCACCGGCACCGGGCTGGATGGGACAGGAGAAGGGAAATCGGCAGCCAGGTCGCAGCTGACGCAATCGGATGAAATTTCCGCCAGGCTGTGGTGATGGAAAGCCATCCCGACCAGTTGCAGTACCAGGATAGCCAGCGCCAGCCATAATGCGAACTGCTGCAGGCGCAGCTTGAGCCGGCGCCTGGCGTGGAAATGCGGTTCGACGATCAGCCGCATGCGGCGCCCGTGCAGCTGCCAGGCCGGCCGGCATCAGGCAAAGGCGCACCGGTCGCACGTGCAAAGCACTGCGTTGACTTGGTGAAACTGGTTTGCTGACGATGCATGCGGTTCGGCCTGGTGATGTCTTTGGTGAAAAATCAAAGACCTGAAACTGCGAGTGTAATCGGTAACCGGCATCGTTTGCAAGCCAATTGCAACACAGTTGCACGGATCAAACCACATGTTGTTCATCAGGCAAACCCGGAAATCAGCGCTACGATGGCCGCACCGCTTCCCGTCCGATGCGCGGATAAAATTCCGCTTACAATCGATTGCCTTGGTTTGGGCTCGCGTCAGAGCGGCGGCAAGCTCGATCAACCCCACCAGCAATAAACAGCAAACGAACAGGAGAATGCATGTCCAACCGTGAAGAAACCGTGGCGCAATGGCAGGCCGAAGACAGCGCCGTGCGCGCCAGGCTGGCAGCCCCCGGCGTCGCCTCGCTGGAACAGCTGAAGCAATACAGCGGCGTTGAATTCTTGCAAGCCATCCTGAGGGGCGAATTGCCGATTCCGCCGATTGCGCAAACGCTGGACTTCAACCTGATCGAAGCCGAACCCGGCCGCGTGGTGTTCCAGGGGACGCCAGCCATGCAGCATTACAACCCGATCGGCAGCGTACACGGCGGCTACTTTTGCACCTTGCTGGATTCGGCGCTGGGATGCGCGGTGCAGTCGGCGCTGCCCAAGGGCAGCGGCTACACCACGCTGGAACTGAAGGTCAACCTGATCCGTGCGCTCACGGATAAGACCGGGCCGGTGCGCGCGATCGGCAAAGTGATACAGGTCGGCGGCAGGGTCGGCGTGGCGGAAGCCAATATCGTGGACGTCGAAGGCAAGATCTATGCGCATGCGACCACTACCTGCCTGGTGTTTCCCCTGCCCTAGCCTAGTCTGCCGCGCTGTCGTCGGCAGGCGTTTCCGCCAGCACCTTGGCCAGCTTGATGTATTCGATGTTCAAGGTGATCGCTTCACTGTAGCGCAGCACGAAATAGTCGCCATCGACGCCATAGAAACGCGCCAGGTCCTGCTCCACCGTGGCGTCGTTCTCCTTGTCGGCGACCAGCGGACGCCGCATCACCTGCTGCAGGATGAGCCGGTCCAGGACACCGTTGACGTCAAAAAAATAATCCGTCAGGAGGCCGGTAAACAACACCGCCTGGCCGGCCACGTTGACAATCGCCGATACCGCGATCAGGTCCGGCCGCCGTCCCTCTTCAAAATCGGCGCCGGTCAGCAGGTAGTACCATGGCGCCTGGTTAAAACGCAGCCAGGGGACAAACCAGCCGGCGCCGGAACGGTCCAGCCCGAAGCGGGTGATGAGCAGCCGGAAACCGTTCGGCACAACCCAGGCGCCCGCATACAAGGTCAGGAAATAGGCGCTGATCCAGGAAAATTCCAGGGCGATTCCATGGACCGCCCTGGACTGGCTGGCGGGATCGGAAGACAGCAGCTCCAGCAACAGCAGCGGCTGCAATACTCGCCCGAACAAGACGGCGGACAGCAGCAGCCACAGGCAGTGGAAAATGCAGTTCCACAGCACCGCCTCGGTGACAATCTGTCCAAACGGGGAATAATCAAAGGAAGCGCGTTCCGCACGCTTGAAGCGGGAACGGGCGATAAAACCGGGGAGCAACAGCAGGAAGACAATGAAAGCAGGCAGCGCTACGTTCATCTATGCGCTCAGGCAGCGCTGGGGACAACGGTAACGCGGTACTGGACAGTTCCCTCTTGCTCGGAATGCAAGCTGATCACGCTGTCGGTTTCGACGGCAGTCGATAAGGACGACTTGGAGTTCTTGCTGGCCAGATAGGCGCGCAATTGCAGCGCTGCCCTCGGGTCAGCGAGAATCTTTTTGGCCAATTCGCTCTGGAGTGCTTTCATAGTGTCTTTACTATGCCATAAAAAAGCAATTTTTGCATGTTCCCGTCCCCACATCTTTACCAAACAGAAACACGGCCTGAAGGGGCCTAACAACAGGATTGTTATATATAAATAACGATATATGACTTTGGTGTATATAGAGCCGCTGATAAAATGGCAAGCCTGACTGAATCTGTGAAGCAAACCTGTGATCCGCATCGAGCACCTGCATAAAACCTACCCGCTGGAACGCAATGCCAAAACCGCCGGCACGCCCGTCGCCGCATTGTCCGACATCAACCTGCACATCAAGAAGGGTGAAATCTTCGGCATCATCGGCCGCTCCGGCGCCGGCAAAAGCACCCTGATCCGCACCCTCAACATGCTGGAACGCCCGTCCGGCGGGAAAGTCCTGATCGAGGGCGAAGACATCACCGCGCTGGACAACAGCGGTCTGCACCGGCTGCGCCAGCGCATCGGCATGATTTTCCAGCACTTCAACCTGCTCAACGCCAAGACCGTGGCCGCCAACATCGACTGGCCGCTGAAGATCACCGGCAAATACACGCAGCAGGAACGTGCGGCCCGGGTCAGCGAACTGCTGGACCTGGTGGGGCTGAGCGAGCACCGCGACAAGTATCCAGCGCAACTGTCCGGCGGCCAGAAACAGCGGGTCGGCATCGCCCGCGCGCTGGCCAATACTCCGCACCTGCTGTTATGCGACGAAGCCACTTCCGCCCTTGATCCGGAGACCACCCAAGCAATCCTGCGCCTGCTGCTCGACATCAACCGCAAGCTGGGCCTGACGATCGTGCTGATCACGCACGAGATGCAGGTGATCCGCAACATCTGCGACCGCGTTGCGGTGATCGAGGCCGGCCGCATCGTCGAAAGCGGCGAGGTAGCCGAAGTGTTCCTCCATCCGCAGCACGCGGTAACCCAAAGCATGGTCGCCGAAAGCACGCCGTTTTCTGCAGAGACGGCATTGCTGCCATCGACGGGCGCCAGCCAGCTGCGCGGGCTGCTGGTGCGCCTGACCTATGTCGGCGACATCACCTACCAGCCGATCCTGAGCAGCATCGCCGCCGCCACGCCGGCGCTGATCACCATCCTGCAAGGCACCATCGCCCGCATCAAGGACACGCCCTACGGCCAGCTGCTGGTGGAACTGCGCGGCGAACCGGCCGATGTGGCGCAAGTCTTCACCACGCTGGATCAGCACAACATTCGTCATGAGGTACTCGCATAATGGATTTTTCTCTCATCGACTGGGGCGACATCTGGCAAGCCACCTGGGAAACCCTGGCCATGACCGGCTTTTCCCTGCTGTTCACGATACTGCTCGGGCTGCCGCTCGGCATCCTGCTGTTCATTACCGGCAAACGCCAGTTGCTGGAGCAGCGCGGCATCTACCGGGCGCTGTCGCTGGTCGTCAACGTGCTGCGCTCGGTGCCGTTCCTGATCCTGCTGATCGTGATGATTCCGGTCACGGTGATCCTGGTCGGCACTTCGCTCGGCGTGCAAGGCGCGATTCCGCCGCTGGTGCTGGGCACCGCGCCGTTCTTCGCGCGCCTGGTGGAAAACGTGCTGCGCGAAATCGACCGCGGCGTGGTGGAAGCCTGCCAGGCCATGGGCGCCAACAAGCGCCAGATCATCTTCGGCGCGCTGCTGCCGGAAGCCTTGCCTGGCCTGATCGCCGCCACTACCGTCACCGCGATTGCCCTGATGTCCTACGCCGCCATGTCCGGCGTGATCGGCGGCGGCGGCCTGGGCGACCTGGCGATCCGTTTCGGCTACCAGCGCTTCCAGACCGAAGTCATGGTCACCACGGTGGCGGTGCTGGTGGTGCTGGTGCAGGCGCTGCAGTTTTCCGGAGACCGGCTGGTGCAGCATTTCACGCGCAAATGATTTTTTTGCAGCTCAGTTCGCAAGTTTCGCAGCAACTTTGTTTTTAAAATTCAAAATGGGAGTTTATATGTCACGCAAATTTTCACTGTCCCTGGGACTGGCCGCGGCCGTGTTCTCGACCTTCAGCCTGATCGCCGCCGCCCCTGCGCAAGCCGCCGACAAGCTGGTGATTGCCGCTACGCCGGTGCCGCATGCGGAAATCCTCGATTTCGTCAAACCGATCCTGGCCAAGGAAGGCGTCGACCTGCAGGTCAAGGTGTTCACCGACTACATCCAGCCGGCAGTGCAGACCAACGAGAAACGAGTCGACGGCAACTTCTTCCTGCACCAGCCTTACCTGAACGAATTCAAGAAGAGCCACAAGAACGATATCGAAGTCGTGATCACCAAGGTCCACGTCGAGCCGTTTGCCGGTTATTCGACCAAGTACAAGAAACTGGCCGACTTGCCGGACGGCGCCACGGTCGCTATCCCGAACGATCCGTCCAATTCCGGCCGCGCCCTGCTGCTGCTGTCGCGCCAGGGCCTGCTGAAACTGAAGGATCCTAGCAATATCTCGGCGACCCAGAAGGATATCATCGAGAATCCCAAGCACCTGAAGTTCAAGGAACTGGAAGCAGCTACCCTGCCGCGCGTGCTGAACCAGGTCGACCTGGCCCTGATCAACACCAACTATGCGATTGAAGCCAAGCTCAATCCGGTCAAGGATTCGCTGTTCATCGAAGATGCCAATTCGCCTTACGCCAACCTGCTGGTGGCCCGTCCGGACAACAAGGACAGCGCCGCCATCAAGAAACTGGCGGTGGCCTTGAATTCGCCGGAAGTGAAGAAATTCATTGAAGAAAAATACAAAGGCGCGGTGGTGCCGGCATTCTGACCGCCCTGACCACTGTCAGGCAGCAATAACAAAAGAAGCCCTCGCGATTTGCGGGGGCTTTTTGGTTTACACTGGCTCTTTTGCAGTTAATGAACTCCCCAACACCTTAGAGGCACATCATGGAAGAAAAAGTGGAAACCAATGCATCCCAGCGCGACGCCTTCCTGGAAGAGAAAGCGTTCAAGTCACGCACTGTCCTGCTGTTCGGCCAGATCAACGACACCGTGGCGCGCGATATCGTGCGCCAATTGATCGCCCTCTCCGGCGAATCCAAGGCGCCGATCAATTTCCTGGTCTGTTCGCCGGGCGGCCATGTGGAATCGGGCGATGTGATCCATGACGTGATCCGCTTCATCGATGCACCGGTCAACATGATAGGCAGCGGCTGGGTCGGCAGTGCAGCGGTCAATGTGTTCCTGTCGGTGCCCAAGGAACGCCGCTTCTGCCTGCAGAACACGCGTTTCCTGATCCATCAGCCAAGCGGCGGCGTCGGCGGCCAGGCTTCCGACATCGCCATCCAGGCGCGCGAGATCATCCGCGTGCGCGAACGGATCGGCGCCTTGATCGCCAAGGAAACCGGGCAAGACCCGAAAAAAGTCATGGTCGATATCGACCGCGATTTCTGGATGTCGGCGCCGGAAGCGATAGAGTATGGCCTGGTATCCAAATCCATCGTCAGCGCCAAGGAAGTTTCCTAAGCCAGTATTGCTACCAACCGCAACAGCTTAAAAAAAGGGGGCGAGTATTACTCGCCCCCTTTTTTTCATTCAGCCTTACGCTGCCTTGCGTTCCTGCTCCACCGTCTCACGCAAACGCTTGGCCGCCAGCACCATGTTCTCCAGCGCCTCGTAAGTCTCAGGCCAGCCGCGGGTCTTCAGGCCGCAATCCGGATTGACCCACAAGCGCGCATCGGGAATCACGCCGCGCGCCTTGCGCAGCAAGCGTTCCATTTCGTCGACTTGCGGCACGCGCGGCGAGTGGATGTCGTAGACGCCAGGGCCGATATCGTTGGGATAGGCGAACTGGCCGAAACCGTCCAGCAGCTCCATGTCCGAACGCGACGTCTCGATCGTGATGACGTCGGCGTCCATCGCGGCGATCCACGGCAGGATGTCGTTGAATTCCGAATAGCACATGTGAGTGTGGATCTGGGTTTCGTCGCCGACGCCGGCCGCGCTGATCTTGAATGCGCGCACAGCCCAGTCCAGGTAATGCGGCCAGTCGCGCGACTTCAGCGGCAAGCCTTCGCGGAACGCCGGTTCGTCGATCTGGATCATGCCGATGTTGGCCTTTTCCAGGTCGCACACTTCGTCGCGCAGCGCCAAGGCGATTTGCAGCGCCGTGGTTTCGCGCGGCTGGTCGTCGCGCACGAAGGACCATTGCAGCATGGTCACCGGACCGGTCAGCATGCCCTTCATCGGCTTCGATGTGAGAGTCTGGGCAAACTGGCTCCAGCCGACGGTCATCGCTTCCGGACGATATACGTCGCCATAAATGATCGGTGGTTTGACGCAGCGCGAACCGTAGCTTTGCACCCAGCCGTTGGCGGTGAAGGTGTAGCCCCACAGCTGTTCGCCGAAATACTCCACCATGTCGTTGCGCTCCGGCTCGCCGTGCACCAGTACGTCAAGGCCGAGCTGTTCCTGCTTCTCCACCACGACGCGGATTTCTTCGCGCATCTTGTCGAGGTAATCCAGGTGGCCGATCTCGCCGCGCTTGTAGGCGGCGCGCGCCTGGCGGATTTCGGCGGTCTGCGGGAAAGAACCGATGGTGGTGGTCGGGAAAGCAGGCAGCTGCCATTTGGCTTGCTGCTTGGCGATGCGCGCGGCAAAACCGGCGGAGCGCTCGGCATCGGCCGCGGTCACTGCCGCCAGGCGCTTTTGCACCAGCGGATTGTGGATCCGGCTCGAGCTGCGGCGGCTGGCCTGGGCAGCGCGCGAAGCCACGAACTGCGCTTCGACTTCTGCCGTGTTGCCGTTCAAGGCTTGCTTGAGGGCGACAATTTCCGCCAGCTTCTGGGTGGCGAACGCCAGCCAGCTCTTCAGTTCATCGTCGAGCTTGGGTTCGTTGGCCAGGTCCACCGGCACGTGCAGCAAGGAGCAGCTTGAAGCCACCCACAAGCGGTCGCCCAGTTGCGCCTGCAAAGGCTTGAGGCTGGTCAGCACCTGGTCGAGGTCGGTGCGCCACAGGTTGCGGCCATCGACCACGCCCAGCGACAGCACCTTGTCTTGCGGCCAGCCGGCAGCGATCTGCTCCAGCTGTCCGGCGCCGCGCACCAGGTCCAGGTGGACGCCGGCTACCGGCAACGAGCGCAGCAGTTCGGCATGTTCGCTGACTTCGCCGAAATAGGTGGTCAGCAGCAGTGCTGGTGCGGCGTCACTCAATTGCGCGTAGACCGGGGCAAAGGCGGCGCGCCAGGCGGCGTCCAGTTCCAGCGCCAGGATAGGCTCGTCGATCTGCACCGACTCGATGCCGGCGGCGTACAAGCGCTGCAGCAGTTGCTGGTAGCCGACCACTACTTTTGGCAGAAGGTCCAGCTTGTGGGCGATGCCCGATTTGATCTTGCCTTGATAGAGCAATGTCAGCGGGCCGACCAGCGCCACCTTGACCTTGTGGCCGAGCGCGCGCGCTTCGGCAATCTCGTCGTGCAGCCAGTCGACGCCGCCGTCGAACTGCACATCGGCGGTCCATTCCGGCACCAGGTAATGATAGTTGGTGTCGAACCATTTGGTCATTTCCATCGCGAAGTGCTGCTTGCTGCCGCGCGCCAGGGTGAAATAGTCAGCCAGGGTCAGCTGTTTCGGCGCGAAGCCGAAGCGGCTTGGAATCGCGCCCAGCAAAGCCAGCGTGCCCAGCACCTGGTCGTACCAGGCAAAATCGCCGACGGTGACGAAATCCAGGCCGGCATCGGCCTGCGCCTGCCAGTGGCGGGCGCGCAGCGTGGCACCGGTGGCGCGCAAAGCGGCTTCATCGGAAGCGCCCTTCCAGAACGACTCCTGGGCGAATTTCAGTTCGCGGTGAGCGCCAATGCGCGGAAACCCTAATACGTGTGCCAATGCCATCTTTATCTCCATAAAAAACAAGTTCGATGTCTCGCATGTTGGGCCAGCTTGGATTATGATTCAAACGATAAATATTAAGAATCAACTTGAATTTTACTAATACACAGAATTTCAGTTATCAATTAAGCAAACAACGAGCAATCAATATGCAATCCATCCTGGAATTACGACACCTGAAAACCCTGCATGCCCTGCGCGAAGCCGGCAACCTGCTGCGTGCGGCGACACTGCTCAACGTCACCCAATCGGCGCTGTCGCACCAGATCAAGCAGCTGGAAGACCATCACGGCACCAGCCTGTTTGAACGCAAATCGGTGCCGGTGCGGTTTACCCCGGCCGGCGAGCGTTTGCTGAAACTGGCGGATACGGTATTGCCGCAGGTGGCGGAGAGCGAGCGCGACCTGGTGCGGCTGGCGCAAGGCGTGGCCGGCCAGCTGCGGATTGCGGTGGAGTGCCATACCTGTTTCGACTGGCTGATGCCGGCCATGGATATTTTCCGCAAGCGCTGGCCGGAAGTGGAGCTCGATATCGTCTCCGGCTTCCAGGCCGATCCGGTCGGGCTGTTATATGAGCATCGTGCCGATGTGGCGATCGTGGCGGAAGTCGATCCTGATGAAAAAGTCGATTACCACGCCTTGTTCAGTTTCGAGATCGTGGCGCTGGTGGCGCACGACCATCCGCTGGCGGGCAAGGAATATCTGGTGGCGGAAGATTTCGCCGGCGACACGCTGATTACCTATCCGGTGCCGGACGACATGCTGGATGTGGTGCGCCAGGTATTGAAGCCAGCCGGCATCCAGACCGCGCGCCGCACCACCGAACTGACGGTGGCGATGCTGCAGCTGGTCGCCAGCCGGCGCGGCATCGCCACCTTGCCGATCTGGGCGGCGCAGAATTACCTGACGCGCGACTATGTGCTGGCCAAGCGGATCACCGCCGCCGGCCTGACCGGACGGCTGTATGCCGCCTGCCTGCCGGAGATGTCGCAGCAATCGTACCTGGCCGACTTTGTCAGCACTACGCGCGAGAGCTGCTACCTCAACCTGCTGAGCGTGGAACTGCTTTGATGGCTGCGATGGCCGCTAGCGGTCGCATTGCAGGTAGCCGTTGATGTTGGCGATGCTGCCGCTTCTACAGGAACGCACCGAGATGGAAGACCGTATCCTGCGGTTGTCGCTACCGCCACAGGTTGCTTCCAGCACGCCGCCTCGCATCCGCATCTCGGAGCAAGACTGGAGGTAACTCCCCGGCGGCAAGTCGCGGCTGGAGCCGCCGTAGTCGCCACGTCCGCCGCCGCCCATGCACTGCAGGTTGCCGTTGATGTTTTCAAAACTGCCGCTGCGGCAGGAAGACAGCGGGATCGCCGTCCTTCTGCCGCCATTGTCGCCGCCGCAAGTGGCTTCCAGCATGCCGCGCCGCACCACGATATCGCGACAGGAATCGCGGTAGCTGCCGGGCGGCGTCCAATTGTCGCGGTCGCCATAACGATCGTCATTGCGGTCGCCGTAGGAAGGAGAATCGCCGTATCCGCCATAGGCAACAACAGGCGCATCGCTATAGTAGCCAGGCGCGGCAGACGGATATTGGGGATAACCGTCGTCATACGGGCTTGCGGCACAGGCGGCGAACGAACCGCAGCAGGCAATCAGGACCAGCATCGATTTGATTGTCATTTTTTTCTCCATTCAATGAAACATTTTGTATATCTGTAATTGTACTTCGACAGAACAGGATTTTTCACGTTTCCTGCTGTTATCCGGCTGCGAAATATCTTCCCTTCCTCCCTCCTTCGCCGGCAATTCGGCGCCGCAGCACCCTGTAAGAAATAACAGCTGTTTAGGCACCGGGAATGCAGGTATGTTGCCGCATGGCATTCATTTTGTAACAATACGTAACTTTAGTCACGTATTTGATTTGTGAAAGTCATCGCCGCCGTCCTGGTGGTCAACGGCTCCTTGTATGTGTTGTAGGTGCTGAATCAATCGCAATTGTCGCAAGCGATCCAGCGTCCGCATCGATCGGGTCGGGAACCGCCCTGGACTGCCGGTAGTGTTTTTGTTCGCGAAGTATCTGGTCAAACTTATGAAATATCCACGCATCCATTTAAAGAGAGTGAGATAACATGAAGCCAGCATTACGTCACGTCGAAGGCCCTTTATTTCTGTCATTACTGCTAGCAGCAAGTTCAAGCGCCATCGCAGCCGACCGCGTTGACCTTGAAAGCTACACCCCGCAGGCAGCCGCAGCAAAACAAGCCGGACCGGTAACGGCGCAAGCCTTTCTCGGCCTGACCGCCGATGAACTGAAACCGCTGCGCAGCCAGAACTACGCCAACGGCAAGGTCGTCACTCGCTACCAGCAATATTTCCAGGGCGTGCCGCTGTGGGACCAGGCCATTGTCGAACAGCGCAGCGCCAGCCAGGCGCAGCCAGCCATGTCCGGCAGCCTGATCCGCAATATCGAGAACGACCTGCCCAGCGCCAAGCCGGTCTATGCCGCGGCTGACGTGCTGCTGCAAGCCAAATCGATCGCCCGCGCCGCGGTGACCGAAAACGAGCAAGCCAAGCTGTATGTCCAGCTCGGCAGCAATAACGTGGCGCAGCTAATCTATGTGGTGTCCTTCGTCAACAAGAGCGCAGCGAAACCAAGCCGTCCGTATTTCATCATTGACGCCAACACCGGCGCCATCCTGAAAAAATGGGAAGGCATCACCCATTACGAAGCCAGCGGTCCCGGCGGCAACGCCAAGACCGGCCAGTATGAGTACCAGCCCGGCGGCAAATACGGCCCGCTGATTGTCGACAGCAACTGCAACATGATCACCACCAATGTGATCACCGTCGACTTGCAGAACGGAACCAGCGGCACCACGCCCTTCCATTTCACCTGTCCGCGCAATACCTACAAGGCTGTCAACGGCGCGTTTTCGCCGCTGAACGACGCCCACTACTTCGGCAACGTGGTGTTCAACATGTACCGCGACTGGCTCAGCCTGCGCCCTATCAGCCAGACCCTGTACATGAAGGTCCACTACGGCAACAGCTATGAAAACGCTTTCTGGGACGGCAGCGCCATGAATTTCGGCGACGGCGCTTCCACCTTCTATCCCCTGGTGGCGCTGGACGTCTCCGGCCATGAAGTCAGCCATGGTTTTACCGAGCAGAATTCCGGCCTGGTGTACAGCGGCATGTCGGGCGGCATGAACGAAGCCTTTTCCGACATGGCCGGCGAAGCTTCCGAAAACTACATGAAGGGCACCAACGACTTCCTGGTCGGCACGGAAATCTTCAAGGCCACCGGCGCGCTGCGCTACATGGCCAATCCGACCCAGGACGGCCGCTCGATCGACAACGCCAAGAACTACACCAGCAGCCTCGATGTGCACTACAGCAGCGGCGTGTACAACAAGGCGTTCTACCTGCTGGCGACCACCGCCGGCTGGAGCACCCGCAAGGCGTTCGAAGTGATGGCCGACGCCAACCACCTGTACTGGACCGCCAACAGCACCTTTAACCAGGGCGCTTGCGGTGTCGAGAAAGCCGCCACCAGCCGCGGCTACGTGGTGGCCGACGTTACCGCTGCATTCAAGGCGGTGGGCGTCAGCTGCAGCACCAGCAGCGGCAACGTGCTGGTCAAGGGCGTGCCGGTCACAGGCATCTCGCTTGCCACCGGCGCCAGCAATGTGTACAGCATCACGGTGCCGGCCGGCGCCAGGAACCTGAGCTTCCAGTTGTCCGGCGGCAGCGGCGATGGCGACATCTACGTCAAGTGGAATGCCACGCCGACTACCAGTTCCTACGATGGCAAATCGGAAGGCGGCACCAATTCGGAAAGCGTGACAATCAGCGCACCGAAAGCAGGAACGTATTACCTGCTGCTGAATTCCTACCGCACCGTCAGCAACGCTAGCCTGGTCGCCAACTACCAGTAACCGGCAGACGCGTTGAACCCGGGCCGCTCGCTTGCATGTCGGGCGAGCGGCCCGGGTCCTTGCTTCAATGCAGGATCAGGACCAGTTGGAGGCAGTGGCGGTATTCTTGAGGATTTCAGCGGCGTTGGCCGCTACCGAACGATTGTAGCGGGACAAATGCGGCGCCAGCGTAGCCAGCGCCAGGCAGGCGGCTTCCGCCGCCCTTCCCTGCAGCAGGTAGGTCAGCGCCAGCGTAGCCCGCGTTTCATCGTACAAAGCCTTGCCATATGCAGCATCGGCGTAGCGCTCAAGCTGCGTGGCCAGCAAACGTTCGCTCTCATCCAGCCGCCCCAGCAGACGCAAGGTGCTGCCGAGCTGGATTGCGGCGCGCGCCTGGCGGTAAGGATCGAGGCCCTGGCTTGCCAGCGCGGCCCGGTACAGCGGCTCCGCCGCCGATTCCAGCCCGGCCGTATCGCGTGCGCAGGCGCGCTCGAACAAAGCCAGAGGATCATCCGCAGGCCGCTCGGCCGCCAGCAGATCGATGCGGATGACCAACTGCTCCGGCGTCACCGAGCCGACCTGCTTCCAGAGCGCAGCGACGCGCGTCTCCCAGTCGTGCATGCCGTCGCTCATTGCTTGATGGCCGCCAATGCGTTGCGCATGTCATTTTTCAGATCGGCGATGTTTTCCACGCCGACCGACAGCCGCACCAGCGAATCGCTGATGCCGAGCTTGGCCCGGTGTTCCGCCGGAATGGTGGCGTGGGTCATGATGGCCGGATGTTCGATCAGGCTTTCCACCCCGCCCAGGCTCTCCGCCAGCGCAAAGATCTCGCAGCGTTCCAGGAAGCGCTTGGCGCCGGCCAGGTCGGTATCGAGCTCGACCGAGATGATGCCGCCGTAACCCTGCATCTGGCGCTGCGCCAGCTCGTGCTGGGGATGTGAAGCCAGGCCCGGATAATGGACGCGTTTTACCAGCGGCTGGCTTTCCAGCCAATTGGCCAGTTCCAGCCCGTTTTCGCAATGGCGCTGGACCCGCAGCGCCAGCGTCTTGACGCCGCGCAAAGCCAGGAAGCTGTCGAACGGCCCGGCAATGGCGCCCACCGCATTCTGCAGGAAAGCCAGGCGCTCGCGCCATTCCGCCTGGCGCGCTTCGCGCCCGACCACGGCGATGCCGCCGATGATGTCGGAATGGCCGTTCAGGTACTTGGTGGTGGAATGCAGCACGACATCAAAACCGAAAGTCAGCGGCTGCTGCACCATCGGGCTGGCGAAAGTATTGTCGGCGACGGCGATAATGCCGCGCTCGCGGCAGATCTTGGCGATTGCTTCCAGGTCGGCCAGTTTCAGCATCGGGTTGGTCGGCGTCTCGACCCAGACCATCTTGGTTTCCGGCCGTATCGCCGCCAGCAGGTTGGCCGGGTCGACCAGGTTGACGAAGCTGAACGACAAGCCGGCGCTGCGCTTGCGCACCTTGTCGAACAGGCGGTAAGTGCCGCCGTACAGGTCATCGCCGGCGACCACGTGGGCGCCGCTGTCCAGCAACTCCAGCACAGTGGCCGCTGCAGCCATGCCTGAGGCAAAGGCAAACCCCTGCGAACCCTGCTCCAGGTCGGCCACGCAACGCTCCAGCGCCCAGCGCGTCGGGTTGTGCGAGCGGCCATAATCGAGCCCCTTGTTGACGCCCGGACTCTGCTGCACGAACGTCGAGGTGGCGTAGATCGGCGGCATGATGGCGCCGGTGGTGGGATCGGGGCTTTGCCCGGCGTGGATCACGCGCGTGGCGAAATGCAGGTCGGACGGCTGCCCGCTATCCTTGTTGTTGCTCATGAAAGGCTCCTTCGAAGATGGTTGAGTAGATCGAAACGGGTAATCAGGCCGTAGAAGCGGTCGCCGTCGGCAATGATGGCGACCAGGCCGCGGGCCAGGGTGCTGCGTAGCGCATCGACGCTTGCGGTCGGCGCCAGTTTTTCTATCGCGCTGGTCATGGTGCTGCTTACCGGCTGGCTGAAATGGGCAGCGTCGGCGGCGACTTTCAGCAGCAAATCGGATTCGTCGATGATCCCGATCACTTGCCGCTCCGCGCCATCGATCACCGGCAGCTGCGAAATCTCGGCGCTGCGCATGCGGTTGAACGCGGTCATCAAGGTATCGCCCGGCGCCACGCTGATGACGCCGCCTTCTTCGTAGCGACGGCCGATGATGTCGCGCAGGTCGCCCACGGTCTCGCGCTTGAGCAGGCCCTGGTCATGCATCCAGTTGTCGTTGTAGACCTTGGACAGGTAGCGCGTGCCGGTGTCGCAGACGATGGTGACGACCCGCTTGGGCTGGCTCTGTTCACGGCAATAACGGAGCGCCGCCGCCAGCAAGGTGCCAGTGGAAGAACCGCCGAGGATGCCCTCGGCGCGCACCAGTTCGCGCGCGCTGCTGAAGCTTTCTTCGTCGCTGATGGTATAGGTGTGCTTGACGCCGGACAGGTCAGCGATGGACGGCACAAAATCCTCGCCGATGCCCTCCACTGCCCAGGAACCCGGGGTCGATTCTATTTTTCCGGTATTGATGTATTCGGCCAGGATGGAGCCCTTGGGATCGGCCAGCACAAACTCCAGCGCCGGCTGCGCCTTGCGGAAAAACCGCGTCAGGCCGGTAATCGTGCCGGCCGAGCCGACGCCGCAGACGATGGCGTCAAGCTTGTGTCCGCACTGTTCCCATATTTCGGGGGCGGTGCTTTGTTCGTGCGCCAGCGGATTGCTGGGATTGTTGAACTGGTCGGCATAAAAGGCGCCCGGCATTTCGCGCGCCAGGCGCGCGGCATAATCCTGGTAATACTCGGGATGGCCTTTGCCGACGTCCGAGCGCGTGATATGGATTTCGGCGCCCAGCGCTTTCAGGTGCTGTATTTTTTCTCCCGACATCTTGTCCGGCACCACCAGGATCACGCGGTAACCCTTGGCGCAAGCCACCAGCGCCAGGCCCAGGCCGGTATTGCCGGCGGTAGCTTCGATCACGACGCCGCCGGCCTGCAGGCGGCCATCGCGTTCAGCCGCTTCTATCATGGACAGACCGATGCGGTCCTTGATGGAGCCGCCCGGGTTTTGCGATTCCAGCTTGAGAAACAGCTGGCAGCAGCCGGTGTCCAGCCGCGTCACTTCTATCAATGGAGTATTGCCGATCAGGTCTAGCACCGCTGGGCGGCTCGATAAGTTCATGGGCAGGCCTTCCTGTTAGAAAATCGACAGCATTCGCTGTCTGCTTCAATCAAGTTGATCGGCCTATCTTATCAGTTCTTCACTGTAACATTTTGGTGCAAGGAAACGGCGCGACGAAAAAAAACCGGCCGGATGCAAACATCGCATCCGGCCGGCCTGGCAGCTGACAAATAAAAAACTTTTAGAACTTGTAAGTGCCGGTTATGTAGAACTGACGTCCCAGCGGATCGGTATAACGGGCATCGTATCCAACCTGGTTGCCGCCGCCCGCCGTCACCAGGGACAAAGGCGGAGTACGGGCAAACAGGTTCTTGATGCCGCCGGTGAATTCCAGGCCCTTCTTGACCGTCATCTTGGTCTGCCAGTCGAACGTGGTGTAAGACGCCACCTCATGGTTAGGCATGGCGACGAAAGCGCCGTAGGAGCCGTCAGGATTGACGATGCGGACCGTGGCGTCGTCGGCCGTATAGGTCTGGTCGTGATAGCCGGAGCGATAGTTGGCGGTCAGGGTATGGGTCCAGGTATCCGACTGTTTCCACGATCCTGCCAGGCGCGAAATCACGCGGAACACCACGTTCTGGTCGGCGCCGTATTTACCCAGGCTGCTCTGGGTGCCGGTGCCCGGGAAGTCCTGTTCGGCCTTGAGCATGTAGGTGCCGGTCCATTGCAGGCTCATGTCGCCGATCGGGGTCTTGGTCTTGAAGCTGTGGTCCCAGTCTATCCCCTGGTATTTGGCGCTGGCCAGGTTGACCGGAGTCTGCAGGAAGGCGATCGTCTGCGATCCCTGGATCGGATCGTTGAACAAGGTGAACAGGTTGGAATAAGCGGCCGGATTGGCGAACGCGATATTTTCCTGCAGGATGCTGATCTGGTTCTTGATGCTGACGGTCCACAGGTCGAAACCGATCGACAGGTTGCGTATCGGTTCAAGGCGGAAACCGACCGTGCTCTGCTTCGAGGTTTCCGGTTTCAGGCCGCTGGAGCCGGAAAGCTGGTTGCCGCCTTGCAGCACGTCATACTGGGTCACACCCTGGCAGCCGGCCGCCCTTGGATCGGGCGCCGACACCGGGCATGGGTGCTGTTGCGCGGTATTGCCGCTGAACTGGATCGGCGAAGTTATCTGCGACAGGGTCGGCGCCTTGAAGCCGGTGCCGTAGGAACCGCGCAGCAACAGTGATTCTACCGGCTGCCAGCGAGCAGAAATCTTGTACGTGGATTTGCTGGCGGAGTTGCCCTGGGTCGCGGAGCCGAGCGGATTGCCGGCGTTGTCGAAGTTTGCATCGTTTTTCGCCGCATCGTAGCTGTCGTAACGCAGCGCCGCCGTGACGTCCAGGTTCTTCATGACCGGCACCAGCATTTCAGCAAACGTCCCGTAGTTCATCCGGCTCGCCGAAAACGGCAAGGCGCCGGCGTTGCCGCCAATAATGGAATCGGTAAAATTCGGCTGCAGCGCGTTGGTGCTTTGCAAAATCGCACTAGGACTGTCAGTATGCTGCTCCTTGGTCGCTTCCACGCCAAGACCGATTTGCGACATGCCGCCCGGCGCCTTGAACAGGTCGTGGGAAGCATGCATGTTGATGATGTCGAGCTTGGAGGTCGCCTGATCCAGCGTCTGGTGCAATACGGCCGGCGCCAGCGCGGCTACCCCCGATCCCGAAGGCGCGAACGGATCAAAACCGCCGGCGGCGACAATGTCCTGGAACGTATTGTTACTGAGATAACCGTTGATCGCCTTGTCGTAGAACTTGTTTTGCGAATGGGTGTAGGACGCGTTGTAATCCCAGCCCAGCGCATTGCCGTCTACGCCGAACGCCAGGTGCAGGGCGTCGGTGCGGTACTCATCGGTGCGACCGCCGGCGTCCACCAGGCGCAGGTTCATCACGGCGCCGTTGATGTTTGCAGGATTTTCTCCCAGCTGCGCCAGGTAAGGCGTCACATATTTGGCGTACAAGGGGCTGCTCAGCGACAGCGCCAAAGGCTGGGCAGACGGCGCATATTGCGGTGTGATGGAATAACGCGAGGCGACCGCCTCGGCAAACAGGTTGGTGGCGCTGTTGAGCTTGAGGTTGCCCGACACGACAAAACTGTCGCGCTGCGATTCCGGTATCAGCTCGACCGTCGCCGCGTAGTTGAATTTACAATAATTCCCGGCCTGGAAAGTATTCGGTCCGCAAGTGCCGTTTTTCAGGAAGTCAGGCGAAAACTGGGTCGGATCGGAACCGTCGGCATGGCGCAATGAAACGCCGCCCGGGGCGGTATAGCTGCTCAGCTGGTAGAGCGAATAATTCTGGCCGCCGACGCTGAACGGCACTACGCCGCTGCCGGCGAAACCGCGCTGGCCGGCGACCAGGTTCTTTTGCTCATCGTGGCTGTATGCCAGCAGCACGTTATAGCCGTCTTTGTCGAGGTCACCGAAACCCTTGGAGATGCCTACGTTAAAGCTCTTGCCGCCGGCCTTGGTCGGTGCGTTGTAGGTGGCGGTGATGGTGGCGTCCGTAGCGTTTTTCTTGAGGATGAAGTTGACCACGCCGGCGATCGCGTCGGAGCCGTACAGCGCGGAGGCGCCATCGGTCAGGATTTCAACCCGTTCCACCGCCGCCAGCGGAATGCTGGCCAGGTTGACCGCATAGTCGTTGTGGGAGATTGCCGATTTGGCGATGCGCCGTCCGTTCAGCAGCACCAGGGTGTAACCGGAACCGATGCCATGGATGGAAGCCGTCTCGACGCCGCTGCCGTTGCCGTTGACCGAACTCGATTGCGGGATGAATCCCTGCATCGCCGGCAGGGCCTGGATCAGGTCGGCGACGCTGTTGGCGCCGCTCTTGGCGATGTCTTCCTGGGTCAGCGTCTGCACCGGCAAAGCGCCTTCCTTGGTGATCCGTTTGATCGACGAGCCTGTGATTTCGACGCGTTGCATCTGTTGTGGTGCGTCGTCGGTCTTGGTCTCCTGCGCGTGCACCGATTGCGCCAGCAGCCCGAATCCAACGGCCACGCCGCCGGAAAACATCAGTCGCAGCGAACGTTGCAGCCTTCTTTCTTTCATCATAACCACACTCCCCATGGGTAAGTATCAGAGTAGAAATCTCATTTTTTTAACGGATACAACCATTTGTTAATCGCCTTTTGGGCGATGCATCGGACACCGTTGCACCAATTTCTGGCACAAAGGTTTCTTTTGCGGCAATCGTCTCCAGCAGAAATTTCTCGCATTGCTTCAGGCAATTACAATCCGAAATATTTCCGGAGAAACACTAAGCAACAAATATGCCACTCGGAAATATTGACGTTAAGCCATGTAGACCGGCTTGCCGCCTGGCTTCGCGTCGATATTTCCACATAGAAATATCTGCAAGCATGGAGAATGAAGGAATCTGCGGCGTACAACAATGTGCAGTTTGGGAATAGGACTTTTGCGCTGGCGGAACAAATCAGCGCAGGACGGGCAGCTGGAAGATGAACAATAGTTCAGACTTGGGACAGGATAAACGCCAGCCGCTTACTCAGGCAGCCTTGACGGCGCGCCCAGGATAGGAAATGGGAAAAGCACCGAGAACACCGTGCCACCTGCCGTCGCAGGCTCGACCGTGATCCGGGCACCATGGTCCTTGGCGATGTCGCGCACGATCGCCAGCCCCAGGCCGTTGCCAGCAACGCTGTCGTCGAGGCGGCGGAAGCGGTTGAAGATCAGTTCCTGTTCGGAAGGCTTGATCCCGGGGCCGGAATCTTCCACCGAGAAAATGCCGCCGTCCTTGCCATGCAGCGAACTGACGGTCACCTTGCCGTCCTGGGGAGAATAGCGGATTGCATTGTCGATCAGGTTGTCGATCAGGTCGCGCAGCAGGAAATGCTCGCCCATCACCCGCGTCGGCTGCAGGTTGAAGCCAAGGTCGATATTTTTCCGGTGCGCCTGTTCGACAAAATGCTGGATCGATTCCTCCACCAGCCGGTTCAGCTCGACCACCCGCAAGCGCTCCTTCTCGAACTTGGCCGGCTCGGCGCGGGCCAGCGTCAGCAACTGGTTGGTCTGGCGGATCATGCGTTCGGTCGACGACGTCATCAGCGCGATCGAGTGCGCGCTCTCCGGTTCGCCGGCGTGCTTCTGCCGTAGCCATTCCAGCTGGGTGCGGAATCCGGCCAGCGGCGTACGCAGCTGGTGCGCCATGTTGGCAAGAAAATTCT
>NZ_JAQGLV010000303.1 GCF_028292705.1 Collimonas fungivorans | reverse complement strand
AGCGCGGCGTTGACGGCCGAGTCTGGCACCAGGTAAGGCGTGGCGAGCCACAGCCGGTGGCGGGCGGCGTGTATCGCCTGGACGAAGAACAGCGAACAGGTTTCTTGCGCATCGGCCGGTCCGGTGGCGGCAATCAGGCTGGTGGCGTGGCCGTCGCCGGCGCGCGGCGGCAGCAAGGCCAGCGGTTCGCCGGTGATCCAGTGCCAGTTTTCATCGAAGGCCAATTGCAGGTCGGCCACTGCCGGACCCTGCAGTTCCATGTGGGTGTCGCGCCACGGCGCCAGCGGCGGCTTGAGGCCGAGGTATTCGTCGCCGACATTGAGGCCGCCGACAAAACCGCGCCAGCCGTCCACTACGACCACCTTGCGATGATTGCGGAAGTTGAGCTGGAAGCGGTTGCGCCAGCGCCGTGTGGCGAAGCGGTGGATCTGGACGCCGCCGGCGCGCAGGATGGCATCGTAGGTTGCCGGCAGATCGTGGCTGCCGACGCCGTCGTACAGCACGTGGACGCGGACGCCGGCGGCGGCGCGTTCCAGCAGCGCCGCTTGCAGCCGCCGGCCCAGTTCGTCGTCGTGGATGATGAAAAACTGCACCAGCACGTAGTGCTCGGCGCCGGCGATGGCTTCGAAGATTGCATCGAAACTGGCCTTGCCGTTAATCAGCAAGCGCAAGCGGTGGCCGCTCAGGAACGGCACGCCGAGCATTTTGCTGATGGCCTGGTAACGCTGGGCGCCGGCATGCGGCGGGTATTGCGCGGCTAACGTCCGCTGGGCCGGATCGTCCAGCTGGCGCAGGCGAGCCAGCCGCGAGTGATGTAGTTCGGCATAACCGGTGAAACGTTTACTGCCAAGGAACAGGTAAGGCAGCAGCGTGAAATAGGGCAGCAGCACCAGCCCGAACACCCAGGCCACCGCGCCTTGCGGCGTGCGGGTGTGCATCAAGGCGTGGATCGCGGCGACGACGCCGGCGGCATGCAGCAGCAAAACTAGAGTGGAAACCAGGGCAAGCGGCAAATACTGCATTCAGACAGCTCCGAATCTCATGGGCAGCTTGCATATTAGCCAATAACCAGGGCGACCTGCTTATTTTTTTGCCTGCAGCGCAATCCGCACCGCCAGGCCGGCCAGCACCGTGCCCATCAGCCAGCGCTGGATCAGCAGCCAGCTGGGCCGGCTGCCCAGCACGCCGGCGATCGAACCGGCGGCCAGCGTCACCATCGAGTTGACCGTGATGCTGACCACGATCTGGATCGCGCCCAGCACCAGCGACTGCACCAGGATGCTGGCGCCGTTCGGATCGATGAACTGCGGCAGCAGCGCCAGGTAGAGCAAGGCGACCTTGGGATTGAGCAGGTTGGTGAACAGGCCCATCAGGAACAGTTTGCGGTTGCTGTCGGCGGGCAGGTCGCGCACTGCGAACGGCGAGCGGCCGCCGGGCTTTACCGCTTGCCAGGCCAGGTACAGCAGGTAGGCGGCGCCGCCGAAACGCAGCAGGTCGTAGGCCAGCGGCACGGCAAACAGCAGGGCGGTGATGCCGAAAGCGGCGCACAGCATGTAAAACACAAAACCGGTGGCGACCCCGGCCAGCGACACGAAGCCGGCCTTGGGGCCTTGGCAGATCGAACGCGAGATCAGGTAGATCATGTTCGGCCCGGGCGTCAGCACCATGCCGAAGGCGACCAGCGCAAAACCCAGCAATAAATTAAGATTCGGCATACACGATTCCAGAGGATTGTCAGGAGGCCCGTCTGGGCCAGCTTGCGTATTTTGAGCTAAAACCTGCCGGTCCGCATGGCTATTTCCAGGCAACGCAGTTTAAAAAAGGAAACAAGAGATGAAGCTGTTACGAGTAGGTCCCAAGGGGCAGGAAAAGCCGGCCATGCTGGATGCCGGCGGCAAGCTGCGCGATTTGTCCGGCGTGGTCAGCGATATCACCGCGCAACAGCTGACGCCCGCCGGGCTGGCGCAGCTGCGTGCGATCGATCCAGCCAGCCTGCCGGAAATCACCGGTCCGGGCCGCATCGGCGCGCCGTTTACCGGCCTCGGGAAATTCATGTGCGTAGGCCTGAACTACAGCGACCATGCCGCCGAATCGGGCTTGCCGGTGCCGCCGGAGCCGGTGCTGTTCAATAAGTGGAACAGCTGTTTCGGCGGTCCCAACGATGCTATCGTGATGCCGAAAAATTCGGTCAAGACCGACTGGGAAGTCGAGCTGGGCGTGGTGATCGGCAGCAAGGCGCGTTATGTCGCGCTGGACCAGGCGCTGTCGCATGTCGCCGGTTATTGCGTGATCAACGATGTCTCCGAACGCGAATACCAGATCGAACGC
Organism: Collimonas fungivorans; assembly: GCF_028292705.1. Taxonomy (GTDB): domain Bacteria; phylum Pseudomonadota; class Gammaproteobacteria; order Burkholderiales; family Burkholderiaceae_D; genus Collimonas; species Collimonas fungivorans_B. The sequence continues at coordinate 8,396 of NZ_JAQGLV010000303.1, read as the reverse complement.
AGCGGCACCTGGGACAAGGGCAAGGGCTGCGACACCTTCGGGCCGGTCGGGCCGTGGCTGGTCACCGCCGATGAAGTGGCGGATCCGCAAAACCTGTCGATGTGGCTGGAGGTCAACGGCAAGCGCTTCCAGGACGGCAGCACCAAGACCATGATCTTCAATGTCGCTTTCCTGGTCCATTACATCAGCCAGTTCGCCACCCTGTACCCGGGCGACATCATTTCCACCGGTACGCCGCCCGGCGTCGGCATGGGGCAAAAGCCGCCGCTGTATCTCAAGCACGGCGACGTGGTGCGGCTGGGCATAGACGGCCTGGGCGAGCAGCAGCAGACCGTGCACGCCTGGGACGAGAGTTTGCTGGACTGATTGATTTGTGCGCAGGGAGCACAAGTGTTGTTCTGATTTCCTGGATTGTTATGTCTGCCGGAATAAATAATAATAAATAATCATTCCGGCAGTCAATGTTTGACGCGATTGACGCCAACAATTGACGCCAACATACCGAGGCAAAACCATGAAATCAGAAAACATCAGCCATCTGCTGACACGCGCGCATACCCATGACGTTGTCTACCTGGCGGAGGACCAGACCATCTCGATCCAGAAAGCCTTGAAACAAGGTGAAAGAATCAAGTGCCTGAGCGGCTTGCTGTGGATTACCGCCGAAAATTTCAAAGGCGATATTTTCCTGAATGAAAACAAGGACGTTGAAATGCACGGCGCCAAGCATATCGTGATCACCGCCCTGAAACCTTCCAGTTTCACCTACGAGCAAGCGACGGTGTAGTCAATAGCGTAATATTTGGCATTGCTCGCCGCTACCGGCGAGCGTCTTGGCCTGGTCATGGCCGCGGAGAATGCCAATGTCTTTTGATGTCGACCTGTTTGTCATCGGCGCCGGTTCCGGCGGTGTGCGCGCTGCGCGGTTTTCTGCAGGTTTCGGCGCCCGCGTGGCGGTGGCGGAAAGCCGTTACCTGGGCGGCACCTGCGTCAACGTCGGCTGCGTGCCGAAAAAATTCCTGGTCTATGGCGCCCATTTCAGCGAGGACTTCGAGCAAGCCTCCAGTTTTGGCTGGACTGCCGGCAAGCCGCAGTTCGACTGGAGCACGCTGATCGCCAACAAGAACCGCGAGATCCACCGGCTCAACGAAGTCTATCGCGGCTTGCTGCTCAACAGCGGCGTCGCCTTGCACGAAGGCCATGCCAGGCTGCTGGACAAGCACACGGTCGAGATCAACGGCCAGCGCATCAGCGCCGCCAACATCCTGGTCGCCACAGGCAGCTGGCCGCAGGTGCCGGATATCCCGGGCAAGGAATTCGCCACCACCTCCAACGAAGCGTTCTTCCTCAAGGAATTGCCGCGCCGCGTGCTGGTGGTCGGCGGCGGTTATATTGCCGTCGAATTCGCGTCGATCTTCCATGGCCTGGGGGCGCAGACCAGCCTGCTGTACCGCGGCGACCTGTTCCTGCGCGGATTCGACCATGGCGTGCGCCAGCACCTGAATGAGGAATTCAAGAAGAAGGGCGTCGACCTGCAGTTCAAGGCCGATATCGCCAGCATCGCGAAGCAGGCCGACGGCAGTTTGCAGGCCACCCTGAAAGACGGCCGCGTGCTCGATACCGATTGCGTGTTCTACGCTACCGGCCGGCGGCCGATGCTGGACAACCTGGGCCTGGAGAATGTCGACGTGGCGCTGGACGCCAAAGGTTTTGTCAAGGTCGACCAGGAATACCGCAGCTCGGAACCCAGCATCCTGGCCCTGGGCGACGTCATCGGCAAGGTGCAGCTGACGCCGGTGGCGCTGGCCGAAGGCATGGCGGTCGCGCGACGCTTGTTCCGCCCCGAGGAATACCGTCCTGTGGACTACCAACTGATCCCGACCGCGGTATTCAGTTTGCCGAATATCGGCACGGTGGGGCTCACGGAAGAACAGGCGCAGGGCGCCGGCCATAAGCTGAAAATCTTCGAGACAAAATTCCGGCCGATGAAGCTGAGCCTGGGCGACTACCATGAAAAAACCATGATGAAGCTGATCGTCGACGCCGACAGCGACAAGGTGCTCGGCTGCCACATGGTGGGCCCGGACGCCGGCGAAATCATCCAGGGCATTGCCGTGGCCTTGCGCGCCGGCGCCACCAAACGCGTGTTCGACGACACCATCGGCATCCATCCGACTTCGGCCGAAGAGTTCGTCACGCTGAGGACGCCGCGGCCGGATTGACGGTTTCATGACCAAAAGATGAACGTCTGCTGCTAACATGGCAGGCTGCAAACCACCATCAAGAAATTGAAACTGCGCATGAACGAAAAACCAGAATTGACAGAAGAAGACGAGAGCGCCGGTTTCACGCGGCGCCGTTTCCTTGGTACCGTAGTTGCAGCCGGCGCCAGCCTGGCATTGTCCGACTGCGCCAGCGACGGCAACCAGCAGATCGCCGCTGCAACCCAGGAAAAACTGCTGGACCAGAAGCTGCAGTCGGCCATCAAGCATGTGGTGGTGATCTACGCCGAGAACCGCAGTTTCAATAACCTGTACGGCAATTTCCCCGGCGTGCAGAAACCTTTGTCGCAAGCGATGCAGGCACGCTACACGCAGCTGGACCGCGACGGCAAGACGCCGCTGGCGCAGCTGCCCAAGATCTGGGGCGGCCTGGTGCCGCAGGCGCAGGAAGTCGGCGGCCAGCGTTACATGATTGCCGAAGACCAGATCAGCGGCTTGCCGAACGCGCCGTTCAAGCTGAGCGACCAGCACGGCAAGCTGTTGCCGCAGGGTGTGATCACGCGCGATCTGTGGCACAAGTTTTATCAGAACCAGATGCAGATCAACGGCGGCAAGAACGACCAGTTCGTCGCCTGGGCCGATTCCGGCGGCCTGACCATGGGCCACTATGGTGAAACCGCCAGCAAGCTGCGCCTGTGGAAGCTGGCCGAGCAATACACCCTGTGCGACAATTTTTTCATGTCGGCCTTCGGCGGTTCCTATCTCAACCACATCTTCCTGGTTTCCGGGCAGACACCTTTCTATCCCGATGTCCATAACAGCCCGGCGCGCCACAACGTGGCCACCGTCGAGGGTGACGATCCGAAGGGCACGCGCCTGAAACTGGACGACAAGAATCCGGCATCGGCCATCGACGGCCCGCCCAAATTCCTGCGCGACCGCGCCATCACGCCCGACGGCTATGCCGTCAACACCATGGCGCCGCCATACCAGCCGAGTTTCGTGAAGCCGGCCATAGGCGGCGATGCGGCTTACGCGAACGCTGACGATCCGATGGTGCTGCCGCCGCAAACCTACGCCACCATAGGCGACCGCCTGTCGGAAAAAAATATCAGCTGGGCCTGGTATGCCGGCGCCTGGCAGGCTGCGCTGGACGGCAAGGCGAACGACGATGCGGTGCCGAATTTTCAGTACCATCACCAACCGTTCAATTATTTCAAGAGTTTTGCTCCCGGCACGGCGTTGCGCGAGACCCATCTGAAAGACGCCGGACTGGGCGACGATCCGGCTACCAACAAGTTCTTGGCGGAGATCGATGCCGGACGGCTGCCGGCGGTGAGTTTTTATAAACCGCAGGGCAACCTGAACCTGCATGCGGGTTATGCCGATGTCGAATCGGGCGACCGCCACATCGCCAACGTCATCGCCCATCTGCAGCGCGGGCCGCAATGGCAGCACATGGTGGTGATCGTCACCCACGATGAGAATGGCGGCTGGTGGGACCATGTAGCGCCGCCCAAGGGCGACCGCTGGGGCCCGGGTTCGCGGATACCGGCCACCGTCATTTCGCCGTATGCAAAAAAAGGGTTTGTCGACCACACTGTGTACGACACCACCTCGATCATGCGTTTCATTACCCGTTTGCACGGCTTGCGCAAGCTGGATGCACTGGTAGCGCGCGATCAGGCGTTCCGGGAAAACCGCCTGGCGCCGCTGGGCGACCTGACCAATACCCTGGACCTGGCATAGGCCTTCGTCAACACGACTTACTGGAGGAAGAATAATTGGATCAGGTTGAAATGATTATCCGGCTGCTGATAGCCGCGGCCCTGGGCAGTGTCATCGGCTTCGACCGCGAACGTTTATCCTGGGCCGCCGGCCTGCGCACGCACATGCTGGTGTGCGTCGGCTCGGCGCTGGTGATGATCGTTTCGGCCTACGGTTTCCAGGAGGTGGTGGGCAAACCGGGGATTGCGCTGGATCCGTCACGGATGGCGGCGCAAGTGGTGTCCGGCATCGGTTTCCTGGGCGCCGGTTCGATCCTGCTGCGCGGCGAGGTGATCCGCGGTCTGACGACTGCCGCCAGCCTATGGTCGGTGGCGGCGGTGGGGCTTGCTGTAGGCGGCGGCCTCTACATAGCGGCTGCGGCGGCGACGCTGATCATCCTGATTATCCTGGCCGGTCTCAAGCCGCTGGAAAAACGTTTTTTCGTGGCCCGCCAGCGGCGCGAGGTGCGGCTGGTGGTGCGGCGCGGCGCCATGACGTTCCAGATGTTCGGGCAGCTGCTGGACAAGGGTACGGCGCAGATCGAGCAGTTCATCGTTGAGCAGAACGCCAATGATGCGGATATTGAAGAAGTCACCGTGGCGCTGCTGCGTGTGTTGCCTAGCGAATTCGATGTCATCCTGGTCAAGCTGAAAGCGCTGCCGGATGTGCATGAGGTGAGTGAAATCCGTTTGCCGTAGATGCGGATTGTCGGCTGAGGTATTGAAGCGGGCTTCACATTGCGTGAAGCCCGTTTTGGTTAACGCTGCTTATTGGAACTGGTAGCGCATGTTGGCGTAGATGTAGCGTCCTACCAGGTCGTTCTGGTTTTGCACGAAGTCATCTTTGTAAGCCGTGTTGGCATATATCGGCGCCTTGTCAAACAGGTTGTTGATGCCGAGGTTTAATGTCAGATTCTTCATCAGCTTGGTGTTGAAGTTCATATCCCACACAGTGTATGACGGCACGCGCGCGTTCGTGATGGCAGGATCCTGGGAGTGGGTCGGGTCGTCGATATTGCGGGTGCTGGCGTAAGTTCTGGCGGTCAACGCCAATTCGTTGCCGGCATATTCGTATGCCGTGCGGAAGGAGTTGCTCCACCTTGGATGATTGAGCGAATCCAGCCTGCTCACAGGACCGGCTCCCGGTGTGGTGCTTTGCTTGAAGCTCAGCGTATAGTTGTTGACCTCACGGAATTTGAGCTTGCCCCAGCTGCCGAGGGCGATATCATATTTCACATCCAGATCGAGACCCTGGAGGTCGGTTCTGCCGACATTGATATAGGGAGAAGTGATGCTGCTGATCCGCCCCTTGTTGAGTCCCGGATTACGCGCTTCCAGCGCTGCATTACGCGGATCGCGGCCAATCAACGCTGCATAACCGGGAATGATGTCCTCGTTGTCCAGGATGTATTGCGGATCGAGCGACTGGATCGTGTTGCGCTGTTTGATTCCATACCAGTCCAGCGATGCCGACAGGTCCCTGATTGGCTGCCATACAACGCCAAACGAATAGTTGTTGGCTTTTTCAGCTTTCAGGTCCGGATTGCCTTGCAGGTAGACTCTGGGACTATAGCTGCAATTGGCCCCGACATACCCGAGCGGACCGCAACGGGCACGGTCGGCTACCGTGGTATAGGCGGTCGTGGTTGATGCAATCTCTGGCAAGGTCGGCGCCTTGAACGAGGTAGTGGCCGAACCGCGCAGCAAGATCTGATCTGACGGTCTCCACGCTAATGCAATTTTGGGATTGATTGAATTGCCGAAGTCGCTATAGTGATCGCCGCGCAACGCCAGTTGCATTTCGACCTGTTTCATCAGCGGGACATTGAACTCGCCATACAGCGAATAGACAGAGCGGCTGGCTTTGCTGCTGTTGGCGCCCAGATTGGTGATCTGTCCCGCGACAGCCAGCGGATCCGGTTTGTCGTCGATGGATTCATGCCCCGCTTGCGCGCCCCAGGCAAACCCGACCGGTGCGCCGTTGAACGAAAACAAGTCTGGCGCTGACATTTTCCAGTCAATGGTTCCGAGGCGCGATGTCGCCACCCGCTCGGTAGTGGTCAGCAGTGGATTGACCACGCTGGCTGGATTCCAATAAGCAAAGGGATCATAGCCGCCATTGCCGAGCAAGCCGCTTTGCAGCGATGCCGACGATACATCTTTCAAGACGGCATTCGAGCCGCTTTCTTTGAGGCGGTTCTGATTGAGGCTGATGGCTGCCTCGCTGTCCCAGCGGCCGATTTCGCCACGCCAACCACCTACCAGGCGCACACTGTCGCTGGTCACTTTGCTTTGTTGTGGGGCAGCTTCGTAAATGCCGCGGTACAGGCGCAACTGGTCGCCGGGTGTAAAGCCTTGCAGTGAACCGTCTGCGCTGGGGCCAGGCAAGTTGGCAAGGCCCGGATTGGTCGAGCCGGCGGTCTTGCCAATGAATGCGCTGTCAAATTGCGGGAGGCCTCGTTCAGTGGTGCTTTCGCTGTGGCTATATGAGGCTTCGCCAAACAATTCGTCGCGGCCATTGAGCCGTTTGGTAAAAATCGCTGAAATACCACCGCGCAGCACCTTTGGCGACAGACGCACCACGGGATTGGTGAAACAGCGCGTATCACCTGTGCCTGCGCTGACGCCAACGGTGCCGCGGCAGCCGGGTATCGGGACGCCCGGTTCGGCAGTGGTAAGGTCGTTCAGGCTGCCCAGGTAGCGGTTTATGCTTCGGCTGTCGCCACCCCCAAAACGACTGAAGTCGCGATTGGCGGTGGCGTCGTGTTTGTCGCTGGATAAGGGGTTGCGGCGCAGCACGTCGACTGTCAGCAGCAAGTTCTGTCCATCTTTATCCAGGTCGCCCCAGCCTGCGGTGATGCTGGCGCCGGCCGTGCCGCCGTCGCCTTTTTCATTCGTGCCAAGATTTGCCGTGGTTTCTATGCCCTGGTAGTTGCGCTTGGTTTTGAAGTTGATCACGCCGGCGACGGCATCGGAGCCGTAAATGGCTGAGGCGCCGTCACGCAGGATTTCGACCGATTCGATCGCCGCCAGCGGCAAACTGTTGAGATCAACAAACGTATCTTCCGCGTTATTGGCAAAACCGTAATTGGCCAGGCGGCGGCCATTCAGCAAAATCAAAGTGTATTTGGCGCCCAGGCCGCGCAATGCCACCGACGCAGCTCCCTTGGCGAATGAGTTATTGGCATTGCCGCTCAATTCCACGGAAACCGACGGCATCTTGCTCAGCAGCTCAACTACGGTGCTGGCGCCGGATTTTTCAATCGCGTCGCGTTTGATGATTTCCACCGCGGTCGGGCCCTCCTTGTTGACGCGTGAAATGTTTGAGCCGGTTATGGTAATGCGTTCAAGATTCTCGGGAACGGGAGCGGCGGGTTGGTCAGCGCCGAAGGCGAGGGGCAGGTGGATGAAGCCGATTGCTGCGAGGGTTGATGCCAAAACTGTTTTCTTCATCTGGGAAAGTCTCCATCTTTGGTAAGGAAATGATCGATTTCGCTTCATGCTTTGTTACAGGCGGCCGGATAAGCCACCTGTAGAGCAAGGGTTTCCAGTGCCGTCAGCGCGGACAGCGTATGTCCGGATGACGAACAGCACCCCGATAATGACCATGCTTGGGGTGCTGTTATTTCATTTTGTATCAATCCGTCGCGTGATGTAACGCGCCTGAAATATTTAACTTTTTCGTTAGTTTTTTTGTTGTTTTATTTTCCTTTGGGCACTATTTTGAGGAAATATATGATAAATAAATTTCCATTATGCAATAAATGTTACCTTGATTGTAATTCGTATTTGGCGTACGTTATTTGATAATCAAATCAAATCAGATGTGAATTGATGCTAATGAAGGACGTTTTTAAAAGAGCATTGGAAAATTTAATGGGCTAATAAGCAATCGTTGCTGAATTAAATATTTTTATTGAATATCATTATTTTTCTGTAAAAACGAATGGCTAAAACGCCTATAAAGTGGAGGCGGCGCTCAAGTAAAAGATCGTCCTTTGGAATAGGCGATGTGCTTTAATTGCCGGATACAAATGCTCTTGTCAAAGGCAAGCGATGAACACCATGACAACTCCGGCCGGCGCCGAATTTGACCAGACCCAGCTGGAAATACGGCGCGTATTCGATGCCCAGGGAGTCACCGCGCTGCGTCTGCGCCAGTCGGGCAAGGCCGAGCGCCTGCAGAAAATCAGGAAGCTGAAGAGCGCGCTGCTGGCGCACAAGGATGAGGTGATTGCCGCCGGCTTTGCCGATTTCGGCAAACCTGCCGTCGAGGTGGAATTAAGCGAAATCCTGCCGGTGATCGCCGAGGCCAATGACGCCATCCGCAAGCTGGGGCGCTGGATGAAGCCGAAGAAAGTCTGGCCGTCGCGCATGATGGCCGGCACTTCGGGGTATACCCAGTACG
>NZ_JAQGLV010000328.1 GCF_028292705.1 Collimonas fungivorans | reverse complement strand
TCTTCGACCTGGATGGTGAAGATCAGCTGGGTCATCAGCTGGTCCTTGTCGTCATCCATGTTGACGTAGATGATGTTGGCGTCGGAATCGCCGATTTCGGCGGCGACGCGGGCCAGGATGCCTTTGTCGTTATGCACCAGCACCTTGATGCGGCAATCGAAACGGCGGTTCAGGTCCTCGCCCCACAGCACTTCGATCCAGCGGTCCGGATCCTTGTTGCGCTGGCGCTTGGCGATATTGCAGTCTTCGGCGTGCACCACCAGGCCCTGGTCGCGTTTCAGCTGGCCGGTGATATGGTCGCCCGGGATCGGCTGGCAGCACGGCGACAGCTGCACCGATACACCTTCGCTGCCATAGATCACCACCGGATCCATCTTGCCTGGAGCAGCGACGCCTTCCATGTCAAGCAGCGGCGTCACCAGCGGCTCGTTTTCCAGCAAGCCCATGATATGGCGCGCCACCAGGGTCGCCATGCGCTTGCCGACGCCGATGTCGGCATAGATTTCATCGAGCGACTTGGCGCTGGATTCATTCAGCAGGCGGTCGACCACGATAGGCGCCAGCACCGGATTCAGGTTGAGCATCGCCAGCGCCTGCGACAACAGCCGCTGGCCGAGTTCCACCGACTCGCTCAGGTTGATGGTGCGCAGGTGATGGCGGATGGCCGAACGCGCCTTGCCGGTACGCACGAAGCTGAGCCAGTTAGGACTCGGGCGCGAACTGGGCGAGGTAATGATTTCGACGATGTCGCCGTTATGCAGCTCGGTGCGCAGCGGCGCCGGTTCGTGGTTGATCTTGGCGGCGATGGTCTGGTCGCCGACGTCGGTATGGATGGTGTAGGCAAAATCCAGCGCCGTGGCGCCGCGCGGCAAGGCAATGATTTTCGATTTCGGCGTGAACACATAAACCGAATCGGGGAATAGGTCGACCTTGACGTGCTCCAGGAATTCCGCCGAATCGCCGGTCTGTTTCTGGATGTCGAGCAGCGACTGCAGCCAGGCATGGGTGCGCTGCTGCAGGTCGCTCAGGTTGCCTTCTTCATCCTTGTACAGCCAGTGCGCGGCCACGCCCGACTCGGCCACGCGATGCATGTCCTGGGTGCGGATCTGGAATTCCACCGGCGTGCCGTAAGGGCCGATCAGGGTAGTGTGCAGCGACTGGTAGCCGTTCAGCTTGGGAATCGCGATGTAATCCTTGAACTTGCCAGGCATCGGCTTGTACAGCGCATGCAGGGTGCCGAGCGCCAGGTAGCAGTTGGCGAAGGTGTCGACCACGATGCGGAAGCCGTAGACATCCAGCACCTGGGAAAACGATAGGTGCTTGTTGTGCATCTTGCGGTAGATGCCGAACAGGCTTTTCTCGCGGCCGTCTATCTGCGCATTGATGCCGGTCGCCGCCAGCGTGGTGCTGACCGATTCCAGGATCTTGCTGACCACTTCGCGGCGGTTGCCGCGCGCAGCCTTGACTGCCTTGGCCAGGGTGCGGTGGCGCAGCGGATACAGATGCGAGAACGCCAGTTCCTGCAGTTCGCGGTAAATATTGTTGAGGCCCAGCCGATGCGCGATCGGGATGTAGACCTCCATGGTCTCGCGCGCGATGCGGCGTTTCTTTTCCGGGATCATCACGCCCAGCGTGCGCATGTTGTGCAGGCGGTCGGCCAGCTTGACCAGGATCACGCGCACATCGCGCGCCATGGCCAGCAGCATCTTGCGGAAATTTTCGGCCTGGGCTTCGATCTGGCTCTGGAATTCGATCTTGTCCAGTTTCGACAAGCCATCCACCAACGTTGCTACCGGCGCCCCGAAGCGTTCGATCAGCTCGTCTTTCTTGACGTCCTGGTCTTCCATGACGTCGTGCAGCAGGGCAGCCATGATCGCTTGCGCGTCCAGCTTCCAGTCGGCGCAGATTTCGGCGACGGCGATCGGATGCGAGATATAAGGTTCACCGGATTTGCGCATCTGGCCCAGATGCATTTCATCCGAAAAGCGATACGCTTCCTTGACTTTCTTCAGCTCGGCTGGAGTCAGGTATTCGGCAAGCTTGGTGGTCAGGTGCGTGATCGAGGCAACGCCGGGTTGAAGCACGGGCTGGTGATCTGGCAAGGGAGGAGTGTTCGCGGGTTTTCTGGCTGAGCGGGGGGAAGCCGCCCGTTTTTTAGTGGTTGCGGCTGATGACAGGCTTGAATCTGGAGATGTCAGGTTCATACTGGATAGTTATCAGCCGCATGATGTTAATGGTTAACCAGGTACCTTCTTCAGCATTTCGATACCAATCTTGCCGGCAGCGATTTCGCGCAGGGCGACCACGGTTGGCTTGTCTTTTGCGTCAATCTTGGCGGTATGGCCTTGCAGCAGCTGGCGTGCGCGATATGTCGCGGACAGCGTCAGCTGGAAGCGGTTAGGAATCTGTTTCAAACAATCTTCGATGGTGATGCGTGCCATATATTCTCCGGAAAAACGGTATTGCAGGGTGTTGACTTAATATTAACTTAAATTGGCGTGTATGCCTAATTGGGCAAACAAGGACGCGTTGCGCACTGCCTGCTGGGAAAAGCGGCAGCGAGTGGCTTTGACGATCGCTGTTAATTCCGACAGAGCAGATGCAAACTCTTGATTAATAATAACATATTCAAACTCGGGGGCGTGCGCGATTTCGCCGCCGGCGGCAAGGATGCGGCGCGTAATGACCTGCGGTTCATCCTGGCCACGCTTTTTCAGGCGGTCTTCCAGCGCCGCAATCGACGGCGGCAGGATAAAAATGCCGACCGCGTGCGGGAACTGCTTCTTTACCTGCTGGGCGCCTTGCCAGTCGATTTCCAGCAAAACGTCGGTGCCTGACTGCATCTGTTCGGCAATCGCCAGGCGCGAAGTGCCGTAATAATTGGTGTGGACTTCGGCCCATTCCAGGAATTCGCCTTGCTTGTGGCGGGCGCGGAAGTCTTCGACGGTAGTGAAATGATACTCGCGGCCGTCCTGTTCACCCGGGCGCGGCGGCCGCGTGGTGTAGGAGATCGACAGCTTGATGGCCTGTTCCTGCGCCAGCAGGGCGTTGACCAGCGTCGATTTGCCGGCGCCGGAAGGTGCTACCACCATGAACAGGCTGCCGGACATGGGATGTTCGTCCGGCATGGCCGAACCGGCCAGCAGTTCGTTTGGTGATGTAGGTAGAAGTGGTGGTGTCATGACAGTCGAATAATGTGCAAGCTACAAGCATATTTAACATACTTGTATATAAGAGTGACATTGTATCAGCGCGGCAATAAGGCTGCAGCGCCGATTTGTATCTTTCCCGCATAGGACGAACTGCCGGTATATTGGCTGTGTGATAACGGTTGCCTGGACCATGGTGTACATTTATGGGTTCTCAAAAAAGCGCAGCGCACCGGACGCTGCACTTTAATGATGTACAGATGACAAGGAGAGCCCATGGCGATCAAATTGCAGCAAAGCGAGCAGAAAGACCTGGTTGGAGCCATCCAGCGCTATTTCAACGAAAACATGGACGAACCGATCGGCGACCTGAAAGCCGGCATGCTGCTCGATTTCTGCCTGCGGGTGATCGGGCCCGGCATCTATAACCAGGCGATTGCCGATGCGCAGGCGCATATGGAGGCGAAAGTCTCGGATCTGGCGGTCGAGTGCTACGAAGAGACCGGTGACTACTGGAAAAAATAAGGGAAGAAAAAATAAGCCAGGATTTAAACTGAATACGGACTCGCCGCCCAGGCGCAAAGCTGACAGCAGCGAGGCAGCGAACGCTATAATGCAGGCAGCAGCTTCTATATTGATCCGCAATCCTAAATAACGCCATCCACACTATGCATTATGTTTCCACTCGCGGCCACGCAGCTGCGCAAAATTTTTCCGAAATCCTGTTAGGCGGGCTGGCCCCGGATGGCGGCCTGTACCTGCCTGAGAAATATCCGCAAGTCACCGGCGCTGAACTGGATCAATGGCGGGGCCTGTCGTATGCCGACCTGGCGTTTGAAGTATTGAAGAAGTTTGCTACCGATGTGCCGGCCGCCGATCTGAAGGCGCTGGCGCACAAGACCTACAGCGCCGAGGTCTACCGCAATGCGCGGGCGGGCGAAGACGCCGGCCAGATCACGCCCTTGCGCGTGCTGGAAGAAAAGGATGGCGGCAAGTTGCTGCTGCAAGGGCTGTCAAACGGCCCGACGCTCGCCTTCAAGGACATGGCAATGCAGTTGCTGGGCAACCTGTTCGAATATACGCTGGCCAAGAACGACGCCAAGCTGAACATTTTCGGCGCCACTTCCGGCGATACCGGCAGCGCGGCGGAATATGCGATGCGCGGCAAAAAAGGCATACGCGTCTTCATGCTGTCGCCGCACAAGAAGATGAGCGCATTCCAGACCGCGCAGATGTTCAGCCTGCAAGATCCGAACATCTTCAACATCGCGGTCGAAGGTGTGTTCGACGACTGCCAGGACATGGTCAAGGCGGTATCCAACGATCACGCCTTCAAGGCCAGCCAGAAGATCGGCACCGTCAACTCGATCAACTGGGCGCGCGTGGTGGCGCAGGTGGTGTATTACTTCCGCGGCTACCTGAGCGCGACCACCAGCAACGACCAGAAGGTATCGTTCACAGTGCCGTCGGGCAATTTCGGCAATATTTGCGCCGGCCATATCGCGCGCATGATGGGCTTGCCCATCGATAAGCTGGTGGCGGCCACCAACGAGAACGACGTGCTCGACGAATTTTTCCGCACCGGCATCTATCGGGTGCGCAAGTCGGCCGAGACCTATCACACCAGCAGCCCCAGCATGGACATCAGCAAGGCGTCCAATTTCGAGCGTTTCATCCACGATTTGCTGGATGGTGACAGCGAGCGCGTGCGCGCCCTGTTCCACAAGGTGGAAACCGCGGGCGGCTTCAGCCTGGCGGGCGGCCCCGGCAGCGACGGCGATGAATTTGCCAAGATCGGCCGCTTCGGCTTCCAGTCCGGCAAGTCGACCCATCAGGACCGGTTAGCCACCATCCGCGATATCGAACAGCGCTACGGCGTCATCATCGATACCCACACCGCCGACGGCGTCAAGGTGGCGCGCGAATACATGGTCCCGGGCGTGCCGATGATCGTGCTGGAAACCGCCTTGCCGGCCAAGTTCAACGAAACCATCCGCGAAGCGCTGGGACGCGACGCCGAGCGGCCGGCCGGTTTTGAAAACATAGAAGCGCTGCCGCAGCGCTTCGAAGTGATGGCGGCTGACGTGGCGCTGGTGAAGACCTTCATCGCCAGCCACACCGGCTTGTAAGCTTGCCGCGACCAGACATGCAAAAACCCCCGATGTTATCTGTCGACGAAGCCCTCGAAGTATTGCTGGCGGCGCCGCGGCCGCTGGTTGACAGCGCTGCCGTGGAACGAATCCCGACGTTGTCGGCCAACGGCCGGATACTGGCGGATGCCCAGGTTTCCCAGCTCAACGTGCCGCCTGCGGACAACACGCAGATGGACGGTTATGCAGTACGCGCCGCGGATTGCGCTGGAGGTGCTGCGCGGTTATCCATCTCGCAGCGGATCCCCGCCGGCCATGTCGGTGCGCCGCTGCAGGCCGGCACTGCCGCCCGCATCTTTACCGGCGCTATGATTCCAGAAGGCGCCGATGCCGTGGTCATGCAGGAAATGTGCGAGGCCGACGGCGATGCAGTCATCATCAAACATGCGCCGGCTGCCGGCGAATGGGTGCGCCGCGCCGGCGAAGATATCCGCAGCGGCAGCGTGATCCTGCCTGCCGGCACGCGCCTACGGCCGCAGCATCTCGGCCTGGCGGCCTCGGTCGGCCTGGAAACGTTGCCGGTGCTGCGCAAGTTGCGGGTGGCGGTGTTTTTCACCGGCGACGAACTGGCCATGCCCGGCCAGCCATTGAAGCCGGGCGCCATCTACAACTCGAACCGGTTCGTCTTGCGCGGCCTGCTGGAAAACCTGGGCTGCGAAATCAGCGATTACGGCATCGTCCCCGACAATCGCGAAGCAACCCGCGAGGCGCTGCGCCTGGCGGCGCA
>NZ_JAQGLV010000279.1 GCF_028292705.1 Collimonas fungivorans | reverse complement strand
GAGTTCATGTCTATCCTGGCGGCGGCGCAGCACGATTTCCGCGAGCTGTTCGCGGTGCCGGACAATTACAAGCTGCTGTTCATGCAAGGCGGGGCGATTGCCGAGAACGCGATCGTGCCGCTCAACCTGATGGGGCGCGGCGGTCGCGCCCAGCCGGCGACCAGCGATTACATCAATACCGGTTCCTGGTCGATCAAGTCGCTGAAAGAAGCGCGGCGCTACGGCAACGTCAATGTCGCCGCCTCTTCCGAAGACAGCCATTTCGCGCAGATTCCCGAGCGCGACAGCTGGCAGCTGTCCAAGGATCCGGCTTACGTCCATCTCTGCACCAATGAAACCATCGACGGCGTCGAATACCAGTTCACGCCGGATGTCGCCGCTGAAACCAATAACGCGCCGCTGGTGGCCGACATGTCGTCGCACATCCTGTCGCGCGTGGTGGATGTTTCCAAGTACGGCGTGATTTATGGCGGCGCGCAAAAGAATATCGGACCGGCCGGGCTGACCCTGGTGGTGGTGCGTGAAGATTTGTTGGGTCATGCCCTGCCGGCTTGCCCGTCCGCGTTTAACTGGAAGATCGTGGCCGACAACGATTCCATGTACAACACGCCGCCGACCTATGCGATCTATATCGCCGGACTGGTGTTCCAGTGGCTCAAGCAGCAGGGCGGCGTGGCGGCGATGGAACAGCGCAATATCGCCAAGGCAGCGCTGCTGTACGATTACCTGGATTCCAGCGACTTCTACCGGACCAAGATCGCCAGCAACTGCCGTTCGCGCATGAACGTACCGTTTTTCCTCGCCGATGAAACGCGCAACGATGCGTTCCTGGCCGGCGCCAGGGAAAACGGCCTGCTGCAGCTGAAGGGACACAAGTCGGTCGGCGGCATGCGCGCGTCGATCTACAACGCCATGCCGCTGGCTGGCGTGCAAGCCCTGGTGGCCTACATGAAAGAATTCGAAAAGCAGCGCGGCTAGCCTGCTGCACACTGCAGCCTGTTTGCGATGATTTGCTTAGCCAAGTAACGGAACCAAAGATAGAGTCGAAGATAGAATCATGAGCGAAGACAAACTCCTCCCCCTGCGCCAGCAGATCGATGCGATCGATGCGGAAATCCTGGCCTTGCTGAACCGCCGTGCGCAGATTGCGCAAGAGGTCGGTCACGTCAAGGCCGAGACCAATGCGCCGGTGTTCCGCCCTGAGCGCGAGGCGCAAGTCTTGCAAAAAGTCGCCGAACGCAATCCCGGCCCGCTGCAAGGCAGCGACGTGCAGACCATTTTCCGTGAAGTCATGTCGGCCTGCCGCGCCCTCGAAAAACGCGTCACGGTGGCCTATCTCGGCCCTGCCGGCACCTTTAGCGAACAAGCGGTGTACCAGCAGTTCGGCCATGCGGTGGAAGGCCTGGCTTGCGTCTCGATCGACGAAGTGTTCCGCGCGGCCGAAGCCGGCACGGCAGATTTCGGCGTGGTGCCTATCGAAAATTCCTCCGAAGGCGTGATCAACCGCACCCTCGACCTGCTGCTGCAAACCACGCTCAGCATCAGCGGCGAAGTATCGATCCCGGTGCATCACAGCCTGATGAGCAAGGCCGGCACGATGGATGGCGTCGTCCGCATCTGCGCCCATTCGCAGGCGCTGGCGCAGTGCAATGCCTGGCTTAACCAGCATTACCCGAATATCGAGCGGCAGGCGGTTGCATCCAATGCGGAAGCGGCGCGCATGGCCAGCGAAAATGCGACCGTGGCGGGGATTGCCGGTGAGATCGCCGCGCAAAAATACGACCTGCAAATCGTCAGCGCCCATATCCAGGACGATCCGCATAACCGCACCCGCTTCGCGGTAGTCGGCCGCCTGAAAAACGGCGCCAGCGGCAAGGACCAGACGTCCCTTGTGCTGTCCGTGGCGAACAAGGCCGGCGCAGTATACAAGCTGCTGGCGCCGCTCGCCAAGCACGGCGTTTCCATGACCCGTTTCGAGTCGCGGCCGGCGCGCATGGGCGCATGGGAATACTATTTCTATGTCGACGTCGAAGGCCATGCGGAAGACGACAAGGTAGCCAAGGCGCTGGCGGAGCTGCAGCAAAACGCTGCGTTCTACAAGCTGCTGGGATCGTATCCGCGCAGTTTCTGAGCAAGTAGCCAACAGATGGCAAGCAGTCAACAATACGTTTCGAAAGCAGACAATGTCAATTAAATTTGGTCCAGAATATGTACGCGCTATCGCCCCTTACCAGGGCGGCAAGCCGATTGCCGAAGTCGCGCGCGAATTCGGTCTGGACGAAGCCAAGATCATCAAGCTGGCCTCCAATGAAAATCCGCTGGGCATGCCGGAATCGGCCAAGGTTGCGATGCAAAAGGCGGTTGCCGATATCGGCCGTTATCCGGACGCCAACGGTTTCGACTTGAAGGCCGCGATCACCGCCAAATACGATGTGCCGTCGGAGTGGATCACGCTGGGCAACGGCAGCAACGACATCCTTGAGCTGGCTACCCACGCTTTTGTGCAGGCTGGGCAAGCCGCGATGTATGCGGAATATTCTTTTGTGGTGTATGCCCTGGCCACTCAAGCTGTCGGCGCCCGCGCCATCGTGGTCAAGGCCAAGGATTACGGCCATGACCTGGACGCCATGGCTGCCGCCATCACCGACGACACCAAGCTGATCTTCATCGCCAACCCGAACAATCCTACCGGCAGCTTTATTCCAGCCGCCGAACTGGAAGCGTTCCTGGCGCGCGTACCGCCGCAAATCGTGGTGGTGCTGGATGAAGCCTACAATGAATACTTGCCGCCGGAACTGCAATACGAATCGATTTCCTGGGTACGCAAATATCCCAACCTGCTGGTCTCGCGCACCATGTCGAAAGCCTACGGCCTGGCTGGCTTGCGCATCGGTTTCGGCATCGCGCAGCCGGTGATCACCGATCTGCTGAACCGCATCCGCCAGCCGTTCAACGTCAACTCGCTGGCGCAGGCCGCCGCGGTGGCTGCCTTGAACGACACCGCTTTCCTGCAGCGCAGCGCGCAGTTGAACCGTGACGGCTATCGCCAGATGACGCAGACTTTCGATGAGCTGGGCCTGGAGTACGTGCCTTCGTTCGGCAATTTCGTCATGGTCAAGGTCGGCGCCGACGAGGCTGCCGGCGCCCGCGTCAACCTGGCGCTGCTGAAGCAGGGCATCATCGTGCGCCCGGTCGCCAACTATGGCCTGCCGCAGTGGTTGCGCGTCACTATCGGCTTGCCGGATGAAAACGCAGCCTTCATCGATGCATTGAAAAAACTGCTGAGCTGACATCGACGTTGACTCTTAGCTTCGATTAATTTTTATTAAAGCATCATTCGTGTTCAAGAAAATCGCAATATTTGGCGTGGGGCTGATCGGTGGTTCATTTGCGCTGGCTTTGAAAAAAGCCGGGGCGGTGGAGCAGGTGGTCGGGGTAGGTCGTCAGCTTGCAACCTTGCAGCGTGCGCAAGAGCTGGGAATCATCGACGCCATCGCCGGCTCGGTGGCCGATGCCGTCGCCGGCGCCGAACTGATCCTGATCGCGGCGCCGGTGGCGCAGACCGGCGCTATCCTGGCCAGCATCGAGCCGCATCTGCAAGCCGGCACCATCGTTACCGACGCCGGCAGCACAAAATCCGACGTGGTGCTGGCGGCGCGCGCAACGCTGGGCGGCAAGATTGCCCAGTTTGTACCGGGACATCCGATCGCCGGCCGTGAACAGAATGGTCCTGAAGCAGCGCTGAGCGAGCTGTATGTCGGCAAGAAAGTGGTGCTGGCGCCGCTGCCGGAAAATGCGGAGCAGGATGTCGCCAGGGTTGCCGCCGCGTGGCAGCGGTGCGGCGCCTTGATCCATCGCCTGTCGCCGCAGCAGCACGATGCCGTGTTTGCCGCGGTCAGCCATCTGCCGCATGTGCTGGCGTATGCGCTGGTGGACGATATCGCCAACAAGCCGCATGCGGCGTCGCTGTTCCAGTACGCAGCCAGCGGCTTTCGCGATTTCACCCGCATCGCCGGCTCGTCGCCGGAAATGTGGCGCGATATTTCACTGGCAAACCAGGCAGCCTTGCTTGGCGAGCTGGATGCCTACCTGCTGCAGCTGACCCGCTTGCGCGGCTTGCTGGCGGCCGGCGACGGCCCGGCGCTGGAAGCTGTCTACAGCAATGCGCAGCAGGCAAGGCACAACTGGATCAGCGCCATCGAGGCGGCAGAACAACAGAACAAAGAGGGCGGCGATTAATGACAAAATCAGTGACAACGCAACGCAAGCAGCACTATCCAAAATACCTAGACCTGCATCCGGTAGCACGGGTGCAGGGCACGGTCCGGCTGCCCGGCTCCAAAAGCATTTCCAACCGCACTTTGCTGCTGGCGGCCTTGGCTGACGGCACCACCCGGATCCATGACCTGCTGGCATCCGACGATACGCTGGTCATGCTGATGGCGCTCAAGCAATTGGGCGTGGCCTGGGAGCAGGCGGAAGGTACGCAGACTTACACCGTGCGTGGCAGCAACGGCAGCTTCCCGGTGCACCAGGCCGACCTGTTCATGGGCAATGCCGGCACCGCGATCCGTCCGCTGACCGCGGCCCTGGCTGCGATGGGCGGCGACTATACCCTGCATGGCGTGGCGCGCATGCACGAACGGCCGATCGGCGACCTGGTCGACGCCTTGAATGCCGTCGGCACCCGCATTGCTTACACCGGCGTTGCCGGCTACCCGCCGCTGCATATCCAGCGCGGCCAGCTGCATACCCAGCGCATGCAGGTGCGCGGCAACGTCTCCAGCCAGTTCCTGACGGCCTTGCTGATGGCGGCGCCGCTGATGGCGAAACATGAGGCGGTGACGATAGAGGTGGTCGGCGAGCTTATCTCCAAGCCTTATATTGAAATCACCCTGAACTTGATGCAGCGTTTCGGCGTCAGCGTGGAGCGCGACGGCTGGCAGTCGTTTACCATCCCGGCCGGCCAGCAGTACCGGAGCCCGAACACCATCCACGTCGAAGGCGACGCTTCTTCCGCATCGTATTTCCTGGCAGCCGGCGCGATTACCGGCGGCCCGCTGCGGGTGGAAGGCGTCGGCAACAACAGCATCCAGGGCGATGTCCGGTTTGTCGAAGCCTTGCAGCAGATGGGAGCCGCCATCACCATGGGCGACAACTGGATCGAAGCGTCATCGAACGGCGTGCTGAAAGCCATCGACGCCGATTTCAACCATATTCCCGATGCCGCGATGACGATTGCGGTCGCTGCCTTGTACGCCGACGGCCCCAGCACCTTGCGCAATATCGCCAGCTGGCGTGTCAAGGAAACCGACCGCCTCAGCGCCATGGCGACCGAACTGCGCAAACTGGGCGCGACGATTGAAGAGGGCAGCGATTACCTGCGCGTGACGCCGCCGGCGCAACTGCAGGCCGCGACCATCGATACCTATGACGACCATCGCATGGCGATGTGTTTCTCGCTGGCTTCGCTGGATGGCGCTGCGTTGCGCGGGACCGCGGTGCGCATCAACGATCCGCAATGCGTCGCCAAGACCTTCCCTGATTATTTCACCGTGTTCGCGCATATCGCCGAGCAGACTTTATTGTAAAGCGATGGCCCGCGCATGAACCTGACACTTGCCGATGTGCGCGACGTGTTGCACCAGGCAACCTATGACCGCGGCCAGGAATACGTCCGCCAGCGCCGCGTGCTTGCGGTGGAGCAGGACGGCGACGTCCTCAACGCCACGGTCCAGGGCAGCGGCAGCAACGTCTACCAGCAGGAAATCACGCTCTCCGTATTCCGCGATGCGCCGGATATCGACAGCGTCTGTTCCTGTCCGGTCGGCTCCAATTGCAAGCATGTGGCGGCGGCCCTGATTGAGTACCTGCAGCGTCCGTCCACGGACCAGCTGCCGATCCCGGCCGCCAAGCTGGCTCAGCCGGCAGCGCCGGTAAAGCCTGCCGCCACACCCAAAGCTAGCCCGGCGCCGTTGCCGGTGCAAGCGCTGGCGCGGACCATGGAAGCCTGGCTGACGCGGGTGGAAGGCGAGGTCTCCGCGGCCGGATCGGCGCCGGCGCAGCCTTCGGGCTTGCGCCAGAAAGCCGCCACCCACCAAGTACTGTTTGTATTGTCTGCCGCGTATAACGGCAAGAAAGCCGTGCTGCATTTATGTAAGGCGCAGCAGCGCCCGAACGGCCAGTCCCTGTCGGCCCAGCCGGTGACTGACGTGCCGCGCCTGCTGTCCGATCCCGCCGTGTTCCTGCGTCCGGAAGACCGCGACCTGATCGGCCTGTTCGTCGCCCAGAACGACGGCAACCATGCCCAGCACGCGGCTTGCGAATTGAGCGGCAAGCTCGGTGCGCAGCTGCTGCAGGCCTTGTTGCAGCAACAGCGTCTGTTATGGGCCAATTCCCTGGCGGACCTGGCCAAAGGCACCGCCTATCCTTTGCAGCTGGCCGCCACGCGCCGGGCCAGCCTGGCCTGGTACGAAATAATGGACGACGGGGTCGAGGACAGCCGCGACGTGGTGCGCGACATGTGGCAGCTGGGCTGGCAATTCGAAGCGGAGCCGGGAACCGAGGCAAGATCGAGTCAAGCGCGCAAACATGTCGATTACCTGCTGCCGACCGAGCCGCCCTGGTATGTCGACAACCTCTCGTGCGGCGAGCTGGTGCTGCCGCAGCGCGACGCCAGGATTTCCAGCAAGGCGCTCAACGACCTGGTGATCCAGGCGCCGCTGCTGGATCCTGACGACCGCCTGGCCGTCGCCCAGCAGTTGCTGGCCCAGGGTTTGAACGACGTGATCCCGTTCCCGCCGCAAGTGCCGCAGACGATCCGCAAGGACATCCCGCCGCAGCCTGTGCTGGTGTTGGGAAGTCTGCCCAGCGTCAGCAATCCGCTGATGCAGGATTTCGCCGAACTGCATTTCCGTTACGACGGCGAAATCGCCTCGACCCAGTTCACGCCGACGCTGAGCCGCAATACGCCGGCCGGCATCGAACAGATCGTGCGCGACCAGGATGCCGAGAATGTGTTTACCCAGGCGTTGCTGGCGCTTGGCATGCTGCCGCTGCAGGACACGCAGCACCCGCTGGCCATGATGCCCGGCATGTTCATGCAGCCGGACCAGTCGTCCTGGCTGCGTTTCGCGAAAGAGGGTTTGCCGCAGCTGGCGAGCCAGGGCTGGCTGCTCGACAAGCGGGCAGAATACCGTTTTGATGTGGTCGCGGTGGACGACTGGTACGCCGAGATCGACGAAGCGGAAGGCCAGCCTGCCAATGCTTCCTTCGATCTCGAACTGGGCATCGTCGTCAATCACCAGCGGGTTCCCTTGCTGCCCTTGCTGGTCGACCTGATCCGCCACGCGCCCCAGGATTTCGATCCGCGCACCATGGCGCTGCGCGACGACCAGGACGAACTGCTGGTGCGTTTGTCGGACGGCATCCATGTCGCCATGCCTTGGGGCCGCATCAAACCTATCCTGAATACCTTGGGCGAGTTGTATTTCGCCGAAAAATCGGATGGCCCGGTGCGCTTGTCGGCGCTCGACGCCGCCCGCCTGGCGGAACTGGACGCCGGCGCCAAGCTGCGCTGGGTAGGCGGCGACCGCCTGCGCAGCATGGGACAAAAACTGCACACCTTCGGCGGCGTCAAGAAGATTGCGGCGCCGGCCGGCCTGCAGGCGACCTTGCGCGATTACCAGCTGGAAGGCCTGGCGTGGATGCAGTTCCTGCGCGAATACGACCTGGCCGGCATCCTGGCCGACGATATGGGGCTGGGCAAGACGGTGCAGACCCTGGCCCATATCCTGGTCGAAAAACAGAGCGGCCGCCTGACCGCGCCGGCGCTGGTGATTGCGCCTACCAGCCTGATGGACAACTGGCAGCAGGAAGCGCTGCGCTTTGCGCCTGAGCTGCGAGTGCTGGTGCTGCAAGGGAAACAGCGGCTGGAGCAGTTCGAACAGGTCGGCCAGTTCGACCTGGTCCTGACCACCTATGCCTTGCTGCCGCGCGACGAAGAACACTGGCGCCGGCATGAATTCCATTTGCTGATCCTGGACGAGGCGCATTACATCAAGAATCCCCGCTCCAAGGTGGCGCAGAGCGCGGCCTTGCTGAATGCCCGCCATCGGCTTTGCCTGACCGGCACGCCGGTGGAAAACCACCTGGGCGAACTGTGGGCGCAATTCCATTTCCTGCTGCCGGGTTTGCTGGGCGACGAAAAAGCCTTCAACCGCGATTTCCGGCAGCCGATCGAGAAACATAGCGATGCGGCCCGGCGCGCCTTGCTGGTCCGCCGCATCAAGCCTTTCCTGCTGCGCCGGACCAAGGACAAGGTAGCCAAGGAGCTGCCGCCGAAAACCGAGATGCTGCGCTCGGTGACGCTGAGCGGGGCGCAACGCGACCTGTACGAAAACGTACGGCTGGTGATGGACAAGAAGGTGCGCGAAGAAGTCGCCAAGAAAGGCGTCGCCCGCAGCCATATCGTGATCCTCGAAGCCTTGCTGAAATTGCGCCAGGCTTGCTGCGATCCGCGCCTGCTCAAGACTGATCTGCCAGAAACCCAGGCTGCGCAGGACGAGATACCTTCAGCCAAACTGCTGGAGCTGCTGGAAATGGTCGACGAATTGCGCCAGGAAGACCGGCGTATCCTGGTGTTTTCGCAATTTACCAGTATGCTGGCCCTGATCGCCGCCGAACTGCGCCAGCGCGACATCGGCTATGCCATGCTGACCGGCGCCACGCTGGACCGGGCAGAAGCAGTGCGCAGCTTCCAGGACGGCGAAGTGCCGGTGTTCCTGATCAGCCTCAAGGCCGGCGGCGTCGGCCTCAACCTGACCGCGGCCGACACTGTGATCCATTACGATCCGTGGTGGAATCCGGCGGCGGAAAGCCAGGCCACCGACCGCGCCTGGCGCATCGGCCAGGACAAACCGGTATTTGTGTACAAGCTGATCGCCAAGGGCACGGTAGAGGAAAGCATCCAGCTGCTGCAGCAGAAGAAAGCCGGCCTGGCGCAGGCCATGCTCTCGCCTGAAGGCGAAACCCAGAACATCGGATTGACGCAAGACGACTTGCAGGCAATCTTCGCGCCCTTGGCCGCGCCTTTGAGCGAATAACGAAAAATTCTTTCTGGCAACAATTTTCAATAATCCATCACCATCGAGTATTCCTATGTCTAATCCCCCCATTCCTGTCATCACCATCGATGGCCCAACGGCATCCGGCAAAGGCACGGTGGCGCAGCGGGTGGCGCAGCACCTGGGGTTCCATTACCTCGATTCGGGCGCCTTGTATCGCCTGACAGCCTTGTCGGTGATGCGGCGCGATATCTCGCTCGACGATGAGCACGCCCTGGCCAAGGCCGCCGAGCATTTGCATTGCCATTTCAACGGTGCCCACATTTTCCTGGCGAATGAGGATGTATCGAACGATATCCGGGTCGAAACGGTCGGCAACCTGGCCTCGAAAATTGCCGCCATACCAACGGTGCGGCAGGCTTTATATGGCTTGCAGTTAAGTTTTCGGCAACATCCCGGACTGGTGGCCGACGGCCGCGACATGGGCACCGTGATTTTCCCGCATGCCGGCCTGAAAGTATTTTTGACCGCCAGCGTCGAAGCGAGGGCTTTGCGGCGCTATAAGCAATTGATTGACAAGGGTTTTTCTGCTAATATGGAAGACCTCTCAAAGGATTTGACGGAGCGTGATGCGCGCGATAGCAACCGCAGCTCGGCGCCGTTGAAGGCCGCGGAAGCGGCGTATCTGCTGGATACTTCTGCAATGACTGCCGATCAGGCGGTCGCACAAGTGCTCGAATGGTATGCCGCTGCGAAGGCATTGCATGCGCAGTCTGAATGAGTAGTGTGAGAGGTGTTTTAGTCTCAAACATGAGTTAATACGTTGTTTTTTTGCAGCACCTTGGTGTCCGGCCTGACGCAAAGTCTGTCCGGACGTTGAAAAACCTAACCCTTTATTGACCGCATACTAGTAAGTACCTTGCGCGGCAATACTGGCCAACTAGTCAAAACTATGTCCATCACTGTTCTGTCCCCTGCATCTGCCGGCGCTGACGCTTTCGCCGCGCTGTTTGAAGAATCGCTGTCACGTCAAGACATGCGTTCTGGTGAAGTGATTTCTGCTGAAGTCGTGCGCCTTGACCATAACTTCGTTATCGTCAACGCAGGCCTCAAGTCGGAAGCTTTCATTCCAATCGAAGAATTTAAAAATGACAACGGCGAACTCGAAGTAGCTGTCGGCGATTTCATCTCCGTCGCTATCGAATCGCTGGAAAACGGTTTCGGCGACACCATCCTGTCGCGCGACAAGGCCAAGCGTCTGGCATCGTGGCTCTCGCTGGAAAAAGCGATGGAGTCCGGCGAGATCGTTACCGGTACTGTCAATGGCAAGGTCAAGGGCGGCCTGACTGTCCTGACCAACGGCATCCGTGCCTTCCTGCCGGGTTCGCTGGTCGATACCCGTCCGGTCAAGGACACTACGCCGTTCGAAGGCAAGACCATGGAATTCAAGGTCATCAAGCTCGATCGCAAGCGTAACAACGTCGTGTTGTCGCGTCGTGCGGTTATCGAAGCTTCGATGGGCGAAGAGCGCCAAAAGCTGATGGAAACCCTGAAAGAAGGCACCATCGTTACCGGCGTGGTCAAGAACATCACCGACTACGGCGCATTCGTGGACCTGGGCGGCATCGACGGCCTGCTGCACATCACCGACCTGGCATGGCGTCGTGTGCGTCATCCTTCGGAAGTGCTGACAGTCGGTCAAGAGATCACTGCCAAGGTTCTGAAGTACGATCAAGAAAAGAATCGCGTTTCCCTGGGCGTCAAGCAATTGGGCGACGATCCTTGGACCGGTCTGTCGCGTCGTTACCCGCAAAGCACCCGTCTGTTCGGTAAAGTCACCAACCTCACCGACTACGGCGCATTCGTCGAAGTCGAACAAGGTATCGAAGGCCTGGTCCACGTTTCCGAAATGGACTGGACCAACAAGAACGTGGCGCCAAACAAGGTTGTCCAACTGGGCGACGAAGTTGAAGTCATGGTCCTGGAAATCGACGAAGACCGCCGCCGTATCAGCCTGGGCATGAAGCAATGCAAGGCCAATCCTTGGGACGACTTCGCTGTTACCCATAAAAAGGGTGACAAGGTCAAGGGCGCGATCAAATCGATCACCGACTTCGGCGTGTTCATCGGCCTGGCCGGCAACATCGACGGCCTGGTGCACCTGTCCGACCTGTCGTGGACCGAGACCGGCGAAGAAGCCGTCCGCCGCTTCAAGAAGGGCGACGAGCTGGAAGCCATCGTGCTGGCCATCGACGTCGAGCGCGAGCGTGTTTCGCTGGGCGTCAAGCAGCTCGAAGGCGACCCGTTCAACAACTTCGCGGCAATGAACGACAAGGGTTCCCTGGTGTCGGGGACCGTCAAGTCGGTCGAGCCTAAGGGCGCTTTGATCCAGCTGTCCGACGAAGTCGAAGGCTACCTGCGTGCTTCCGAAATCTCGCGCGACCGCGTCGAAGATGCCGGCACCCACCTCAAGGTAGGCGACACCGTTGACGCGCTGGTCATCAACATCGATCGCAAGGCTCGCAGCATCCAGCTGTCGATCAAGGCGAAAGACAATGTCGAGACCCAGGAAGCGATGCAGAAGATCGCCTCGACCGCCGACAACAACGCAGCTTCGGGCACCACCAGCCTGGGCGCGCTGTTGAAAGCCAAGTTCGACAACAAGAACTAAGTTTTCGCCAATCGCAGATGACAAAGTCCGAACTGATCAACCGCCTGGCTGAGCGCTATTCTCAGCTGGTGGCCAAAGATGCGGAGTACGCTGTCAAAACCATTCTCGATGCCATGACCAACGCCCTGGCGACCGGTCAGCGCATCGAGATCCGCGGTTTCGGCAGTTTTTCCCTGAACAGTAGGCCACCGCGCATAGGACGCAATCCGAAGTCCGGCGACAAGGTGATGGTGCCCGAGAAACGGGTGCCGCACTTCAAGCCTGGCAAACAGTTGCGCGAGCGGGTAGACGCGATGGTCGGGCAACCGATCATCGAAGACTAAGTCGTCTGGCGGCACAGCATGCAAAGAACGGCGTCCCTGGATGCCGTTTTTTTTCGTCGATGCGCCGGGGTCAGGTCCGACCGACCTGACCCCATCTTTACGCCGCACATTACGCCGATTCTTTGAATAATCGCCGTGTTGTGCGACACTTCGCACTTCGACTCAACAGAGAGACCTGGCTGATGAAATTTGTATCCACCATCGTTGGATTAATTCTGTTTATCCTGTTTTTCGGCTTCGCGCTGAAGAACACGCAGGAAGTCGACCTGCACTTTTTCCTGAATTACGAATTGCGCGGCCCGCTGGTGCTGATGCTGCTGGCATTCTTCGTCGCCGGCGCCGCCCTCGGCATCCTTGCCGTCACCCCGACCGTGTTCCGCCAGCGGCGCGAGCGCACCCGGGCGGAAGACAGGATGAAGGCGCTGCAGAACGGCACGGCCAGCATCAGCCAGCCGCAGCCCGACAGCGTGACGCCGCAGCGTTAAGCCTGACCTCCATCAATCGAACAAAAGAGACGCATGGAATTTGAACTTTGGTGGCTGCTCGGCATCCCCGTCTTTTTCGCCCTCGGCTGGATAGCCGCCCGGGTCGACATCAAGCAACTGCTGGCCGAGTCCCGCAGCTTGCCGAGAGGCTATTTCAAGGGCCTCAACTTCCTGCTCAACGAGCAGCCCGACAAGGCGATTGACGCCTTCATCGAGATCGTCAAGCTCGATCCCGAGACGGCCGATATGCACTTTGCGCTGGGCAACCTGTTCCGCCGGCGCGGCGAGATCGAGCGCGCGATCCGGGTCCACCAGAACCTGCTGGCGCGGCCGGACCTGCCGCTCGAGCAGCAGCAGCACGCGCAATATGAGCTTGGCATGGACTACCTGAAGGCCGGCCTGCTGGACCGCTCCGAGGAAACCTTCAACCTGCTGCTCGAGAGCAGCTACGGCGTGCAGGCGCGCCGCGCGCTGCTCGAGATCTTCCAGCGCGAAAAGGAATGGCGCCGCGCGATCGACGCCGCGATGGGGCTGCAGGAGTCCGGCGCCGGCGCGCGCCAGAAGGAAATCGCCCAGTTCTATTGCGAACTGGCGCAGGACGCGCTGGTGCACCTGCAGGTCGATGAAGCCAGGGACCTGCTCGACAAGGCGCTGCACGCCGACCGCAAGAACGTGCGCGCGACCATGCTGTCGGGCGATGTCCAGCTGGCCCAGGGCGACGTCGAAGGCGCGCTGCTGACCTGGCGCCGGGTCGAGCAGCAAAGCGTGCCGCACGTGGCGCTGGTGGCCGCACGGCTGATGGACGGCTACCGCAAGGTCGGAAGGG
>NZ_JAQGLV010000243.1 GCF_028292705.1 Collimonas fungivorans | reverse complement strand
AAGTCGGCAGCAGGCGCTGGTAGTCGGACTTGGCGATATCGAGCGCGCCCTGGCCCATCACGATGACGGCGCAGGCGACGATAAACATCGGCACGAACGCGAACATGATGTAGCTGGCGCCGCCGATCACCGCGCCGGCGCGCGCGGTGGGCGCATTCTTGGCCGACATCACGCGCTGGTACACGTCCTGCTGCGGGATCGAGCCGAACATCATGGTGACGCCGGCGCCGATGAAGAAGGCGATATCGGTGAAGGTCGGCGGCGGCAGAAATTTCCACAGGTCGGCCTTGCGCGCCATGTCGAACACCTGGCCGGCGCCGCCCGCCAGGTCCGCGGCAAAAAAGGCGATGATCGACATGCCGATGACCAGCACGATCATCTGGATGAAATCGGTCAGCGCGACGGCCAGGAAGCCGCCGACCACGACGTAGACCAGCACCGCCAGGGTGCCGACGATCATGCCTGCGGTCTCGGACATCGCGCCATTGGTCAGCACTGAAAACACCAGGCCGAGCGCGGTGATCTGGGCCGCCACCCAGCCGAGATAGGACAGGATGATGGCGACCGAGCAGAACACCTCGATGCCCTTGCCGTAGCGCACGCGATAGTAGTCGCCGATGGTCAGCAGGTTCAGTTTGTACAGCTTGGCCGCGAAGAACAGGCCGACCAGGATCAGGCAGGTGCCGGCGCCGAACGGGTCTTCGACCAGCGCGTTCAAGCCGCCCTGGATGAACTTGGCGGGGATGCCCATCACGGTTTCGGCCCCGAACCAGGTCGCGAAGGTGGTGGTCACCACCATGATCAACGGCAGGCTGCGGCCGGCGACCGCGAAGTCGCTGGTGTTCTTGATGCGCGTGCCGGCCCAGACGCCCAGCGCAAGCGTACCGAATAAATACAGGACAACAGAGGAAATCAGTGTGGTGTTCATGTATTTCTGCTCGCTCGTCAGGTAATTTTCAGTCGGGAAAATTCGGCGATTATAGCGTCAGAAACCGGCTGTGGCGCGCTTTCGGAGGCTTTCATTTGAAGCTGGTCGAAACCCGTCGCGCCCGCACGTCGATGGACGCTTCATGGAGGGAGCGTACAATAAGACTGATGATATCAAAGTGACAACTAGTAGTCACATTGGACCTGATGAGGAACGCCATGGACGCCCACCCGGACGATGAATTCCACGAGATCGGCGACGCGTTCGCCGCCCTCATCGAAGGCTTGCGGGAATCCGGTTACGACTGGCTGGCGCGCTTCGAGCATCTGCCGCGGGCGGACGAACTTAGGCGCCGCCACCTGCTGGTAGATGGCACCGTCGGCGCAGGCGGCATGCATGCTGCACGGTTGCTCGATTTCGGCCTGACTCCCGGAATAATTTACGGCGCGACTCGCGGGGCGTATTTGCAGTTCGCGCGCACGGCGCAATTGATGGCCGTAGGCAAGCCGGCGCCGGTCGCGCTCGAAGACGCGGCGTTTTGCGTTGCCGGGCCGCGGCTAGAGTTTGCCTATGTTTCACGCGAGCTGGTGTTGGCCGCCATCGCCGGAACGCGCGGCATTGCGGAGGCGGCGGTAGAACCTGTCTTCAACTGGATCAGCGACGTCCTCCCGCTGCGTCCATTCCTGATCGAAGGATATGTTTGGGAAGGGATGCTCGATGGCATCGCACTGCTTTCGCCGGTGGCTGCGGATCGGCCTGCCGATCTGCTTGCACAGTGGTCGCGCGGACGGCTGGCCATTGCGACCGCCTGGGCTGACGACGCGCAACGGATGTCCGACGCGTAGTGCCGCCTTCCGTTTCCAAAGCCTGCGCAATCCTAAGCCCAGTTGGAATATGGCTCGGCTGGACGCTGACGTTGACCTCGTCCATATCGGCCTTTTTCCCGACGCCAGCGCGCCGGAGTACGATACACTTCTCGTGCGGAATGATCGCTTCAGCATTCGCTATGTCGGCTTAAAGCCGGAAGCGGCAAATTTCCGAATGCATGCAATCGGCCAGGAGCAGTCGTTAGCGTGACAATGTGTGCATTTTGATGATTGAGTATCTGGTAACTTAAGGCTTCGCCCAAAACCCGACTAGCGAGCTATGCCAAAACCAACTTTGACCGTTCTACTTTCGTGTGTCCTCGTCATCTCTTGCCGCATGGCCGGCGCGCAAGAGGTTTCCCCAAAAAGCTGCGCATATGACCGCGCACGCCTGCTCGCCCTGGACGAAAACCAATTTGATCAGGACATGTCGGGAGGATGGCGAGAGCTGTCGTCCATACCGGGCTGCGCTTTGGTTGCAGCCGACCTGCTGCACGATTACCGAGAAGCGCATCATAAAGACTCGGGTCTCCTGTTCTGGCACGAGGCCCAGGTGCGTGCAGACGCTGGGCAGTATCCGGAAGCGATCACCTTGATGAAACGGGCGTACAAGCCTGCGGAGGAGGACAAGGCCGGGTGGAATCCATACGTCGAGGCAACGATCGCCTTTCTGCGCAGGGACAAGGCGGCGTTCGAGCAGGCAAGGTTAAAACTTGCTGCAGTCCAGCCACCGGTGGGTGCTGGTATACCGCCAGTCATCAATGGCTACATGGAAGCAGAATTTGCTGACGGGTCAACGAGGAAAATTCGCTGGCCGATAAACATTGATGTCGTCGAGGGGCTGGAGAATTGCTTCGACAAGCCTTATTTCGAAGCGTACAGGGACGTGTGCCGGCAAAGCAAACACTGAGGTCACCGACGGTCGCCATCAGTCCGCAATGGGGGGCGAAAGCTGCCATCGGCCACGGGCCGCAATCAGCCACAAGCGGCCAGTGATCTCCCCCATGCGTCCCCAAGCGAACGACCGCGAACTCGGCGTACGAAACACTGTCTCAGGATTTTAAGACGCACTTGTAATGTAGCGCTCAGGACCGCGCGCCATTCTTGTCTCTGGCTGACCTTGCCGGTTTCACTCAAGGAGCACTTCAATGACCAGGAAGACAGTTGGTGACGTACTAATAGACACGCTGGCGGACGTCGGGGTGCGCCGGATTTACGGCGTGGTAGGTGA
>NZ_JAQGLV010000235.1 GCF_028292705.1 Collimonas fungivorans | reverse complement strand
TGAACGCGGCGCTGCAAACGCAGGAGCGCGATGCCTGGACTCCGCGCCGCGACGAAGCCTACCTCGGCGTGCTGGTCGACGACCTGATTACCCAAGGCGTGCAAGAGCCATACCGCATGTTCACCAGCCGCGCCGAGTACCGCCTCAGCCTGCGCGAAGACAATGCCGACTTGCGCCTGACCGAGATCGGCCGCCAGCTGGGTTGCGTCGGCGATGTCCAATGGGCGCAGTTCGAGAAAAAGCGCGAAGCGGTGGCGCTCGAGATGGAGCGCCTGCGTTCGACCTGGGTCAACCCGCGCATCGTGGCAGAAGCGGAAGCAGAGCGTTTGCTGGGCAAGGCCATCGAACGCGAATATTCGCTGGTCGACCTGTTGCGCCGTCCAAACGTTTCTTACGATCAACTGATGACGCTCAAGGGCCTGGATGGCCAGGACCTGGGCGGTCCTGGCGTACAGGACGATACGGTCAAGGAACAGGTCGAAATCCAGGTCAAATACGCCGGTTATATCGACCGCCAGGCGAAAGAAGTAGAACGCCACGAGCACAATGAAAACCTGAAGCTGCCGGCCGACCTCGACTATATGGACGTACAGGCGCTGTCGATCGAGGTGCGCCAGAAACTGAACCTGCACAAGCCAGAAACCTTCGGCCAGGCCTCGCGCATTTCCGGTGTCACGCCGGCCGCCTTGTCGCTGCTGCTGGTGCACCTGAAAAAGGGCGGCATGAAGCGCTTGAATGCAGACGATCAGGCTGCCTGATTGCTTAGTTATCAATTACCTAATCAACTACCTAATCAACTACCATCGAGGTAATTGCCCGGACAATCGAGGAGTGGCAACATGAGTTCAACGCAGACCGCGCCAGCGGCAAAACAAGCGCTGGAGGCGAGCCTGCAGCAAGGAGCATCAGCACTGGGAATCACGCTGGACCACGGCCAGCAGCAGCAACTGCTGGCCTACCTGGACCTGCTGGCAAAGTGGAACAAGGTGTATAACCTGACCTCGATCCGCGAACCGGCGCAGATGATGACCCACCATTTGCTGGATTCGCTGGCGGTAGTGCCGGCTTTTGCGGCAGCAGGGAATGTGCTGGATGTCGGCGCCGGCGGCGGCCTGCCAGGGATGGTCCTGGCGATCTGGGCCGGCAAGGCTGAGCCGCAGATGCGGGTGTCGATGATCGATACGGTGCACAAGAAAACAGCATTCCTGACCCAGGTAAAAGCCGAGCTGGGCCTGGGCAACGTAAGTGTTCACACCGCCCGGGTAGAGCAGTTGCAGGTGGCGCAGAAATTCGACGTGATCACTTCGCGGGCATTTGCGGAGTTGGCCGATTTTATCAACTGGTCGGCGCATTTGCTGACCGATGATGGCCAGTTCATCGCCCTCAAGGGCATGCGTCCGGACGAGGAAATCGCGCGTTTGCCGGCCGCCTGGCAAGTCACGGAAACAAGGCCTCTGGCGGTGCCGGGGCTGGATGCGGAACGTCACCTGGTTTTCATCAAACGCAAGTAACAACGAACGCAAACAAGAATGGGAGCAAGTCGATCATGAGCGCTTTTTTCCACACCCTCGGCATTACCGACGTCTGGCAACTGGTCATAGCGACCATGGTGTTCCTGGCGCTGCCTGGCGCCGGCACCTTCTGCATCCTGACTAGCGCCGGCAGGGAAGGCGTGCGCGGCGGTTATGCTTCGCTGTTCGGCATCATGCTGGGCGATGCGGTGCTGATGTTCCTGGCGGCGATCGGCGTGGCCGCCTTGCTGACCGCCAACCCGATGGTGTTCAAGGCGGTGCAGTACCTGGGCGCGGCGTACCTGGCTTACCTCGGCTGCAAACTGCTGTTTGCCAGGAAGGGCGAGGGCGCAAGCGCCGCCGTGGGTTTCGCCGGCGTCAGCAATTTCACCCGCGGTTTCCTGGTGACCCTGGTCAATCCCAAGGCCATCGTGTTCTACATGGCGTTCTTCCCCCTGTTCATCGATCCGGCCACGCAGCGCGGCAGCCTGACCTTCCTCACCATGGCTGCAATCATCTCCAGTTGCGCGCTGTTTTACGGTAGTCTGCTGGTACTGCTCGGGAATACCGCCGCCAAGCGCCTGGGACACAATCGCCGTATCGCCGCATTCGCTTCCAGGGCCGCGGGAATTTTCCTGATCGGCTTTGGCATCAAATTAACGACTAACTAATCACGACCTTTACACCAATACATGGCAAAAATATTTTGTGTCGCCAATCAAAAGGGCGGGGTCGGTAAAACCACTACCGCCGTGAACCTGGCCGCCGGCCTGGCGCAACTGAACCAGCGCGTATTGCTGGCCGATCTTGACCCGCAAGGCAACGCCACCATGGGCGCGGGGATCAACAAGGGCACGCTGGCTGCCACGATTTATGAAGTACTGCTGGGCATGTCGGATATCAAATCGGTGCGCAAGACTTCCGAGACCGGCGGTTTCGATGTGCTGCCGGCGAACCGCGAACTGGCCGGCGCCGAAGTGGAAATGGTCGAGCTGGAAAATCGCGAGAAACGTCTGAAAGATGCTTTCATCGCAGTGGCCGACGAATACGATTTCATCCTGATCGACTGCCCGCCGGCGCTGTCGATGCTGACCCTGAACGGCTTGTGCGCGGCGCATGGGGTGATCATCCCGATGCAGTGTGAATATTATGCGCTGGAAGGTTTATCGGACCTGGTCAACACCATCAAGAAGGTGCACGCCAACCTGAACCCTGACTTGAAGATCATCGGCCTGCTGCGGGTGATGTTCGATCCGCGCATGACTTTGTCGCAACAGGTGTCGGTCGAGCTGGAAAAGCATTTCGGCGACAAGGTGTTCAAGACCGTGATCCCGCGCAATGTGCGGCTGGCGGAAGCGCCTTCCTACGGCATGCCTGGCGTCACCTTTGACGCCGCGTCCAAAGGCGCGCAGGCGTATATCGCTTTTGGGGCCGAGATGGTGGAACGCATCAAGACCATGTAATGCACAGCTTATCTACAACTTATATACAGCCTTATACAGATTTAATCACAGGCTTGTTCACAGATTTACCCACAGGTTTATCCACAGCTTGTCATAACGTTATCAGTAATTTACGGTAGGAAAAAGATGGTCACGAAGAAATCAAAAGGACTGGGCCGCGGCCTGGAAGCACTGTTAGGCGGATCGACCGATATCACCGAGGCGGTGCCGACCATTGCCGGCGCACCGTCGGTGCTGGCGGTTACCGTCATGCAGGCCGGCAAGTACCAGCCGCGCACCCGCATGGACGAGGGCGCTTTGGCGGAGCTGGCGGCGTCGATCAAGGAGCAGGGCTTGCTGCAGCCTATCCTGGTGCGGCCGATCGCCTTGCACAACGGCGCCCAGCACTATGAAATCATCGCCGGCGAGCGGCGCTTCCGGGCCGCTCAGCTGGCCGGCCTGATCGAGGTGCCGGTGCTGGTCAAGGATGTCGACGACCAGACCACGGCGGCGATGGCGCTGATCGAAAACATGCAGCGCGAGGACCTGAATCCGCTGGAAGAAGCACAGGGTATCCATCGCCTGATTACCGATTTCAGCTTTACCCATGAGCAGGCGGCGGTATCGGTAGGGCGCTCGCGCAGCGCCGTGTCGAACCTGCTGCGCTTGCTGAACCTGGCCAAGCCGGTGCAGACCATGCTGATGGCGGGCGATATCGACATGGGCCACGCGCGGGCGCTGCTGGCGGTGGACGCCGCAACCCAGATCACGCTGGCCAACCAGGTGGTGGCCAAGCGGATGTCGGTGCGCGATACCGAAAAACTGGTGGTGCGCGCCACTACCGAAGCCAACGGCGCCAGCCGGCCGGCCAAGAACAAGGAAAAGTCGCGCGACATCGCCCGGCTGGAAGAAGAATTGTCGGATTTGCTGGCGACCCAGGTAACGATCAAGACCACCGCCAAGAATCGCGGCCAGCTGATCATCGATTTTTCCGACCTGGATACGCTGGACGGCCTGATTGCCCGGCTCAAAGGTGCTGAATAGAAAAAAACAAGGCACTTCACATTATTGGTGCAAAAATCGCCATCAGGACGATTGCAGATACGGTGGCGCGGCCCGCGAAACGGGCTTCCGCAGGCAAGTGGATCTGTTGCATAAGCTTATGATTCGGCAGCAAAAGTTTGACGAAAGCCGCGCCCAGCCTTTATAATCCTCGGGCTTCTAAATCAGCCGTGGACTTGCCTTAGTTGCGTGTTTAACTGCGTGCATTAACTGCGATATATATCAGCCGCGTTCGTCAACTGCGTTGCAAGAGCGGCTTCGCACAATATTGGGTCAGTATGCTGCGCATCGTGCTTATGCAATTTGTTACTACGGTCGTGCTGGCAAGTGTGGCAGGTTTACTAGCCGGCGTATCCGGATTCTGTTCCGCGCTTTTAGGTGGTGTGTGCTGCGCGGTTCCCAACGGACTGTTCGCTCTCCGTCTTTACATCAGCGCGCGCAAACCAGGCGGCGCCAACCCGATGTCTTTTTTCATCGGAGAGTTTGTCAAAATTGCTACAACGATTGCGCTGGTAGGCGCGGTCGTATGGTTGTACCACGATTTGAATTGGCCGGCATTCATCGTCAGCTTCATCGTGGTACTCAAAAGTTACATAATCTTACTTTTTAGACATCGATCATGACTGTAGCTTCAAGCGACGCACTAACCCCCTCAGAGTATATTGTCCATCACCTTGGACATTTTTCAACTGGCCATCAAACCAAGATAGTCGATTTTTCGATTATCAATATCGATACGATCTTCTGGTCGGTGTTCGCCGGCGTGGTCGGCTGCCTGTTGATGTACCTTGCCGCGCGCAAAGCGACTGCAGGCGTGCCGGGCCGCTTCCAGGCGTTCGTCGAAATGGTGGTCGAGATGGTCGACGACCAGGCCAAGGGCATCGTCCACGGCGACCGCAGCTTCATCGCGCCGCTGGCGCTGACCGTGTTCATCTGGGTCGCCCTGATGAACTCGCTCGACTTCCTGCCGGTTGACCTGTTCTCCACCTTCTTCAAAATGGTTCACCTGGACGGCTTGATTTCCCATCATCGCGTAGTGCCGACTGCTGACCTGAACGGCACCATGGGCATCGCCCTCGGCGTGCTGGTGCTGATGCTGTACTACAGCTTCAAGATCAAGGGTTTCGGTGGTTTCCTGCATGAGCTCGTGGCCGCTCCTTTCGGCATCTGGCTGGCCCCTGCCAACCTGTTGCTGAACCTGATTGAATTCGCTGCAAAGACTGTCTCGCTGGCGATGCGGCTGTTCGGCAACATGTATGCCGGCGAACTGTTGTTCCTGCTGATCGCGTTGCTCGGTTCCAGCGCTACCGCGTTCGGTTTTATCGGACATGTCGTGGCCGGCTCGATCTGGGCGATCTTCCACATCCTGATCGTATTGCTGCAAGCGTTCATTTTCATGATGCTGACGCTGGTGTACATCGGCCAGGCTCATGAGGCGCACTAAATAGCGGTATTAATTAGCGCTACTAAGCCGCGCTGGGTTTGAATCAGTAGTTCTTGTTTTGTTTTTTTGTATTAATTTTTGTATTCACTTAACTTTGAAGGAATTGTCATGACTGATCTGTCTTTTGTTGCTTTGGCTTGTGGTTTGATCATCGGTTTGGGCGCTATCGGTGCTTGTATCGGTATCGCAATCATGGGCGGTAAGTACCTCGAAGCATCGGCACGTCAACCAGAACTGATGAACACTCTGCAAACCAAGATGTTCCTGCTGGCTGGTCTGATCGACGCTGCGTTCCTGATCGGTGTTGGTATCGCCATGTTGTTCGCATTCGCAAATCCGTTCATCGCTAAGTAATTTAATCAAGCGTAACCGAATCTGCTGAGTCACTTCAGCACACGTTATTCTGAGAAGGAAATTACCGTGAACTTAAACGCAACATTGTTTGCTCAGTTCGTGGTCTTCTTTGTCCTGGCGCTGTTCACGATGAAATTCGTGTGGCCGCCACTGACCAAGGCGCTCGATGAGCGCGCCAAGAAGATTGCGGACGGCCTGGCAGCCGCTGATCGCGGCAAGGCAGATCTGGCAGCCGCTGAAAAGCGTGCTTCGGCAGAACTGGCGACCGCGCGCGACGAAGGTCAAAAGCGTATTGGCGAAGCTGAAAAGCGCGGCCAGCTGATCGTCGACGAAGCCAAGAAAACGGCTTCCGAAGAAGCTGCCCGCATCATCGCTAACGCTAAAGCCGAAGCGGAACAGCAAATGACCAAAGCACGCGAAGCTCTGCGCGGTGAAGTTGCGACCCTTGCGGTCAAAGGCGCCGAACAGATCCTCAAGCGCGAAGTCAACAGCGCGGCGCATGCCGATTTGCTGAACCAACTGAAAACAGAGCTGTAATCATGGCTGAACTTGCAACGATTGCTCGTCCTTATGCAGAAGCGCTGTTCCGTGTAGCCAAGTCGCAAGACCTGGCTGCGTGGGCGAATCTGGTTGCCGAAATGGGCCAGGTAGCGGTCCATTCCGATGTCAAGGCGCTGGCCCACAATCCGGCCGTCTCGCAGCAGCAGGTCGCGGATACGTTCCTGGCGCTGTTGAAGTCGCCGCAGGCAGCCAACGCCGAAGCCAAGAACTTCGTCGCGACGCTGGTTGACAACGGCCGCCTGGTCGCCTTGCCGGAAATCGCAGAGCAATTTCAAGTGCTGAAGAATGCACAAGAAGGCGCTGCCGATGCCGAGATCACCAGTGCTTTTGAAATGACCGAAGCGCAAGTGAAAGATCTGATCGCAACACTGGAAAAGAAGTTCGGCCGCAAGCTGAACCCATCGGTAACTGTGGATAACTCGCTGATCGGCGGCGTACGCGTAGTAGTCGGCGACGAAGTGTTCGACACCTCGGTACGCGCCAAGCTGCAAGAGCTGCATGCGGCTTTGGCTGCCTGAGACCCCTGCGTATTTACGTAACTGCGTGAGCAACGAGAAAAATTTTAGGAGTTTATATGCAACTCAACGCGTCTGAAATCAGCGAACTGATCAAGAGCCGGATTCAAGGCCTTGGCGATACTGCTGAAATTCGCAATCAAGGCACGGTTATTTCCGTGTCCGACGGTATCTGCCGTATCCATGGTCTGTCTGACGTGATGCAAGGTGAGATGCTGGAATTCCCGGGCAATACCTTCGGCCTCGCGCTGAATCTCGAGCGCGACTCGGTCGGCGCCGTTATCCTGGGCGACTTCGAACACATTTCCGAAGGCGATACAGTCAAATGTACCGGCCGTATCCTGGAAGTGCCTATCGGTCCGGAACTGCGCGGCCGTGTAGTGAATGCACTGGGCCAGCCCATCGACGGCAAGGGTCCGGTCAACACCAAGCTGACAGCGCCGATTGAAAAAATCGCGCCAGGCGTTATTGCCCGTCAATCCGTTTCGCAGCCAATGCAGACCGGCATCAAGTCGATTGACTCGATGGTGCCGATCGGCCGCGGCCAGCGCGAACTGATCATCGGCGACCGCCAGACCGGCAAGACCGCTGTTGCGATCGATGCGATCATCAATCAAAAGGGCCAGGACGTGACATGTATCTATGTCGCCATCGGTCAAAAAGCATCGTCGATCAAGAACATCGTGCGCTCGCTGGAAGCACACGGCGCCATGGAATACACCATCGTGGTTGCTGCATCGGCTTCCGAGTCGGCTGCGATGCAATACCTGTCGGCCTACTCCGGCTGCGCAATGGGCGAATATTTCCGTGACCGCGGTGAAGATGCGCTGATCGTGTATGACGATCTGTCCAAGCAAGCTGTTGCATACCGTCAGGTATCGCTGCTGCTGCGCCGCCCACCAGGCCGTGAAGCTTATCCTGGCGACGTGTTCTACCTCCACAGCCGTTTGCTGGAACGCGCAGCACGCGTGAACGAAAAGTACGTCGAAGATTTCACCAAGGGTGCAGTCAAGGGCAAGACTGGTTCGCTGACTGCTTTGCCGATCATCGAAACCCAGGCTGGCGACGTTTCCGCCTTCGTTCCGACCAACGTGATTTCGATTACCGACGGTCAGATCTTCCTGGAAACTTCGTTGTTCAACGCCGGTATCCGTCCTGCGATCAACGCTGGTATCTCGGTATCGCGCGTTGGTGGCGCTGCTCAGACCAAAGTCATCAAGAACCTGTCCGGCGGTATCCGTACCGACTTGGCGCAGTATCGTGAACTGGCTGCGTTTGCGCAGTTTGCTTCCGATCTCGACGAAGCGACCCGCAAGCAGCTGGACCGCGGCGCCCGCGTTACCGAACTGCTGAAGCAAGCGCAATACTCGCCGTTGTCGATCTCGCTGATGGCTGTGACTTTGTTCGCGGTCAACAAGGGCTTCCTGGACAGCATCGAAGTCAAGCAGGTACTGCCGTTCGAAAGCGGCCTGCACAACTTCATGAAGACCAGCCACGCGCCTTTGCTGCAAAAGATCGAAGAAACCAAGCAACTCGACAAAGATGGTGAAGCTGCATTGTCTACCGCCGTTGCTGATTTCAAAAAATCGTTCGTGGCTTAATTTAACTGGAGCACGGAATGGCTACAGGTAAAGAGATACGCAGCAAGATCAAGAGCGTAGAAAATACGAAGAAGATCACCAAGGCGATGGAAATGGTCGCTGCATCCAAAATGCGCAAGGCGCAGGACCGGATGCGTGCGGCACGTCCCTACAGTGACAAGATTCGTAATATCGCTTCTAACTTGTCGCAAGCCAATCCAGAGTACACGCACCCGTTCATGGTGAAGCAGGACAACTCCAAGAACGTTGGTTTCATCGTTGTAACGACCGACAAAGGTCTGTGCGGCGGCATGAACACCAACTCCTTGCGTTTGCTGACCGCGAAACTGCGTGAGCTGGAAGGACAAGGCAACAAGGTTCAGGCAGTAGCGATCGGCAACAAGGGTCTGGGTTTTCTCAACCGGATCGGCGCCAAGGTCGTTGCGCATGCCGTGCAACTGGGCGATACGCCGCATCTGGACAAGCTGATCGGGCCAGTCAAAGTGCTGCTCGACGCTTACCAGGAAGGTCGCCTGGACGCGGTTTATCTGGTGTACACCAAGTTCATCAACACGATGAAGCAAGAGCCGATGCTGCAGCAGTTGCTGCCGCTGTCGAGCGATCGTCTTGAGGCCGATAAAGAAGGTTCGCATTCCTGGGACTACATTTACGAGCCGGATGTGCAAAGCGTCATCGATGAATTGCTGGTGCGTTACGTGGAAGCGCTGATTTATCAGGCTGTCGCAGAAAACATGGCGTCCGAGCAATCGGCGCGCATGGTGGCGATGAAGTCGGCCAGCGACAACGCGGGTAACGTGATCGGCGAACTGAAACTGGTCTACAACAAGACGCGTCAGGCAGCGATCACCAAGGAATTGTCCGAGATCGTCGCCGGTGCTGCTGCGGTGTAACGCAAACTGCGTTTAACAGAAATTTATTTTATATATTGAAGGAACGAAAATGGCTGATGGCAAAATCGTTCAGTGTATCGGCGCTGTGGTGGACGTTGAGTTTCCCCGTGACGCGATGCCTAAGATTTACGATGCCTTGAAGATGGATGGCTCGGAACTGACGCTGGAAGTACAACAACAGCTGGGCGACGGCGTAGTCCGTACCATTGCGCTGGGTACATCCGACGGTTTGCGCCGCGGCATGACAATCAAGAACACAGGCCAGCCAATCATGGTGCCGACCGGTAAAGCAACACTGGGCCGCATCATGGACGTGCTGGGCAACCCGATCGACGAATGCGGTCCGGTAAGCCACGAAACCACTGCCTCGATCCACCGCAAAGCTCCTGCCTACGACGAACTGTCGCCATCGCAGGAATTGCTGGAAACCGGCATCAAGGTGATCGACCTGGTTTGCCCGTTCGCCAAGGGCGGTAAAGTTGGTCTGTTCGGCGGCGCGGGTGTGGGCAAGACCGTGAACATGATGGAACTGATCAACAACATCGCCAAGGCGCACAGCGGCTTGTCGGTGTTTGCCGGTGTCGGTGAACGTACTCGTGAAGGTAACGACTTCTATCACGAAATGGCTGACGCTAAAGTGGTCGATCTGGAAAATCCGGAAAAATCCAAAGTGGCGATGGTCTACGGCCAGATGAATGAACCGCCAGGTAACCGTCTGCGCGTTGCGCTGACCGGCCTGACGATCGCTGAAGGCTTCCGTGACGAAGGTAAAGACGTGCTGTTCTTCGTCGATAACATCTACCGTTACACACTGGCCGGTACGGAAGTTTCCGCGCTGCTGGGCCGTATGCCTTCCGCCGTGGGTTACCAGCCTACGCTGGCTTCGGAAATGGGCCAGCTGCAAGAACGTATTACATCGACAAAAACCGGTTCGATCACATCGATCCAGGCCGTCTACGTTCCTGCGGATGACTTGACCGACCCGTCGCCTGCAACCACGTTTGCTCACTTGGATTCCACCGTTGTGCTGTCGCGTGACATCGCTTCGCTCGGTATCTACCCAGCGGTTGATCCACTCGATTCGACTTCGCGTCAGCTGGATCCGCAAGTGGTCGGCCAGGAGCATTACGAAACCGCCCGTGCCGTGCAAGGTATCCTGCAACGCTACAAGG
Source organism: Collimonas fungivorans (assembly GCF_028292705.1). GTDB lineage: Bacteria > Pseudomonadota > Gammaproteobacteria > Burkholderiales > Burkholderiaceae_D > Collimonas > Collimonas fungivorans_B. The sequence continues at coordinate 21,061 of NZ_JAQGLV010000235.1, read as the reverse complement.
AATTGCGCGACATTATCGCGATTCTGGGTATGGACGAACTGGCTCCGGAAGACAAGCTGCTGGTTGCGCGTGCACGTAAGATGCAGCGTTTCCTGTCGCAGCCTTTCCACGTTGCTGAAGTGTTTACCGGTTCGCCAGGTAAATACGTTTCGCTGAAGGACACGATCAAGGGCTTCAAGATGATCGCCAGCGGCGAACTCGATCACCTGCCGGAACAAGCGTTCTACATGGTCGGCACGATCGAAGAAGCAATCGAAAAGGCCAAGAAGATCGGCTAACCGGCAAGCGCCGGAGTTGCCGCAGCTGAGCGGCTCCTGCGCTTCCCGTTAGTGACTTCATGGACAACAAAGGGTTTAAGATGGCAAACACTATTCACGTAGACGTTGTTTCCGCGGAAGAGATGATCTTCTCCGGCGAAGCCGAATTCGTCGCGTTGCCGGGCGAGTCGGGCGAGCTGGGGATTTATCCTCGTCACACCCCGCTGATCACGCGCATCAAGCCGGGCGCGGTACGGATCAAGGTGGCAGGCCAGGCGCAGGACGAGTTCGTGTTCGTTGCCGGCGGTTTGCTGGAAGTGCAGCCGAACCACGTTACCGTTCTGGCTGACACTGCGATCCGCGGCGCCGACCTGGACGAAGCGAAGGCTAGCGAAGCCAAGCGCCGCGCTGAAGAAGCGCTGACCAACAAGGAATCCCTGATCGATTACGCAAAAGCACAGTCCGAGTTGTCGGCAGCGATTGCGCAATTGGCGGCGATTGCAAAATTGCGTCAAAAAGGACGCTGATCCGGCAGCTAATCGCCAGTTCGCACCAGTTCGGATGGCAACAAGAAAAAGCAGCTTCGGCTGCTTTTTTGTTGTCCGGCCTCACAATCTTTATCATTTGTCATCCTGCTTTTTAATGACGCCACCGGGGTCTTCCACTAAGATGGCTTAAAAGTGCGGGCATCTGCTGCCTGTAAAAATGGAGAAGACAAAATGAAAATCCGGCTGCTGCATTTCCTGACCGTCGCCTTGCTGGCAATCGGCCTGTGCGCCTGCGAAAAACCTGCCAACACCGCGCCTACGCCCAAGGTTTACCGGGTCGGCATGAATGCCGCGTTCGCCCCGTTCGGCTCGGTAGACACCAGCGGCAAGATCGTCGGTTTCGATGTCGACATCATGCAGGCGGTGGCAGACCAGGCGGGCATCAAGATTGTCTGGGTGAATACGCCGTGGGAAGGGATTTTCTCCACCCTGGCCAACGCCGACATCGACATCATCGCTTCCGGCGTCACGATTACCGACGAACGCAAGCAAAGCATGCTCTTCTCCGATCCGTATTTCGAGGCCAAGCAGGTCATCCTGGTGTCGCCGGGTAAAAACATCGGCAGCCCGGACGATTTGAAACAGGCGCACCGGGTCGGCGTCACCGCCGGTACCAGCGCCGACACCATCATGCAGAAAATGCTTGGTAAAACCAGCAATGCGCTGGTGCGTTTCGAAAGCTTGCCGCTGCTGCTGAAGGAAGTGGACAACGGCGGCGTGGATGCGGCCGTGGGCGATAATGGCGCGGTGGCGAACCACCTGAAATTCAACAAGGACAAGGGTTTCAAGCTGATCGAAAGCGACAAGTTTGAAAAAGAATATTACGGTATCGCGGTGCGGCCGGCGGATACCGACCTGCTGGCAAAGATCAACGGCGCGTTGAAAACCTTGCACAGCAACGGCAGCTACGACAAGATATACGCTACTTACTTCGCCAAGTAGCGCATGGCTGGGGTGGCTGGCAGAAAATCAGGTTCTCGCGGTAAGATCATGCAAAGTGCACGAGGATTTCCCTTAGGCTGACAAGACGATTTCCCTACCCATGCCAAACACATCCGCTCCCGTACCCAACGCCGCCAATCCGATCATCGCCATCGTCGGCCTGTCCACCAAACCGGACCGGCCGAGCTACGGCGTAGCCCGCTACATGCAGGAACGCGGTTACCGCATCATCCCGGTCAATCCGATGCACGTCGGCGCCCAGATCCTGGGCGAGCCCTGCTACGCCAACCTGTTCGACGCCGCCAAGGCGCTGGCGGCGGACAAGCAGAAAATCGATATCGTCGATTGTTTCCGCAAGGCGGAAGACATCCCTCCTGTCGTCGGCGAGGCGATCATGATCGACGCCCGCTGCGTCTGGATGCAGCTCGGCATCGTCAACGAAGCCGCGGCCGCCAAGGCACGCGCTAATGGCATCCAGGTGGAGATGGATAGCTGCATCAAGATCGAGCATGCGCTGGGCAACCTGCACGGCATCCTGTAGCCCGCAGCCGCAATACCTTCCCAAGGTCATCGGAGAAAGCAATGAAAGCATGCAAGCAGTTCCGCGCCGGCAAGCAGATCAAGATCAAGGATGCCGACGCCGAGCAGAAGCCGCTGTCCAGCGGCGACAAGATCAAGGACCGGGAGCAGGTAGCCGCGCTGGCGGCGGAAATCGCCGTGCTGCAGGAAATGCTGTATGCCGGCCAGCAGCACAAGGTGCTGGTGGTGTTGCAGGGCACCGACACCAGCGGCAAGGACGGCACCGTAAAAGGGGTGTTCAACCTGATCAATCCGCAGGGTATCCAGATTGCCAACTTCAAGGCGCCCAGCACCATCGAGCGCGCCCACGATTACCTGTGGCGGGTGCACCAGCAGGTGCCGCAGCAGGGCGAGATCGTGGTCTTCAACCGCAGCCATTATGAAGACGTGCTGATCACCCGCGTGCACGACTGGATCGACGACGCCGAATGCGAGCGCCGCTACGCCCAGATCCGCGATTTCGAAAGAATGCTGGCCGAAACCGGCACCACCATCATCAAGTGCCTGTTGCATATCTCCAAAGACGAGCAGCGCAACCGCCTGCAGGAACGCATCGACGATCCGGCCAAACACTGGAAATTCGACATGCAGGACCTGGAAGAGCGTAAAAGCTGGGATAAATACCAGGCATTGTTCGGCAAGGCGATCCAGGCGACCGATGCCGACCACGCGCCCTGGTATGTGATCCCGGCCAATTCCAAGACCCACCGCAACCTGGCGATCGCCAGCATCCTGCTGGAAACCCTGGCCGACCTGAAACTGAAGCCGCCGCCGGCCAAGCCAGAGTTAAAAGGCTTGAAGATAGAGTGAATTTAAGGACAGTAACCACTATAATTGTTTGCCGTTGAGCAAAATCATATAAACAGTTTGATCTGTGACGATAGCAAAAATCAAGGAGACATGACGTGCGCCGCTGGTTGCCGGAACTGATCGCATTACCGCTCTTGCCATGGCTGCTGATACAAGGCCGTCGCACGCGCCGCATCACGCCACGCCTGCCGGAAGCGATGGGACCGACCATCGGCCAGGCCCAGATCGCCGGCAGCACGGAGCCGCCGCAGCGGCCGCTGGCCTTGCTGACTATCGGCGAGTCGCCGGTAGCCGGGGTCGGCGTCGCCACCCATTACGAAGCGATTACCGGCCAGTTTGCCGCGGCGCTGGCGATGCGCCTGCAGCGAACCGTGACCTGGCAGGCGGTCGGCGAAAACGGCGCCACCCTGAGCGATGCCGTCAAGACCATGCTGCCGCAGGTGGCGTCGCAAAAAGTGGATATCGTGCTGATCGCTTTCGGCGTCAACGACACCACCGCCTTCCGCTCCTGCCGCCGCTACCGGGCCGAGCTGCTGCAACTGATGCGCGACTTGCAGTCGCACCTGGACCCGCGCCTGATCGTGATATCCGGGATTCCGCCGATCCATGCCTTTCCGGCGCTGCCGGAACCCCTGCGTTACGTGCTGGGCCTGAAAGCCAAGGCGCTGGATGAAACGGTGGAGCAGCTGATTGCCGAACTGCCGGCCGACCTCGGCCACTTGCGGGTGACGCGGGTGCCTATCCTGATCGACATCAACGACCGCGCCCTGATGGCGTCCGACGGCTACCATCCGTCGGCCAGCGGCGTCTCCCTGTGGGCGCGCCAGCTGGCGACGGCCGTCGCCGCCCATCTGAAATCGATCAAGAAGAGCAAGCTTGCCGCGCAGCAGGCGGCCAGCAAGCAGGGCTGATCTGGCCACTTACCTTGCAGCTTAGTTAACAGCTTACTTGAGCCACTGGTTGACCACCCGGTCATAGTCGCCGGTCGCCTTCAGCTGGTGCATCCAGGTATCGACGAACTCCTTGAACGGCACATCGCCGCGCGGCAGCATGAACGCCTTTTCCGAGAACTGCAGCGGCTGGTCCGGACGGATCGAGCATAGCTGCGGATGCAGCTTGGCCTGCCACAGGGTTTCGCTGGCGTCGGTCACCATCACATCGGCTTTGCCCTGCACGATCTGGTCGAAGATGGTGACGTTGTCCGGGTGCAGGATCAACTGCGCCTGCTTGTAGCTGGCGCGGGCGAAACGCTCGTTGGTGCCGCCCGGGTTGACGATGGCGCGCGTGGACGGCTGGTCGATCGCCGCCAGCGACTGGAATTTTGCAGCATCGGCGCAACGCGCAATCGCGGCTTTGCCATCCACCATGTGCGGGGCCGAAAACGATACCTTCTTTTGCCGTTCCAGCGTCACCGATACGCCGCCCATGGCGATATCGCACTTCTCCAGGAAATCGCCGGTCAGGTTGGTCCAGCTGGTTTTGACGAAGCGCGCTTCGACCCCGAGCGCCTTGGCCAGCGAGCGCGCCAGGTCGACATCGATGCCTTCGAAACTGTTGTCGCTCTTGAAAAACGTAAACGGCTTGTAATCGCCGGTCATGCACACCCGCAGGTTGCCCGATTTGACGACTTCGTCCAGCCGCGACGGCGCGCTCTGGGCCGAGGCCGAGGCGGCTGCCGCGGTTAGCGCCAGTGTGACAATAAGCTTCTTCATGCAATCTCCTTGGCTAAAAATCATTTCCAGTGGGCTTTTATAATCGCCGCCAGCTTGTCGAAAGCCGGCGCTATCTGCTCATTCGGCACGCAGGCATAACCCAGCAGCAAGCCCTGGTGCCTGGCGCCGGCGTTCATGAAATAACGCGACAGCGGCCGCGCCACGATGCCTTCGGCGCGCGCCGCGCGGCTGATGGCGAGGTCGTCGCATTGCTCCGGCAGGCCCAGCGCCAGGTGCAGGCCGGCTTCGCCGCCGGTGAGCGTGATGCGGTCGCCGAAATGGCGTTCGATCGCGGCTTGCAGCAAGTGCAGGCGTTCGGCATACAGGACCCGCATGCGCCGGATGTGCGAGGCGAAATGGCCTTCGGTCATGAAGTCGGCCATGACCGCCTGCATGAACACCTGGCTGCCGCGGTACAGCTCGGAGACGCCGATCGCAAACGCCGTCGCCAGCGCTTCCGGCACCACCATGAAACCGATGCGCAGGCTGGGAAACATGGTCTTGCTGAAAGTGCCCATGTACAGCACGCGGTCGTCGGTATCCATGCCTTGCAAGGATGCCAGCGGCCGGCTGCCGTAGCGGAATTCGCTGTCGTAGTCGTCTTCGATGATCCAGACCTTGCGGGTTGCCGCGTACTCGAGCAGCATGCGCCGCCGCGACAGGCTCATCACCATGCCCAGCGGATACTGGTGCGACGGCGTGGCGCAGATGAAGCGCGGCGGCTGGCGCAGGTTAGCCAAGCGCATGCGCATGCCTTCGGCGTCGACCGGGATCGCCACCGGTTTGATGCCGAGCGAGTTGAGCACGCTGCGGGTGCCCCAGTAGCACGGGTCTTCGACCCAGGCGCTGTCGCCGTGCTCGCCCAGCAGCTTGACCACGATATCGAGCGACTGGTGGATGCCGGTAGTGATGATCACCTGGTTGGCGGTGCAATTGACCGAGCGTGCGATGCGCAGGTATTCGGCCACTGCTTCGCGCAGCGGCAGGTAGCCGCCGGCGTCGCCATAGGTCAGCAACTCGGCGCGTGAACGGCGCCAGTGCTTGTTTTGCAAGCGGCTCCAGATCTTGTTCGGAAACAGGGTGACGTCCGGCACGCCCGGCATGAAAGGTCCCCATTGCAAATCGCTGACGCCGGCTTGCTGGATCAGCAACGCGCCATGGGCCGACAGTTCCGACTGGCCGCTGGGATCGGTCAGCGGTGGCGTGTTCAGGCGCACTTCGGGAATCTGGTCGGGCGTGGTGTCGGCGATGAAGGTGCCGGAACCGGCGCGGGTTTCCAGGTAGCCTTCGGCGATCAGCTGCTCATAGGCATAGGTCACGGTATTGCGCGATATGGCCAGTTCGCGCGCGAGGTCGCGCGAGGAGGGCAGTTGCCAGCCGGACGGCAGCAGCTGCGACAGGATGGCTTCGCGGATGGCCTGGTAAATCTGCCGGTTGAGCGGCGCCGCGGCGCCCTTGGCCGGTCTGGCGCCACGCTCTATACGCATCAGCAAAAAATCGGTGAGCGAGGCGATGCGCAAAGTGGCTCCATTAGAAAACTGAAAGTGGCACTATATTATAGATCCAGCTCGGCCTTAGTATGCATCAAAGCTTGTACAAAAAACGCATATCGAATCCAGGAGCCAAGATGAAAAACGACGGATATCACGCAGCTGCGGCTGTCGCTGTAGCAAACACCAACACCAACGCCGCACTGCATCAACGGAAAAATGCCGCCACTCCGCGCGGCGTCGGCGTCATGTGCGATTTTTATGCCTCGCACGCGCTCAACGCTGAAATCTGGGATGTCGAAAACCGCCGCTTCATCGACTTTGCCGCCGGCATTGCTGTCCTCAACACCGGCCACCGCCATCCGAAACTGGTGGCGGCGATCCAGGAGCAGCTCGGCAAATTCACCCACACCGCCTACCAGATCGTGCCCTACGCCAGTTATGTCGAACTGGCCGAGCGCATCAACGCCATCACGCCCGGCGACCATGCCAAAAAAACCACTTTCTTCTCGACCGGCGCCGAAGCGGTAGAGAACGCCGTCAAGATCGCCCGCGCCGCCACCGGCCGCAGCGCCGTGATCGCATTCAGTGGCGCGTTCCACGGCCGCACCATGATGGGCATGGCGCTGACCGGCAAAGTGGTGCCGTACAAGGTCGGTTTCGGGCCGTTCCCGGCCGAGGTCTACCACGTGCCGTTCCCGATCGAACTGCATGGCGTCAGCGTGGAACACTCGCTGGCGGCGTTGCAAATGCTGTTCAAGGCCGACGTCGACCCTAAACGCGTCGCCGCCATCATCCTGGAACCGGTGCAAGGCGAGGGCGGTTTCTACGCTGCGCCACCGGCCCTGATGCAGGCGCTGCGGGCCTTGTGCGATGAGCACGGTATCTTGCTGGTGGTGGATGAGGTGCAAACCGGTTTTGCCCGTACCGGCAAGTTGTTCGCAGTGGAACATTCCGGCGTGATCCCGGACCTGATGACGATGGCCAAGAGCCTGGCCGGCGGCATGCCCTTGTCGGCCGTGTGCGGCCGCGCCGAGATCATGGATGCGGCGGCGCCCGGCGGCCTGGGCGGCACCTACGCCGGCAATCCGCTGGCGGTCGCTTCCGCGCTGGCGGTGCTGGACGTGATTGAAGAAGAACAACTGGTGGAGCGCGCCAACTTGCTCGGCGCCAAGCTGAAACAGGTGCTGGAAGGCTTGCGCGCCGAGATCCCGCAGATTGCCGACATCCGCGGCCTGGGGGCGATGGTGGCGGTGGAATTCCTGCAGCCCAGCACGCGCCAGCCGGATGCCGAGTTCACCAAGAAGGTCCAGGCCGAGGCCCTCAAAAACGGCTTGCTGTTGTTGAGCTGCGGGGTCTACAGTAATGCGATCCGCTTCTTGTTTCCGCTGACCATAGAGGATAACTTGATGGATGAGGCGCTCGCCATCCTGAGCGCAGCGATGCGCACCGTTGCCGCGGCTTGAAACTTGTCGGGAGAATGAGTTGAAGCAAGAAAATATCGCCACCCACTTGCCTTTGGTGTCCAAGGAAGTTGCCGACAAGCCAGGTGCGCCGGACATCCTGGTGCAGTTTTCGGGCGTCAAGAAAACCTATGACGGCGAAAACCTGGTCGTCAAGAACCTCAACCTGGATATCCAGCGCGGCGAGTTCCTGACCTTGCTCGGCCCTTCTGGTTCCGGCAAGACCACCTGCCTGATGATGCTGGCCGGCTTCGAATTCCCCACCGGCGGCGAAATCCGCCTGGACGGCCAGCTGCTCAACAAGGTGCCGCCGCATAAACGCAACATCGGCATGGTGTTCCAGAACTACGCGCTGTTCCCGCACATGACGGTGGCGCAGAACGTTGCCTATCCGCTGCGAGTGCGCAACATCAGCGGCAGCGAACGCGCCGACAAGGTCAAGAAAGCGCTGGACATGGTGCAGATGGGCAAGTTCGGCGACCGTTATCCGGCCCAGCTGTCCGGTGGCCAGCAGCAGCGCATCGCGCTGGCGCGGGCGCTGGTGTTCGATCCCAAGCTGGTGCTGATGGACGAGCCGCTGGGCGCGCTCGACAAGCAGCTGCGCGAACACATGCAGCTGGAACTGAAAGCCCTGCACAAGCGGCTCGGCGTGACGTTTGTCTACGTCACCCATGACCAGAGCGAAGCGCTGACCATGTCGGATCGCGTCGCCGTTTTCGACCAGGGCATCATCCAGCAGCTGGCGGTGGTCGACCGTCTCTACGAATATCCCGAAAACCAGTTCGTCGCCGGTTTTATCGGCGACAACAACCGCTTCAACGGTGTGCTGGCGGCCAGCGAAGGCGGCAACGGCACAGTGCGTTTGCCGCACGGCGGCTTGCTGAGCGGCCTCAATGCCAACCAGGCCGAAGTCGGCCGGCAGGTAGTCGCCTGCATCCGGCCGGAACGGATCCACCTGCTGCCGCTGGCCGATGGGCCGCAACAGGCTTTGCGCGTCAGCGTCAGCAGCCTGATCTATTTCGGCGATCATGTCCGGGTGCGTTGCGCAATCCCGCAGCAGGACGACTGCTTCGTCAAGCTTTCCCTGAACGATCCGGCATTGGCCGGGTTATACGAAGGCACAGAGGTTGCATTGGACATAGATCCCAAGCACCTGCGCATTTTCATCTGAAAATTTTCCGCACTTGTTCGTATTTGTTCGCACTTGTTATTAAATCCCGAGGAGACGTGATGAAGTCGATATTCAAACCTGTTTTTACCAGCGTTGTATTGGCGCTGGCCGCAGTAGGCATGGCGCAGGCGGCAGCCCTGACGGTGGTCAATTTCGGCGGCGCCAACGGCGCGGCGCAGAAGGTGGCTTATATCGATCCTTACGCCAAGGCTAGCGGCGACAAGATCACGGTGGTCGAATTCAACGGCGAACTGGCCAAGGTCAAAGCCATGGTCGAAGCCAAGAAAGTCAGCTGGGATGTAGTCGAAGTCGATGCCGGCGATATCGGCCGCGCTTGCGAAGAAGGACTGCTGGAAAAGATCGACTTCAGCAAGATCGGCAACAAGGCCGATTTCAGCCCTGCCGCCATCCATGAATGCGGCGTCGGCGCTTTCGTCTGGTCGACCGTGCTGGCCTACGATGCCGACAAGCTCAAGACCGCGCCGAAGACCTGGGCCGATTTCTGGGACACCAAAAAATTCCCCGGCAAGCGCGCCATGAAGAAGGGCGCTGAATATACGCTGGAATTTGCGCTGATGGCCGACGGCGTGGCGCCGAAAGACGTATACAAACTGCTTGGCGCCAAGGCCGGCGTCTACCGCGCCTTCAAGAAGCTGGACGAACTCAAGCCGAATATTCAGTGGTGGGAAGCCGGCGCCCAGCCGCCGCAATTCCTGGTGGCTGGCGACGTCGTGATGTCGACCGCTTTCAACGGCCGCATCGACGCCGCACAGCGGGAAGGCAAGAACCTGAAGGTGAGCTGGATCGGCAGCATTTACACGCTGGATTTCTGGGTGATTCCAAAGGGCACGCCGAACAAGGCCGACGCCGAAAAGTTCATCGCCTTCGCCAGCAAGCCGGATTCGCAAAAGGCTTACGCCAGCAATATCTCCTATGGCCCGGTGAACAACCAGGCGCTCAAGCTGCTCGATCCGAAAGTGCTGGCTAATTTGCCGACCTCGCCGGGCAACGCCAAAGACGCCTTGCAACTGAGCCTGTCGTTCTGGACCGACCATGGCGAAGAACTGGAGCAGCGTTTCACTGCCTGGGCCGCCAAGTAACAAGACCGGTATGGCCGCAAGCCTTTGCGAATCTGGCTTGCGGCGGTTCTTTGCAATTCACTATTTGGTTCACGCGGAACACCATGACTTCTATTGCATCTGCCGGCATCGGTTCTGCCACGGCGCCGCCCGCACTACCGCAGAATTCACAGCTCAAGCGCGAACTGCGCCAGGCCCAGTTCCGCAAGCGCGCCGCCGCGCTGGCCTTGATCGCGCCGCTGGCGATTTTCCTGCTGCTGACTTTCCTGGTGCCGATCGCCATGCTGCTCAAGCGCGCGGTGGAGAACCCGGAAATCGCTACCACATTGCCGCACACCGTCGCCGCATTGAGCAACTGGGACCGCAAGAGCGCACCGCCCGATGCAGCTTATGCCGGACTGGCCGGCGACCTGTTGCAAGCCAAGGAAAACAGCGCCGCCGGCTCGCTGGCGCGCCGCCTCAATTCGGAAATTTCCGGCGCCCGTTCGATCATCATGAAAACCGCGCGCGCCTTACCTTTGCTGGATGCCGACGGCAAGCCGCTGCCGCCCGCGCAAATCAAGCAGGCGCTGATCGATATCGATGAACAATGGGCCCAGCTGCCTTACTGGCAGGCGATCGCCAAGAACGGCGCGCCGTATTCGCCGTACTACCTGCTGGCGGCGCTGGACCTGAAGCAGGACGCGTTCGGCCATATCGAAAAGGCCGATCCCAGCGCCTCGGTGTACCAGAAGATTTTCGGCCGCACGTTCTGGATGGGGCTGGTCGCTACTCTGGCTTGCCTGGTGCTCGGTTATCCGCTGGCTTACTGGCTGTCGACCATGTCGGAGCGGCGCGCCAACCTGTTCATGATCCTGGTGCTGATCCCGTTCTGGACTTCGATCCTGGTGCGGGTCGCAGCCTGGATCGTATTGCTGCAGTCGGAAGGGCTGGTCAACAAGGCGCTGATGGTGAGCGGCCTGACGCAGGCGCCGCTGGAGCTGCTGTTCAACCGCATCGGCGTGTATATCGCCATGACCCACATCCTGCTGCCGTTCATGATCCTGCCGCTGTACAGCGTGATGAAGGCGATCCCGCCGACCTACCTGCGCGCCGCGGTATCGCTCGGCAGCCATCCGTTCGCCGCGTTCTGGCGCGTGTATGTGCCGCAGACTTATCCGGGCATTGGCGCCGGCGCCTTGCTGGTGTTCATCCTGTCGGTCGGCTACTACATTACGCCGGCGCTGCTGGGCGGGCCGAATGAGCAGATGGTGAGTTATTACATCGCCTATTTCACCAATGTCACGATCAACTGGGGCATGGCTTGCGCGCTGGGGGCATTGCTGTTTGCCGCGACGCTGGTGCTGTATGGCGTGTATCGCCGCTTTACCAAGAACGACGTGGCGATGGGGTGATCAGATGAAAATATTTCCGCAATTTCCTCCCTATGTCTCGCTAGCCGAACGCGCCTGGTTTTTCTTTTCGCGCGGCTTCAACCTGCTGGTGCTGCTGTTTCTGCTGCTGCCGATTCTGGTGATCATTCCGCTGTCGTTCAGCGACAGCACTTTCCTGGTGTATCCGATCCATGGCTTTTCGATGCGCTGGTACCAGAACCTGGTGCAGTCGGAAGAATGGGTCAGCGCCGCCAAAAACAGTTTCATCGTGGCGCCGTTGGCGACCTTGCTGGCGACCGTGCTCGGCACCCTGGCGGCGGTTGGCCTGAACAAGGCGGATTTCCACGGCAAGGGTTTGCTGATGGCGGTGCTGATTTCGCCGATGGTGGTACCGGTGGTGGTGGTCGGCGTCGGCGTTTATCTGTTCTTTGCGCAGATCGGCCTGTCCGACAGTTATACCGGCCTGATCCTGGCCCATGCGGCGCTCGGCGCGCCGTTCGTGGTGACCACGGTGCTGGCGACGCTGCAAGGCTTCAACCAGAACCTGGTGCGCGCCAGCCTCAGCCTGGGCGCCAATCCGCTCTCTACTTTTTTCCGGATTACCCTGCCGGTGATTGCGCCCGGGCTGATTTCCGGCGCCTTGTTCGCCTTCGCCACCTCGTTCGACGATGTAGTGGTAACCTTGTTCGTAGCAGGCCCCGGCCAAGCCACCTTGCCGCGCCAGATGTTTACCGGCATCAAGGAAAACATCAGCCCGACCATCGCCGCGCTAGCCACCATCCTGATCGTGTTTTCCACCTGCCTGCTGCTGGTGCTGGAATGGATACGCGGACGCAACAAGGCGCTCGCCAAATTCTAGCCGCTTGCAGAGCACTGCTTCTCAGCACGCATATCGCAACCTGGTATGCGTGTCTTCAATGTTCATAGGAGTCACCCCATGATGCAATTAAAAGATCCTTCATTGTTCCGTCAGCAAGCCTATGTCAACGGCGAGTGGTGCGGCGCCGACAGCGGCGCCACCCATCCAGTGACCAATCCGGCCACCGGCGAAACCATAGGCAGCGTGCCGCTGATGGGCGTCGCCGAGACCAAGCGCGCGATCGCCGCCGCCGATCAAGCCTGGCGCCAGTGGCGGCGCAAGACCGCCAAGGAACGCAGCATCGTGCTGCGCAAATGGAACGACCTGATGCTGGCCAACCAGGATGACCTGGCGCTGATCATGACCGTCGAACAAGGCAAACCGCTGGCCGAGGCCAAGGGCGAAATCGCCTACGCCGCTTCGTTCATCGAATGGTTTGCGGAAGAGGGCAAGCGCGCCGGCGGCGATACCATTCCCTCGCCATCGCCGGGTTCGCGGATTGTGGTGGTGAAAGAACCGATCGGCGTCTGCGCCGCGATCACGCCGTGGAATTTCCCGGCCGCGATGATCACCCGCAAGGCCGGCCCGGCGCTGGCGGCAGGCTGCACCATGGTGCTCAAGCCGGCCGAATCGACGCCGTTCTCGGCGCTGGCGCTGGCGGTGCTGGCCGAGCGCGCCGGCATTCCCGCCGGCGTGTTCAGCGTGGTCACCGGCTCCGCGCGTGAAATCGGCGCGGAAATGACCAGCAACCCTGTGGTGCGCAAGCTGACGTTTACCGGCTCGACCGGCGTCGGCCGTTTGCTGATGGAACAGTGTGCCGCCACCATCAAGAAACTGTCGCTGGAACTGGGCGGCAACGCGCCGTTCATCGTGTTCGACGACGCCGACCTGGATGCGGCGGTGGAAGGCGCCATGGCTTCCAAATACCGCAACGCCGGCCAGACCTGCGTCTGCGCCAACCGCCTGTATGTGCAAGACGGCATCTACGATGCTTTCGCCGAAAAACTGGTGGCTGCGGTGGCCAAGCTGAAAGTCGGCGACGGCCAGCAAGAAGGCGTCACGCAAGGCCCGCTGATCGACCAGAAGGCAGTCGCCAAGGTTGAACAGCATATCGCCGATGCGGTATCGAAAGGCGCGCGCATCCTGGCCGGCGGCAAGCGTCATGCGCTCGGCCAGAGCTTCTTCGAGCCGACCGTGCTGGCCGACGTCACCGCCGACATGATGGTGGCGCGCGAAGAGACCTTCGGCCCGATGGCGCCCCTGTTTCGCTTCAAGACCGACGACGAAGTGCTGGCGCTGGCCAACGATACCGAATTCGGCCTCGCCAGCTATTTCTACTCGCGCGATATCGGCCGCATCTGGCGCATTGCCGAAGGCCTGGAAAGTGGCATGGTCGGCATCAACACCGGCCTGATCTCGAATGAGGTGGCGCCGTTCGGCGGCGTCAAGCAATCGGGCCTGGGGCGCGAAGGATCGAAATACGGGATCGAGGATTACCAGGTGATCAAGTACTTGTGCATGGGTGGGATCTGATAACAAAACGTTACTAAAATTACATCGTCAGCACGCCTGCCGATGGCCATTGCCGGTTTAATACCCCCCAGTTACTTACTGCGAGGGCAAGGCCATGAAAACCTGTATCGGCAAGATTTTTTTACTCTCCATCGGCGGCGCCGGCATCATCGCCGCCGGCAACACCGCACTTGCGCAACCGGCGCAATATCCGCAATCCCAATATCAGGTGCAAGTCCAGGTTCAGCAAGATCCATCCTGGCGTCCCGACGCCCACGGCCAGGATCACTGGGAGCGTTTCGATGCGCCGCCGCCCCGTTATGAAGCCGTGCCGCCGCCGCCCCGCACCGGTTTCGCCTGGCAAAAGGGTTACTGGGAACGCAGCCATCGTGCGGAGCCGCGCTGGACCAAGGGCTACTGGATTCCGGTCGCTGTGCAGCCGGCGCCGGTGCCAGCGCCGCCGCCAGCCCAGTACGAGCGTCCGAAGATCGAGCGCATCTCGGCCGATGCGCTATTCCGGTTCGACCAAGCCAGCCTGCAGCAAATGCTGCCGCAAGGCCGGGCGCAGCTGGCGGCGCTGGCAAAGCGGCTGGCGCAGAGCCGTTTTGCGAGGATCGAAGTACGCGGTTATACCGACCGCCTGGGCAGCGACAGCTATAACCTGAACCTGTCGATCCGCCGCGCGACGACAGTGAAAGATGTGCTGGTCAGCTACGGCATTCCGGCCGCGCGGATCAAGGCGCTCGGCCTGGGAGCTCAGGAGCCGGTGACCCAATGCAGCGACAACCTGGCCAAGGAAGCCCTGATCCGCTGCCTGTTGCCAAACCGGCGCGTGGAGATTGCAGTTTTTGCCGTGCAATGAGTCCGCGCCGGGGTCGCGGTTTTATCGCAAAAATCCAACACTTTTCCCAGCAGCGGTGGCATTTCTTGCGCAAAATCTGGTAGCGCTAACACAAACAAACCGCCGTTGATATAATGTTGCTTCGCACCATGGCCCCGGTGCGCGCCTCAGACCGCCGCGCTTTCCTGCTGTTCGGCGGTTCCATTTCCGGACGATCATCATGCTGTCTTTACCCCTATTTGCCCTCGCTGTTGCCGCTTTCGGCATCGGTACGACGGAGTTCGTCATCATGGGCTTGCTGCCCGACGTCGCGCGCGACCTGGGGGTGACCATCCCGGCGGCGGGCATGCTGGTGACCGGTTATGCATTGGGCGTGACGATAGGGGCGCCGATCGTGGCCATCGCCACCGCCAATATGCCGCGCCGGACGGCGCTGCTGAGCCTGATCGGCTTGTTCATCATCGGCAATGTGCTGTGCGCCTTGTCACCCAATTATGCGGTGCTGATGCTGGCGCGGGTGGTGACGGCGTTCTGCCACGGCGCGTTTTTCGGCATCGGCTCGGTGGTGGCGGCCGGGCTGGTGGCACCCAACCGGCGCGCGCAGGCGATCGCCCTGATGTTTGCCGGCCTGACCCTGGCCAACGTACTGGGCGTGCCGTTCGGCACCGCCCTCGGCCAGCAGCTGGGCTGGCGCTCAACGTTCTGGGCGGTGACCGTGATCGGGGTGCTGGCGGCAATCGCGCTGGCGCTCTGGCTGCCGAAGAAAATCGAGATGCAAAAGACCAGCCTGCTGCAGGAGTTCGCGGTGCTCAAGGACAAGCAGGTATTGATGGTGCTGGCGATCAGCGCACTGGCTTCGGCCAGCCTGTTTTCGGTATTCACCTACATCACGCCGATCCTGGAAGACGTCACCGGATTGACGCCGCACGCGGTGACGCTGGTGCTGCTGGTGTTTGGCCTGGGCCTGACGGTGGGCAGCGCGCTCGGCGGCAAGCTGGCCGACTGGCGCCTGATGCCGTCGCTGATCGGTTTCCTGGTGGCGCTGGCGATCGTCTTGACGGTATTCACCCTGACCATGCGCACGCCGTTGCCGGCCGTGATCACGATCTTTATCTGGGGCGTGCTGGCGTTTGCGATTGTGCCGCCGCTGCAGGTATTGGTGGTGGAACGCGCCAGCGCTGCGCCTAACCTGGCGTCGACCCTGAACCAGGGCGCTTTCAACCTCGGCAATGCGAGCGGCGCCTGGTTCGGCGGCATGGCGATCAGCGCCGGTTTCCAGCTGACCACCTTGCCTTACGTCGGCGTGGTGGTAGTGGTGGCGGCGCTGGGTTTGACCTTGTGGTCGGCCTCGATCGAACGCAACAACAGCCTGGCGCTGACGCCTAGCGAATAAGCGCCGGGGCTTACCAGGGTTTCTTGCCCAGGATTTTCTCGCCCAGTTCGCTCAGCTGCGCCAAGGGATAACGGGTCTTTTCCCATTCGCGCGGATCGCCGGGAAAGGCATAACTCTCCGGCGGCGTGCGCTGCTCCCAGCTTGTCAGCCGCCAATCCCGCAGTTCTGCTTCCTCTTCGCGCGCCGGCGTGAATGCGATGTACTGCGCCAGCCGCACCTGGTGGGCCGAGGTGTTGGGGCGGATGCCGTGCGCCAGCAGGCTGTTGAAAATCAGCAGGTCGCCCGCCTGCATCGGCACGAACTGCACTTGCCACGGCAGCGATTCCACCTCCGGGCGCCACGGGTTGCGATCCTTGGGCGCGGTCTTGCGCCACTCGGCGAAATGTTTGAACAGCTCGGGAATACATTGGAAACCGCCGCCTTCCGGTGTCGTATCCGATAACGCCAGCACGCCTTGCACATTCACCGGCAGCGGTTCCAGCGAGGTATCGGCGTCCCAGTGGATGAAGCCGCCAAAACGGCGCGCGCCCTGGTTCGGCGTATTCAGGTTGGCGCGATCTATGGTTACCCACAGGTCTTCGCGGTCCCAGATATCGACGAAGGCGTCGACGATGCGCGGCGTCTGGCGGTTGTCCCAGAAGGTCTGGTGGTGATAGGCCTCGACCATGCCGGAACCGTTCAGCTCCTTCATTTCATGGTCGCGCAGCTGGGCCCGGTTCCAGGCTTCCGGCGCATTGCGGTCCAGCTCCTGGAATTCCCACAGGAAGTCAACCGTGCGCTGTACCTGCTCGGCACTGACCGCCTGCTTGACGATGACGTAGCCGTAGGTTTGCCAGTGCTGGAAATCGGCGGCCGACAATACTCGCAGCGGCAGGGTTTTCCGTATGTCGCGCAGCTGCTCCTGGTCGGGGTAGAGCACGGATGGATTGCCGAGGGCTTGCTTGGCGGCGGCGTAAGGCTGGTTCATGAAGGTCTCCGGATGGGTGTTGTCGGCTGGGCTTGGTTTGATTGCAGCTCGATTCTCTGCCTCCGGGCGCCGCCCGATTTCGCCCAACTGCCGCTTATTGGTACTATTCTGATGTAATCATCCATCGGAAGGTCAGAATGCGACCGCAATACGAGCATCTCACCCTGTCTCCCGGCCATTCCTGGCAACTGCTGTGGCGCGAATTGCCGGAGCTGCCGTTTCTCTGGCATTACCATCCGGAGTTCGAGCTGACCCTGACCCTGAACGCGCGCGGTCAGCGTTATGTGGGCGACCACCTGGCCGATTTCACCGACGGCGACCTGATATTGCTGGGGCCGAACCTGCCGCATACCTGGTCGGCCAGCGAACGGATCGCGCCCGGGCAGCAGATGCTGGCGATAGTGGTCTGGTTTTCGCGCGACTGGCTGGTGCAGCTGCAAACCAGCTTGCCGGAACTGGGCGGCTTGCTGCAACTGGGCAAGCGGGCCGACAGGGGATTGCAATTCTCGGCCGCGGCGGCGGCCCGTGTCAGGCCGCTGATGCTGCGCATGGAGAAACTGGGACCGGCGCAGCGCCTGCCGCTGTTGCTGGAACTGCTGTTGCTGCTGGCGCAAGATGAACAGGCGCAGCCGCTGGCCTCGGTGGCTTCTGCTTCGATTGCGGTGGATACCCAGCGCCAGCGCATGGGGCGGGTGCTGGATTACATGCATGCGCATTTCCAGACGGCGCTGCCGGTCGAGCTGCTGGCCGAGCGCGCGGCATTGTCGGTGGGAGCTTTCCACCGCTTCTTCAAGCGCCACACGCAGTTGACCGTGACCGCATACCTGGCCCAGTTGCGCATAGGCAGCGCCTGTCAGCAACTGATCCAGACCGACAAGGCGATAGGCGTGATTGCCCAGGAAGCGGGCTACCGCAACCTGGCCCATTTCAACCGCCAGTTCCGCGCCGCCAAGGGTGTCAGTCCGCGCGAATTCAAGCAGAGATACAGGTAGCAGCTAGTTGTATCAGAGTGCGGGCACTTACTTCACTCCAATAAATCCGTCAGGACGGCACCACCGAGCGGGCCCATTCGAGATCGCCGCTGAGCCAGCGCGCGGCCTCGCTTTGCTGCTCCTGCTTGCTCCAGATCAGGTCGACGCTTTTCAGGAAAGCCGGTTCCTGGTATTCATGCGCCAGGATTTTCAGGCCGTCGCGGACGCCGTTTTCCTGCATCGCATGCAGCGGCAGGAAAGCCCAGCCCATGCCGCGCCTGAGCAGGTCCAGCAGCAATTCCGGGCTTTCGATGCGCCACATGATTTCGCTGTAGCGGCCGAAGATGGAAGCGTCGCCGCCGTCGCGGCTGGACGCCAGCAACTGCCGGTGCTGCGCCAGGTCGCTGTTATGCACCAGCGGCAGGCGGCCCAGTGCGTGTTCCGCGGCGGCGACCGGCACGAATTGCAGCTGGCCCAGCGAACAGGCGTTGAAATCGCTCGGCATGGGATCGACCGTGACTGCAATCGCAATATCCAGCAAACCGCGCCGCATCAGGTCGGTGGCGTCGATGCTGGTGGGGCGGAACAGTTCCAGCTGCAGCTGCGGGAAACGCCGTTCCAGCTCGGCGCACAAGGCATGGCTGCGGGCCAGCGGCAAGGCCTGGTCGATGCCCAGCCGCAAGCGATGGCCGTGGCCGGCGCTCAGGCTGTGCGCCTTGCGTTCCAGGTTGCCGGCCGCGGTCAGCGTCGAACGGGCAAAACCCAGCAGCACGGCGCCGTCGGCGGTCAGGGCCAGGTGGTGTAAATCGCGCTCGAACAAGCGCGTGCCCATGTCCACTTCCAGGTTGGCCAGCGCGGTGCTGACCGTCGATTGCGCCTTGCCCAGGCGGCGCGCCGCCGCCGACAGGCTGCCGCAGTCGGCGATAGTGGCGAATACCAGCAGGTTTTCCAGGGTCATAGAGCAGCCATGAAGCAGGGCGTTATCGACAAAACAGATGACCGTTAATTATGGCATGGCGCGCATCGTGATTAGTATGCATCGGCAGCTACCGCAGCTACTAACCCGGAGACGACCATGACTACCGAAGCAAAACAAAATGCGCTTGACTGGGTGAGCGACAACGCCCGCCAGCTGTCCGACTGGCACCAGACCATCTGGCACTATGCCGAACCGGCTTTCCGCGAATACAAGTCCTGTGCCTGGTATGTCGCCAAACTGCGCGAATACGGCTTCGAGGTCGAAACCGGCAGCGGCGGCATGCCGACCGCCTTTGTCGCCACGTTCAAGAACGGCGACGGCCCCACCATCGCCACCTATGCCGAATACGATGCGGTGCCCGGCAACTGCCAGGCGGCCTCGACCAGGAAAGAACCGCGCGCGGGTTTGTCGAAATACGCGCCGGGCCATACCGATCCTCATTCGGCGCTGGGCATCAGCGCGCTCGGCGGCGCGCTGGCGGCGCAGAACGCCATGCTGAAATTCGGCATCCAGGGCACGCTCAAGGTGTTTGGCGAGCCGGCCGAAAAACTGCGCGCCTCGAAACCGATCCACGCCGCCAAGGGTTATTACGATACGCTCGACGCAGCGGTGAGTTTCCATCCGACCTACATGCTGCCGCTCTGCAACACCACGGTCTGGGACGCCCACTGCGGCGTCGGCTACAACTATATCTACACCTTCACCTGCGATGCGCCGGAAAACTGGATCGCCGCCGACAAGTTCAGCCCGATCCCGCAAAACCACCTGGCCGCGCGCGCGCCCGGCGCCAGCGATGCGCTGGTGCTGTTCTACAATCTCAACGAGAGCCTGCGCCGCTCGATGCTGCCGGCCACCGGCCTGTGGAGTTTCAATGAAGCGATCCTGTGCGCCGGCCAGGCCACCGCCGACAACCTGACGCCGCATGTCTCGCAAATCAATTTCATGCTGCGCACCGATTCCATTGAACAGGCCGAGATCATCAGCCAGGTGATGGACAACAATGCCGATGCCGCGGCCAAGGCGACGTTTTGCGAGTGGAAGAAAACCTGGGTCAGCAAATCGCGCGGCGGTTTGCCGAATCACGTGATGGCGCGCGCCACTTACGACAACATGGTGCTGGCCGGGCCGCCCAGATGGAATGGGGAGGCGATCCGCATCGCGCAGGAAATCCAGCGCAATCTCGGCCACGAGCCGATGGAAAAACCATTCCTGGCGATTACCGAAGAACTGATCGACCCGGAAGACTGCGAGCGCGAGCTGCGCAAGCAAATGCCGGCCTGGCAGAAATACCTGACCTCGGACGATTACACCGACTACACCTGGCATTGCCCGACCGTGCGCCTGTACGTAGCGCGGCCGATGCTGGCCGCGCCGCGCGGTTTCGTGTATCCGGACTGGGTAGCGAATGCGCTGGGCGGAATTCCGGCCACCATCGATCCGATGATCCAGTCCGCCGCCAAGACCATCGCCGCCACCTTGATCGACCTGTTCTCTAATCCGGCGCTGTTGCAGGCTGCCGGCGATGAATTCAGGCAGCGCACCGGTGGCGGCATCGGCGGCAGCGACTGGCAGGCGCCGCTGCTGCCGAAAGATTTCAAGGTGCCGCACCAGTACCGCTGGCCGGAATACATCACGACGGTGCGCGGCGAGGAATGGACCATTCCGTGGCGCGACGATGAATAAGCGTAGTATCTAGCGGCGCGGCACGCCCGGCAGCACGCACAGCATTTCATACGCCAGGTTGGCGCCCAGCAGGGCAGTGGTGCCGACCGGGTCGTAAGGAGGCGATACCTCGACCAGGTCGGCGCCGACGATGTCCAGGCCCCAGGCGCCGCGGATGATTTCCAGCGCCTGCGGCACGGTCAGGCCGGCGATTTCCGGGGTGCCGGTGCCGGGCGCATAGGCCGGGTCGATGCCGTCGATGTCGAAGCTGAGGTAGACCGGGCCGCCGGCCAGGCGGGTCCGCACTTCTTCCATCAGCGGCGCCAGCGATTTGTTCCAGCACTCTTCCACCTGCACCACCTTGAAACCCTGGTCGCGGCACCAGTCGAAATCTTCCGCGGTATAGCCGGTGCCGCGCAAGCCGATCTGCACCACGCGCTGGCAATCCAGCAA
>NZ_JAQGLV010000229.1 GCF_028292705.1 Collimonas fungivorans | reverse complement strand
TAACTGCCACTATTGACAGTTCAAGAAGAATCACCAAAAGCGTACTATCAAGGGGATGGAGCGGGCTTTATGCCCGGTGCGCCGCTATCGCGGCGGAGCCGGGTATTCGCTATTTTTCCTGCACGATCGGCAATGTCCTTTCCGTCGCAACGGAAAGTCGATGGTTTTGCCCGGCAGGATGTTCTTTGTCTTTCGACATTAGGCTAAGGAGATTGCAATGGTTAGGCTGAATGAAGCTACCGTCATTTTTAAAGGACTGGCTTACGAATTCGACAGCACCGCGGAGGCGGCGGAATTCAAGAAACGCCTGGAAGCCGGCGGCGATCCGAAACGTTATGCAGATGCATTCAAATGTATTGACATCTATTCAAGCCCGGCCAAGCGCGAGGTGGAAGAGGCCTGATGTAAACGTCCTTTGCCGCCGCCGGTAAGCGGCGATTGCATCGGCTTAATGTGTGCTAGGATTTCCCTCCGATAAATTCAACGCGCCGGCTGCCGAGCAGACGATCTGCAGCGCTGGACCATCCACAGGAGAACCTATGCAGCTCATCGGCATGCTCGACTCGCCCTTCGTCCGCCGCGTCTCGATTTCCCTGCAATTGCTTGGCATCCCATTCGAGCACCAGTCCGTCTCGGTGTTCAGCACATTCGAACAATTCCGCCAGATCAATCCGGTCGTCAAGGCGCCGTCGCTGGTGTGCGACGACGGCCAGGTGCTGATGGATTCGAGCCTGATCCTGGATTATGCAGAAGCGCTGGCCGCGCCGCGCAGCCTGATGCCGGCCGCCATCGGCGAGCGCCAGCATGCGTTGCGGGTGATCGGGCTGGCATTGGCAGCCTGCGAAAAAACCATACAGATTGTCTACGAGCGCAATTTACGGCCGCTGGAAAAACAGCACGAGCCGTGGGTCGCCCGTGTCCAGGGCCAGCTGTTTGCGGCTTACCAGGCGCTGGAGCTTGAATTGCGCAACAAGCCGCTGGGAGTCGGCAGCAAGACGATCAGCCAAGCCGGGGTGAGCACGGCGGTTGCCTGGCAGTGCACGCAGATGATGCTGCCTGAAATCGTCATCGCGGCCGATTATCCGGCGCTGCAGTCATATTCCGCACAGGCCGAACGCCTGGCTGAATTCATTGCCGCGCCGCCGATATAAAACTCAGGGAACCGCAACGAGTCCCGAGCCCGGCGTCTTCTATTGCTGATGTTTAGCGTTGTGAGCGGCCCCCGTGTCGTCGCACCAGGACGGGCGGGCGTCGGGATCGTCACATTTCAGGTTCGGATAGGCACAGCCGGCCAGCAGCGAAATCAAGACAAGTATTCCTAGTGCTGTTTTCATGAGAACCGCCTGTGGCCTGGATTTAATTCATCATGCGGCACTGCCGCTGTTCACATTTGTAAAGCTGCTGCTGGCCGTCCTGGCAACTGACCTGGTAGGTCTCGACGGCGCCGGTCTTGGCGATCAGCGTTGCGCCGGGCTGGACCGGAAGGCAAGCTGTCTTGCGCGCCATGCGCTCCACGGTGTCGGATAATTCGCCGCCTTTCCGGCCGGAAGACTGTTGCGGCACATCGATCACCTGTTCCGACGGACTCAGCGATTCCGACAGCGACACCGGCGCCGGCGCACTGCTGCGCTGCGGCGGGTAGCTGCGTACGTTAGGTTGCAATGCGCTGCAGCCGGCAAGGAGGATAGCGGCGAGAAATAGAAGTGGGTTTTTCATGCGTCTCCCAATAAAAATGCATCAAATTGGTGCTGGAACCACCTGTGTCAAATGTATCATCTTTTGGGTATGCATAGCTTGGTTTTAAGTGTAGCCCGGGATGGCGGAAAAAGGAAACCGCAAGCCAGTGCTTGCGGTGGCGGGCTGTCGAACTGCGCGCTAGTCAGTCTTTGCCAGGACTCTTGATGAAACGCCAGACCAGCAGCGCCGCGCCGCCGTAGGCCATGGCGATCGCGCCGAAAGCCAGCGGGATGCGCAAATCCCAGGCCGGCGCAGCGTGCAGGATACTGCCGATGATGGCTACCCCGACCAGCGCGCCGATCTGGCGGTTGGCGTTCAAGGCCGCGGCGGCGCTGTTCGCGTGGATTCGTCCGGCGACCTGCATGACTGTGGTGGTCATGGCCGGCACCGCAATGCCGACTCCCCAGTTGGCGATGGCGACCGCCGCCGCGAACAGCAGATAGGAGGTATGCGGCCGCATGGCAGTCAGCAGCGCGGCCAGCAAAGCCGCCAGCAGCAAGCCGCCCAGCATCGGAAGGCGCGCGCCCCAGCGCGCCGTGATGCGTCCCGACAGCAGGTTCCCGACTGAAAATACCGCCATCACCGGCAGCAGCTGCAGGCCGGTGTGCAAGGCATCGGCGCCGCGCGCCTGCTGCAAGAACAGGCTGAGCAGGAACAACTGGCCGAAGGCGCCGAAGTTGATCAGGAAGCCGATCGCATTGGCGGCGGCAAAGCGCGGCGTGGCGAACAATGCGCGCGGCAGCAGCGGTTCCGCGCCGCGCCGTTCGCGCCGCACCAGCAGCGCCAGCGCAATCACCACCAGCGCCGCGGTCGCCAGGATAGGCGCGGAAGTCCAGCCGTACACCGGCCCCTCGATCAGGGTAAAGCACAGGCTGGCCAGTCCCGCGATGCCAAGCGCATGGCTGGCGGCGGGCAGCGCCCGCCAATGCCTGGGCGCCGCCGGAATCACGGTCTGCGCCAGCACCAGGCCCAGCAAGCCGACCGGGACGTTGATCAGGAATACGCTGCGCCAGCCGAAACTGTGGACCAGCACGCCGCCGACCAGCGGCCCCATGGCTGCCGCCACCGCCACGATCGCCGACCAGGTGCCCAGCATGCGCGCACGAACCCGGTCGTCTTCGTAAGCATGGGTCAGCAGGCTGAGCGAACTGGGCATGAACAGGGCCGAGCCGACGCCTTGCAGCATGCGCGCGGCGATCAGGGTATTGCCGTCGGGCGCGGCGCCGCACAGCAGCGAGCCGAGCATGAACACCACCAGCCCGCTCAGGTAGATGGTCTTGGCGCCGTAACGGTCGGCCAGCGCGCCGCCCACCAGCAGCAAGGCGGCAAAGGTCAGCGTGTAGCCGTCCACCACCCACACCAGGCCGCTTAGCGGCACCGACAGGTTATGGGAGATATCGGACAACGCGACGTTGACGGCGGTGACGTCCAGCATCGCCATCACGAAGCCGATGGCCAGCGTCAGCAGCGGCAGCAAACCGCTGGGCGCCATGCGGGCGGCGTTGGCGACGGGGGTGGGACATTGGGCTGACATGGTCGGTTTCTCCTGTGGCGCCGCTGCATCTGCGGGCAAGGCTCTATGGTAGTCCGCTCTGGTGATGTAATAAATCAGTATAATTTCATCTGTCTGATGCAAAAATGCATCGCCATGGCCTATGGAGGATTTATGGATTGGGATAGCGCCCGGATTTTCCTCGGCATATACCGCGCCGGCACGCTGCGCGGCGCCGCCGCACTGCTGCAGGTGGACCAGGCCACCGCCGGCCGCCGCCTGAACGGCATGGAGCAGGCGCTGGGTGCGCGTTTGTTCTTGCGCACTCCCACCGGCTATGTACCGACGCCTGCGGGCGAACTGGCGTTTGCCGCGGCGGAGCGGATGGAGCATGCGGCCGACCAGCTGCAGCGGCAGATGCAGGGCATTGACGATCGTTTGTGCGGCGTGGTGCGGCTGGCCGCGACCGACACCATGGGCAAGCATTTCCTGATGGTAGCGATGCAACGGCTGCATGCGGTGCATCCGGATATCCGGGTGGTGCTGAGCACTTCCACCCAGGTCTCGAACCTGACCCGGCGCGAAGCGGACCTGGCGGTGCGCACCATACGTCCCAGCAGCCCGGACCTGATTTCGCGCCACCTGACGCGCCGTGAAGTCGGCCTATATGCCGCAAAAAGCTACCTCGAACTGCGCGGCGAGCCGCAACCCGATACGGCGCTGGCCGGCCATGACCTGGTGATCTACCAGCGCAGCATTTCACCCTCCCAGGGCGTGGCCTTGTGCGGCGAAGCCGTCGGCAACGCCAGGGTGGCGATGGAAGTCAACTCCGGGCTGATGATGATCGAAGCGGTGCGCGCCGGACTCGGCATCGGCGAGTTGCCGACCCACATGGCCGACAGCGATCCGCTGCTGGCGCGGATCTGGCCGCAGCGCGCCGAAGCCTACGATATCTGGCTGGTGCTGCACGGCGACCTGAACCGCACGGCGCGGGTGCGCGCGGTGGCGGATGCGATTGTCGAAGTGTGCGCCGAAATGTGACGGCGCCGGAAAAACCAGGCTCCTAGAATTTCAATGCATTGAGATAGCCGGTTAGCTCCAGGTAGCCGCGCCCGGCGCGCCGGCCATTGCGATTGACGGTCACCGCGCCTTCCCAGTACACCGATCCGGTCGACAGCCGCGAATCGAGTTCCTGGTCGTCCTGCAATGGCGCCAGCGACCATTCGACAGCGCCGGTATGCAGCAGCTGCTGCACCGGATAACTGGCGTCGGTGCGCGGTGAGCGCCAGCTGCGCTGCGGCTGGAAGCTGACCTGTTCGGGCGCGAACTGGGTGACCTTGCCGGCGGCGTCGCGCAAGGCGGCGTGCGCCCACAGCTTGCTGCCGTTGCGGCTGCGGATCTGGAACGCCATCAAGGCCGAACCGTCGTCCAGGTTGGCGCCCAGCCAGTCCCAGCCGACGGCGTCGGCGTCCAGCACGCTGGTCGACCATTCATGATCGAGCCAGGCGCTGCCGCTGACGTCTTGCGCGCGGCCGGCGCGAACCAGCTTGCCGCTGACCTGCAGCTGCGGTTCGCTATAGTAATAACTGGCTTGCGCCGCTTGCGGTCCCTTGCGCGAATAGCCGTGCTGGCCTTGCAGCATGGGCGGCTGGCTGGGCTTGAGCTGCAACTGCAAGGCGAATCCGTCGGCGGCGATGCTGGCCTGGTAGCTGCCGTCGGCGCTGCGCAGCAAACGCCAGTCGTCCAGCGCGACATCGGTATTGCCTTCCTTGGCGTAGGCCAGGCCGAAGCCGGCGCGCGCGCTTTTTTGCGCGTGCAGGAGTTTGCCCAGGCTGGGATCGGACAGCGCCGCATGGGCGATGATCAGCTGGCCGGGCGCAAAGGCGCTCGGATTGGCGCGGTCATGTTCGGTGGCGGAACGGAAGAAGGTGACCTGGAAACCGATAGGTTTGCCGTCGGGCGTCGCCAGCCAGCCCGTGGCGTACCACCATTCGGTGCGGAAATCGGGATGGGCGCCGCTGTCTTGCGGCAGCGTCACCATACGCTCCGGCGTCACTTGCGCGAAGCGCGGCGGCGCGGCGAATTGCGGCGGCGCCGCCAGCAACAAGGTGCTCAATAGCCAAAACCGGTAGCAGCGAAAAAACATCACCAATCCTCCCGTACCGAATGCAGCACATCGACAGACACCGCGCGCAATCCCGCCAGCAAGGCCGTGGCGCCGGCCGACAGTAGCAGCAACAGCGCCACCGCCGCCAGTTCCCGCCATGGCATGTGCAGTTCCATGGTCCAGTGAAACGATTGCGGATTGACGATGAACACCAGGATCAGGCTGATGGCCCAGCCCAGCAGGAAACCGACCAGCATGCCGAGCGCGGTCAGCAGGCCGCCTTCCAGCGCTAGCATGGAAAGGATCTGGCGGCGCGTGACGCCGACATGGCGCAGCATGCCGAACTCGCGTGCGCGCGCCAGGGTCTGGGCGGAAAAAGTGGCCGCCACGCCAAACAGGCCGATCACGATGGCGACGATTTCCAGCAGGTAGGTGACGGCAAAGCTGCGGTCGAAAATCTTCAGCGTCTGCGCCCGGATTTCCCCTGGCTGGGAAATTTCCAGCGCTGCGCCGAACGGCAGTTTGCGCAAAGCCGTCATCACCGTGCCGGGATCGGCATCGCGCTGCAACCTGAGCGCGGCGTCGGTGACTTCAGTATCGCCGCTCAAGCGCTGGTAGTCTGCCAGCCGCAGCTGGATGGCGCCGGATTGCCGCGCATAATCGCGCCAGATGCCGGCCACCGTGAAGCGATAGGGATGGCACGCCAGCGGCAGCGTGACCTGCTGTCCGAGATGGTAGCCATACAGGTCGACCATGGCTTCCGAGACCCAGATCGGCAAGCTGCCGGCGGCAACCGCGCTGGCCGGCAGCAGCGGGCCGACCAGCGGCAGCGTACGGGCAGGATCGGCGGCGTCGATGCCGCGTGCAATCAGGATCACCGGCGGCCGCGCCGGGTCCAGCGTGAGCGTCGAGGTGCGCAGGAAATCGGCGCGTGCGACGCCGGGAACCGCCGCCAGCAAACGCTGCTCGGCCGGCTGCATGGCGCCGGTTTCGCCGCTGGTGGCGGAGCGCGCATACAGGTCCGCCGACAGCAGCTGCTGCATCCAGTCGTCCACAGATATGCGGAAACTGGCGACCATGATCGCCATCGCCACGATCAGGCTGAAGCTGGACAGCACGCCGCCCAGCGCAATCGAAGCTTGCCCCGGCACGTTGGCCAGGCGCGCCAGCACCAGGGTCGCGATAACGCCGCGGCGGCCTTCCAGGCTGAACCTGAGGCTGAATCTTTGTAGCGCGGAGAACACCAGCGCCGCCATCCGCGGCATCAGCGTGATGCCGCCGATCAGCAGCAGCGCCACCGCGATATAACCGAAGATGGGCAAGCCGAACAGCGGCGGCAGCTGCGTCAGCAGCGCGCCCAGCAGCAGGCAGGCCAGCGCCGGCCAGGGTGTCGCCAGCCGCGCCAGTGGAGTTTCTTCGCTGCCGGACTTGAGCGCGGCTGCCGGTTGCGCGCGCGATGCTTCCAGCGCCGGCGCCAGGCTGCCGAGCAGGGCGATGCCGCTGCCGAGCGCGAAAAAAAACAGCGCCGCGGGCAGGTCGAACTGCACGCTGGCCTGCACGCCGCGAAAATAACCGCCGCCCAGGTCGCCGCCAAAAAAATGCAAGGCGGCCGCCGCCAATGCATATCCCAGCGCCAGCCCAAGCAATGCCCCCAGGCACCCCAGCAGAGCCCCTTCCAGCAATACCTGGCGCAGCAACTGGCTGCGCCGCCATCCGAGTACGCGCAGCAGGGCGAACTGCGAACGGCGCCGGATCACCGACAGCGCCTGGGTCGAGAACACCAGGAACGCACCGGTAAACAACGCCACCAGCGCCAGCACATTCAGGTTGATGCGATAGGCGCGCGACATGTTGTCGTTGCTGCTTTCCTGGTCCTGGCTGGCCGAGACCTGCAGGCGCTGCGCCCACTCAGCCTGCAGCGCACGCCTGAACGCTTCGCGGTTGACGCCCGGCTGCAGCTTGAGGTCGATGCGCGACAGCTTGCCGATACGGTCGAAGCGCCATTGGGCGGCGCCGATATCCATCACCGCAATCCGCTGCCCGGCGCGGGCCCGCATCAGACCGCCCGCTACCCGCAGCTCGACGATGGCGGTGCCGTTGCGCAGCGCCAGCGTCTGCCCGGGCTGGACCTGCAGCCATTGCTGGGCCGCGGGCGACAGGAAGATGGCGTCGTCGGCCAGGGTGTCGAACGGACGGGCAGGATCGGCTACGCCGGTCAGGTCGGGTGTGATGTGGACGGCGCGGAAGGTGTCGACGCCCAGCACTTTCAGCGCGCTGGCCTGGCCCGGCACGGTGACGTTGAGTTCCAGCACCGGGCTGGCGACCGCCACGCCCTCGCGTTTTGCCAGCTGCGGATAGATGGCGTCGTCGAACAGGCTTTGCATGCCGCGCAGCTGCAGGTCGGACTGGCCCGACAGGCTCCTGGTGGCGGCCGAGAATTCGTTGAACGCGGCGCCGTTGATCAGGTCCACCGCATAACCGAGGCCGACGCCGAGCGCGATGGCGGCGATCGCCACCAGCGCCCGCACCGGATGCGCGCGCCATTCTCCCAGCAGCAGCCAGCGCGCCAACGCCGGGGCCTGCTGCAGCGGATTGCCTGTGCCTGCCATCGATGTCATTGCGGCCGCAGGCCGTCTGCGCCCATGACCAGGACGCGGTCGGCGCTGGCGGCCGCGGCGGCGGAATGGGTGACCACGATGGCCGAGGCGCCGTTGGCCTTGATTTCCTGGCGCAGCAAAGCCAGCACTTCATGCGCGGTATCGGGATCCAGGTTGCCGGTCGGTTCGTCGGCCAGGATCAGCTTGGGGCGGTGCACTAGGGCGCGCGCAATCGCCACCCTTTGCATTTCGCCGCCCGACAGCTGGCGCGGGAAATCGTTGCCGCGGCCGGCCAGCCCGACCGCCGCCAGCAGTTCCAGCGCGCGTTCCAGCGGCGCGCCGTTGAGCAGTAGCGGCAGGGCGACATTCTGCTGCAAGGTCAGGTGAGGCAGTACATGGAAGGCCTGGAAAATGAAGCCGAGTTTCTGCCGGCGCAGCAGGGTGGCGGCATCGTCGTCCAGGCTCGACATGCTGACGCCGTCGATCAGTATCGAGCCGCTGTTGGCGCTGTCGAGGCCGGCGATCAGGTTGAGCAAGGTCGATTTGCCGACGCCGGAATCGCCCATGATGGCGACGTATTCGCCGGCCGCCAGCGAGAAGTCGAGGTGCGCCAGCACCACCCGGCCATGCGCATAAGACTTGCGCAGGCCACGGCATTCCAGTGCGGGGACTATGTCGGAGACTAAATTGGATGTCGTTTCAGTTGAAGTGTGCATGCAGGCCGGTCGCTTGAACAAGATGGTCGCCAACAGTGTAGAGGATTTGCGCAATGACCGTGTTTCACAGCCATCGGCTGAATTTATAATAGCCATGGTTCGCGCGAAAACCGCGTGGCGGCATTATTTTTGGCACAATACGCGCCTCTATCGATTCTTTGCGGGCATCCATGAACCCGGAACACCTACAACTGCTGGTCACCCGCCAGATGCCTTACGGGAAATACAAGGGACGCCTGATCGCCGACCTGCCGGGCGATTACCTGGCCTGGTTTGCGCGCGAAGGTTTTCCCACGGGTGAACTGGGCGGGCTGATCGCCTTGATGTATGAGCTGGATCACAACGCGCTGGCGCACCTGCTTGAGCCTTTGCGCCAGCGCTGAAGCAATAAAGTTATCTGGTCATCGTCCTTTCAGCGATAGAATCCGTCTCATGGCTACTCCACTCAATCCTTCCGAACTGAAACAATCCGCCAGGAATATCAAGGCGCGTTTCGTCTCCATCTCCTGGCGCGACCTGGCGATCAGCTTCGGCCCGATCGCCTTGCTGGTGGTGGTCGCCATCTGGCTGGCGATCTGGCTCATCCACCCGGCGCCGCCGAATAACATTACGATGATCACCGGCCCTGAACACAGCAATTTCTGGAACACGGCGCAGAAGTACCAGAAGATTTTGGCGCGCAACGGCATCAAGCTGAAGATCGTGACTTCGGAAGGCTCGCTGGACAACCTGAAGAAGCTGAACGATCCGAATTCCGGCATCGACGTCGGTTTCGTCCAGGGCGGAGTGGCGGGCGACCTGCCGATCGACCAGCTGGTGTCGCTGGGCAGCGTCTCTTATGTGCCGGTATCGGTGTTTTACCGCGGCAAGGAAAGGCTCAATCGCCTGTCCGAACTGGAGGGCAAGCGGGTCGCCATCGGCATGCAGGGCAGCGGTTCACGGGTGCTGGCCTTGACGCTGCTGAAAGCGAACGGCATCGAAGTCGGTGGCAAGACCGAGCTGCTCGACATGGGCGGCGACGAAGCCGCGCAGGCGCTGACCGACAGCAAGATCGACGCCGCTTTCCTGATGGGCGACTCGGCCTCGCCGCCGACCATGGGCAAGCTGTTGCATACACCCGGCATCCGCCTTCTCGATTTCGCCCAGGCCGGCGCTTATGCGCGCCGCTTCAGCTACCTGAACGAATTGAATATCCCGAAGGGAGTGTTCGACCTGGGCCAGAACATTCCCAGCCGCGACATCCGCCTGATTGCGCCGACCGCCGAACTGATCGCCCGCGAAGACCTGCATCCGGCGCTTTCCGACCTGCTGATCGACGCCGCCAAGGAAGTGCACAGCGGCCCCAATGTGCTGCAGCGCGCGGGCGAGTTCCCGGCGCCGCTGGCGCATGAATTCCGCATCAGCGACGACGCCACGCGCTACTATAAATCGGGCAAGGGGTTTTTCTATCGCACCTTGCCGTTCTGGCTGGCCAGCCTGGTGGACCGTACCTTGGTGGTGCTGCTGCCGATCATCCTGCTGCTGATCCCCGCTTTCAAGCTGGTGCCGCTGCTGTATGGCTGGCGCATCAAGTCGCGCATCTATCGCTGGTATGGCATCCTGATCGCGCTCGAACGCGCCGCCGTGGTCGACACCGATACGCCGGAGCAGCAGGCGCAGCTGCTGAAGAAGCTCGACCATATCGAAGATTCGGTCAATCGGATGAAAATGCCGCTGGCGTTTGCCGATCAGTTTTACGTGCTGCGGGAACATATCGGTTTCGTGCGCAGCCGCCTGCTTAACCGAAGTTGAATCGCGCAGCCGAATCGACTCATTGCAGGCGGCCGGCGTACTTGGCGCATTACTAGCACATTACGAATGGCAATAACAGATGTGGACGTTAAAACATCTTTTCAAATTGCCGCGCAGCATCGGTTATGATTTCCCGGATATTTGTCAATCGAGCAGAGGTGAGCCATGAGATTCCCCGTTTCTGTCATATGCGCGTTGCTGTTTGCGCAATCCGCGCCGGCATTTGCGGCACTTGGTGCTGCTGCCGGCCCGGCCGCCGGCGCGCCCCAGGCCCAGGCTGACGCCGCGCGCGCCAAGGCCAGCGCCCGCGTGACCAGCTACAGCGGTTATACGGTCAGTGAAGTGGTGGAGCCTTCGGGCACCACGGTGCGCGAGTATATCGGCGCCGACAACGTGGTGTTTGCCGTCAGCTGGCAGGGGCCGAGCATGCCGAACCTGCAGCAATTGCTGGGCAGTTATGCCGATCAGTATGTGGCGGCCGCCAGCGAGCCGCATCCGGGCCGGCGCGCTGTTGCGATCCAGTCGGACCAACTGGTGCTGCGTTCCGGCGGCCACATGCGTTCCTTTGCAGGCAACGCCTATGTGCCTGCCTTGCTGCCGCAAGGCGTGACCCCTGACAACATTCGCTGACCGGAGACCACCATGCGCTTTCTGACGTATCTGCTTTGCCTGATCAGCACACTGTTCCTGTTCGCCTGCGGCGGCGGTGGCGGCGGTTCCGACAGCGGCCCGACGCCGCCGACGCCGCAGCCGGTCCAGAATGTCCAGGCCCTGGTGATCGACAACGGTCCCGCGGCCGCTTCCGGCTCGGTCAACGCGCCGTATGTCTCGCTGACCATCTGCCAGCCCGGCAGCACCACGCAATGCCAGACCATCGACCATGTCCTGGTCGATACCGGTTCGAGCGGCCTGCGCATCATGTCTTCGGTGCTGGCCTCCAACCTGGCGTTGCCGTCGGTGAGCAGCGCCAATGGCAGTCCGTTAGCCGAATGCGCGCGTTTTGCCGACGGTTATAGCTGGGGTTCGGTGAAGCAGGCTGACTTGCGCATCGCCGGCGAGGTCGCCAGCGGCATTTCGGTGCACATCATCGGCGACAGCGCATTCCCGTCGGTGCCTAGCGGCTGCTCCGGCAGCCTGGTGGCGGAAAATACAGTGGCGGCGTTCCATGCCAACGGCGTGCTCGGCATCAGCACCTTTATCCAGGATTGCGGCTCGGCCTGCGCCAGCCAGGCGCTGGAAGGCTGGTACTACTCCTGCCCGAGCAGCAATAATTGCACGGCAACCACGCTGGCGGTGAACCGGCAAGTGGGCAATCCGGTAGCGGTTTTCCCGCAGGATAACAACGGTACGGTGATCCAGCTGCCGTCAGTCGGCGCCAACGGCGCCTCGGGCGTCACCGGCTCGCTGATTTTCGGCATCGGCACGCAAACCAATAATGCGCTGGGCAGCGCCAGCATCTATACCTTGAACAGTTCCGGCAACCTGAGCGCCTTGTACCAGGGACAGGTGATGCAGGCGTTTTTCGACAGCGGTTCGAACGGGCTGTTTTTCGCCGATACGAACATCCCTAACTGCACCAACAGCAGAGGGTTTTACTGTCCGTCGTCCACGCTTAGCCGGAGTGTGGTGAACACCGGCCTGAACGGCCGCAACAGCACCGTCAACTTCAATATCGTGAATGCCGATGCGCTGTTCCAGGCCAATCCGAACAACACAGCCTTCAACAACATCGGCGGCGGCGCGGCTTTCGCTTCGTTTTTCGACTGGGGACTGCCGTTCTACTTCGGACGTTCGGTCTACACCGCGCTTGAAGGAGTTTCGGCCGGCGGCACCACGGGGCCTTACATAGCCTATTGATCGATTCGATCCGGGAACAAACAAAAGGGGCGCTTGATGCGCCCCTTTTTTTATCTGTCGCTGCCTAGCGGCTTGGCAGATAGCGGGACGGGTCCACCGGTTTTCCCTGGCGGCGGATCTCGAAATACAGCTTGACCGCGCTGCTGTCGGACTTGCCCATCTCGGCGATCTTCTGGCCCTTGCTGACCATTTGTCCTTCCTTGACGACGATGGTCTTGTTATGGGCGTAGACCGACAGCAGGCTGCTGTTGTGCTTGATGATGACCAGGTTGCCGTAGCCGCGGATGCCGCTGCCGGAATACATCACCTTGCCGGCGGCGGCGGCCATTACCGGCTGTCCCAGCTGGCCGAAAATGTCTATTCCCTTTTTACCCTGGCCGAGGCCGCTGCCGGATTGGCCGCTGGCCGGCCAGGCCCAGTCGATCGAATCCTTGTCGTCGCCGGCGGCGGGCGCGGCATCGGCGCTGTCCGTGCTGCGTGGTTTGGCTGTGCTGCCGGAAGCTGCGGCGGCGCCTTGCGGCAAGACACGCAATACCTGGTCCACCTTGATGTCGTTGGGGTCCGACAGCCGGTTCCAGGCGATGATGTCGCTATTGCTGCGCCGGAATTTGCGCGCGATGCTGGACAGGGTGTCGCCTTTTTGCACGGTGTAGTAGCCGGGGCCGCTCGGCTGCGCCGGGCCGGAGCCGGACGGCGTGCCGCAGGCGGCGAGGGTGGCCAGCAGGACCAGCGCAAGGCTGGCGTTCCTGATTCTGTTGCGTTTTTTCGGGCTGGATGCTTCGGTATTCTGGACCAACAATG
>NZ_JAQGLV010000324.1 GCF_028292705.1 Collimonas fungivorans | reverse complement strand
TCAACAGTCCTAAGGCGCCCGCACGTGATGCACCAGCGCCACCGCGCGCGGATCGGGCGGCGGCGTCAGCAGGCTGACCACGATCAGCGCCAGCAGGCCGGCCGGCACGCCGAAGATGCCGGCCGCCATCGGTGCGATGTGGAACCACTGGCCGCTGGCCGAACCGCCCAGCGCCGGATAGGTGTGCAGCATGTAGTAGATGCAAGTGCCGAAGCCGACCACGATGGCGGCGATCGCCCCTTGCTGGTTGCCGCGTTTCCAGAACACGCCTAGCGCCAGCACCGGGAACAAGGTCGAGGACGCCAGCGAAAACGCGGCGCCTACCATCGATAGGATATCGCCCGGTTTCAAGGACGCGGTATACGCCGCCAGCAGCGCCACCACCAGCAACAGCAGCTTCGATACCGTGACACGCTTGGCGGTGGAAGCGTGCGGGTCGATCATCTTGTAATAGACATCGTGCGACAAGGCGTTGGAAATGGTCAGCAGCAAACCGTCCGCGGTCGACAACGCCGCCGCCAGTCCGCCCGCCGCCACCAGTCCGGAAACGAAATAGGGCAGGCCGGCGATTTCCGGCGTCGCCAGCATGATCATGTCGCCGTCCAGGGTGATCTCTGACAATTGCACCAGGCCGTCATGGTTGAAATCGGTAATGCTGACCAGCGGATTGCTCTTGTCGATATTGGCCCAGTACGAGACCCATTCCGGCAGGTGCGCATAGTCGGAGCCGACCAGCGAGGTATAGATATAGTATTTCACCAGCACCGCCAGCGCCGGCACGGTGAGATAGATCAGCAGGATGAAAAACAGCGTCCAGAACACCGACTTGCGGGATTCCTGCACCGACGGCGTGGTGTAGTAGCGCATCAGGATGTGAGGCAGGGACGCCGTACCCATCATCAGGCAAAACACCAGGGCCAGGAAATTGTTGCGCTTGATGTCGGATGCCTCCGGGGTGGCGCCGGGAAACGGCGTCGCCTGCGGTACCGGCGGCTCGGCGCGCGCCAGGTTGCTGGCCTTGTCCTGCTGCCATTTGCGTTCGGCTTCTTCAGGTGTTTTCGGATAACTGTTCAAGGCGCGGTTGGCGGCACGGATCTCGATCAGGGAACTGTTGTTGCGTTTCAGCAGTTCCAGATGCTGCTGCGCTTCAATCCGCCCCTGCTCCCAGGATTTCGGCAGGTCGCGCAGGCGGGCGTCGTAGTCATCCGCATTCGCCTTGAAGATCGCCCGCACCTCGATTTCCTTCGGATCGACGTCGAGCTTTTTTTCGATATTGGTGATCTGCGCCAGCACCGAGCCGTAGGAAACCTGCGCCACCGGACTGTGCGTATGCTCCATCGACAGCCAGATCACCGGGATCAGGTAGGCAAACAGGATGATCACGTATTGCGCCACCTGGGTCCAGGTAATCGCCCGCATGCCGCCGAGGAAAGAGCAGACCAGGATGCTGGCCAGGCCGAGGAAAATCCCGACCGAAAAATCGACGCCGGTGAAGCGCGAGGTAATCAGGCCGACGCCGTAGATCTGCGCCACCACGTAAATGAAGGAAATCACCACGGTGGCGGCCACCGCCAACACCCTGACCGGATTGCTGCTGGTGCGGCCGCGGTAGCGCGCCGCCAGGAAATCCGGGATCGTGTACTGGCCGAACTTGCGCAGGTAAGGCGCGATCAGCAGCGCCACCAGGCAGTAGCCGCCGGTCCAGCCGATGATATAGGCCAGGCCGTCGAAACCCTGCAGGTAAAGGCCACCGGCCAGGCTGATGAACGTGGCCGCGGAAATCCAGTCGGCAGCCGTCGCCATGCCGTTGAACAGCCCGGGCACCCGCCGTCCCGCAACGTAATATTCGGAGACATCGGAAGTGCGGCTCATGATGCCGATGCCGGCATACAGGACGATGGTGGCGAACATGAACAGGTAGCCGATCCAGGTGCGCGGCAAGCCTTCCTTTTCGAGGATCGCCAGCACTACCAGCAACAGGATGAAGCCGCCGGTATACCAGGCGTAGTAGCGGACCAGGCGCCAGAAAAAAGAGCTGTCCTTCATTGCTGCTCGCGGTCCTGCTGGCGCCGGTCTATTCTCCGCATCTGCCAGGTGTATACCGCGACGATCAGCAGATAGGCCAGCGCCAGCCCCTGCGCCGCCATGTAAAACGACAGCGGCCAGCCGAACCAGCGCATGCTGGATAATTCACGTGCAAAGAAGATGACGCCGAACGTCAGGGCGAACCAGACCAGCAGCAGGCCCAGCGTCAGTCGCCTGGTGCTTTGCCAATGGCTGGCGGGATGGTGCGGGCGGGGTTTCAGCATGGGATGTCTGGTCTGGTGGTTGTTAATGGAAATCCGAATTGAAATCGAGCGCAGGCTTTTCCAGCAAACGGAAGGCGACGCGGAACAGGCTGCCTGGCAGTTCCGGTTCGCTGCTGCGCGGATTATAGGAAATGGTTACCTGGGCGTCATGCTGCTGCGCGATTTCGCGCACGATCGCCAGTCCCAGGCCGCTGCCGCCGCGGCCGCTGTCGAGGATGCGGTAAAAGCGCTGGAACACGTGGTCGCGTTCGGCCGGCGGGATGCCCGGACCGGTATCTTCGACTTCCAGTATCGCTATCCCCGCCGCAGAGTTTTCCGCCCGCTCGCCGCGCACGCGGACTGTAACCCGGCCTTCGACCGGCGTGTAATGCAAGGCATTGTCGATCAGGTTGCCCAGCAGCTCGCGCAGCATGAGCGGATTGCACAGCACCGGCACCGGCTGCTCGTCCTGTTCGAAGCCGAAATCGATGCGCTGGCCGAATGAAGCCTCGACCCAGTCCTGCACAACGGCGCGGGCAAATTCGGACAGGTCGACTTCGACAAACGGCGCGCTTTCCTGCGACTGGTTTTCCGCCCGCGCCAGCGACAGCAGCTGATTCACCAGCCGGGTCGCCGATTCCGAGCTCTTCGCCAGCTGCTCCAGCGAGCGATGGATGTCGTGCTGGCTGGTCTGCCGCAGCGCCAGTTCGGATTGCATGCGCATGCCGGCCAGCGGCGTTTTCATCTGGTGCGC
>NZ_JAQGLV010000213.1 GCF_028292705.1 Collimonas fungivorans | reverse complement strand
CTGAAAGAAAACGCGTCGTGCCGTGGCCGCGCAGATGCGGGACGATCACCCGGTAGCCTGCCGACGCCAGCAACGGAGCGACGTCGACAAAACTGTGGATGTCGTAGGGCCAGCCATGCAGGAGAATCACAGGAGGACCATCGGCGGGGCCGGCTTCAACGTAGCCGACATTCAGGACGCCGGCGTCGATCTGTTTCAGAGGCCCGAACGTGGTGTTGCTCCCCGGTTTAAACGCAGGCAGATGTGACGGTTTTGGCCCGGCAGACTGTGCTTTTGCGCTACCTGTCAGGCCGAACTGGGCGGCGGCAAGGGTGATGGTCGCGGCGCCAAAAAGGCGGCGATGGTGGTCGATTTTTTCAGGCATGGTTTTTCTCCAATCGTTATGAAGCGCCGAAATTGCCGGCATGGGTCGTTGGTGTTTCAGCTTTCCTTCTGCGCCAGCAAAGCCTGGATTGCTGCCTCGGTTTCCGCGTATCGCCCTTCGCCAAAATGGGTGTAGACGATCTGCCCTTTCTTGTTGATCAGGTAGAACCCTGGCCAGTACTGGTTGCTGTACGCGCTCCATGTCGCATAGCGGTTGTCTTGCGCAACCGGGAAACCGATGTCGAAGCGCTTGATGGCGGTCTTGACGTTGTCGGTATTGCGCTCGAACGGATATTCGGGGGTATGCACGCCGACCACCACCAGGCCCTGGTCCTTGTATTTCTGGTGCCAGCTTTTCACATAGGGCAGGGTGTGGATGCAGTTGATGCAGGTGTAGGTCCAGAAATCGACCAGAACCACCTTGCCGCGAAGCTGCTGCATGGTCAGCGGTTCGCTGTTGAGCCATTTCTCGATGCCGGTGAATTCGGGAGCCGGGCGAATATTTTTCAGCGGCTCAGCGTGGGCGCCCGTGCCGGCGGCGGTGATGGCGAAGGCGGCGACGGCGGTCAGTGCCTTGAGTCGGGATAGCATGTCAAAGTCCTTTCAGGTCAGGGAAAAAATGGGTGAGGGAGGTGTAGATGAGGATGTCGTACTGCAGGTAGATCGCGGCGGCGCTGAGGATCACCAGCATCCCGAACAGTTGCTGCAGCCGCTGCGTATGGCGCGCCAGCTGGCGCACGCGGCGGGTCATGTATTGGCCGCCGTAGATGACGGCGAGCATGGGAAGCGCGGCGCCGATGGCGTACAGGGTAAGCAGCAACGCCGACCAGCCGAGGTCCTGGGCCTTGACCACCAGCACCAGGATCGACGCCAGCACCGGGCCGGCGCACGGCGTCCACACCGCGCCCAGCGACATGCCCAGTACAAAACCGCCGGCATTGCCAGGGCCGGCCTGTAGACCGCGTGCATTGATGCGCTGCAGCGGCTGTTCCAGGCGCGCCAGCAGCCATGCATAGGGACGCGGCCATAACCGCAGCAGGCCCGACAACGCCAGCAATGCGATGCCGGTGTTGCGCAACACTTCCTGCGCCACCTGCACGGTGCTGGAAACGGCGCCCAGCAGCATGGCAAAGGAGGCGAAGGTCAGGATGAAACCGGACATGATGAACAACGGCCGTACGCGGCTGGGGCGGTCGACCGAGCTGCCGAGCAGGATAGGCACTACCGGCAGGATGCAGGGCGAGGCAATGGTGAGCAGCCCGGCCAGCAAGGCGAGCGGCGTTTCGATCAGGTTATGCATGACGGCGGTTCCGGCAGTTGGGATAGCTGTATTGGAACGTCCGAACGTATCCGTTGTGTGTCAACGGTGGCGCCCCAGTGCAATTTTTTGTATCGACGCCGTTGCAGATACACTTAGACACAAATCGTCCCGGGATCCGCGTTATAAAGCACACATTGCTACCCTGGAGACCCGGAATGAATATAGAAACTGCGCAGAAACACGGCACAGATCCCGCCGCAGCGGAGCCAGCATGAGACGGTTTCTTGCGATGCTGGCCTTTGTCGCCGGCGGCCTGGCGCTGGAACTGGGCGCTCCGCTGCACTGCACTGCAGCTTGATCCATGTCAGCCGGCCATATCAAAGACGCCGTAAGGTATGATTCCCAAATGGAAAATCCAGACCACGTACTGATCGTCGACGACGACCGCGGCATCCGTGAACTGCTTGCGGGCTATCTCGAAAAGAACGGCATGCGCACCTCGCTGGCCGCCAACGGACGGCAGATGCGCGCCGTGCTGGAGCAGGGCGCGCCGGACCTGATCGTGCTCGACCTGATGCTGCCGGGCGAAGACGGCCTGGCGCTCTGCCGCGATCTGCGCGCCGGGAAATGGCGCACGGTGCCGGTGCTGATGCTGACCGCCCGCGGCGAAGAAACCGACCGCATCATCGGCCTGGAAATGGGGGCTGACGATTACCTGGCCAAGCCGTTTGCGGTGCGCGAACTGCTGGCGCGGATCCGCGCCGTGCTGCGCCGGGCACGCATGCTGCCGGTTAACATGCAGGTCACCGAAGCGGCCCAGCTTCTGGCTTTCGGCGATTGGCGGCTCGACACCACGGCACGCCACCTGCTGGATGCCGACGGCACCATGGTCGCCCTGAGCGGCGCCGAATACCGCCTGCTGCGGGTGTTCCTCGACCATCCGCAACGGGTGTTGACGCGCGATCAACTGCTCAACCTGACGCAGGGCCGGCAGTCCGACCAGTTCGACCGTTCGATCGACCTGCTGGTCAGCCGGCTGCGCCAGCGGCTGCAGGACACGGCGCGCGAGCCGCGCTACATCAAGACCCTGCGCAGCGAAGGTTATGTGTTCTCGGCGGCGGTAACCCTTCTCGGCGGCCAGCAGTGAAGCTGCCGCTGCGCTGGCCGCGCACGCTGTTCGCCCGGCTCGCCCTGATCCTGTGCGTGGGGCTGGCCCTGGCGCAGATGCTGTCGTTCTGGCTTACCATGACCGAACGCAACCAGGCTGTCACCAACATGATGATGGGTAATATCGAGCGCGAGGTAGCCAGTTCGGTGGCCCTGCTCGA
Source organism: Collimonas fungivorans (assembly GCF_028292705.1). GTDB lineage: Bacteria > Pseudomonadota > Gammaproteobacteria > Burkholderiales > Burkholderiaceae_D > Collimonas > Collimonas fungivorans_B. Next base: position 11,003 of record NZ_JAQGLV010000213.1, on the reverse strand, counting down.
TCATCTGCCGGCTGCCGAACGCCCCGCGTGGTTGCCGCGCCTGGCGCGGCGCAACTACGTATTCGAACTCGGCGTCGGCGTTGCCGGCGTGCCGCCGGATGCCCGCCTGTCAGCGCTGGTGGCGGCATCGATCGCCGCCGGCATCGGCACCACCTATCCGCTGACCGTGAACGCCATCCCCGGCCCGCGTGAGCATTTCCAGGTGCACCTGCTGCTGAGCGACGGCATGCCGCTGACCATTGATGTCCTGCCGATAGCCGGCTTGCCGTTGTCACCTTGGCTGCCGCTGGTGCTGGCGTTGCAGCTGGCCGTGCTGGCGGTCTGCTGCTGGCTGGCGGTACGGCTGGCGACCCGGCCGCTGCACCAGCTGGCGCAGGCTGCCGATGCATTGGGACCGGACCTGAAAGCTGCGCGTCTGGCGGAAAACGGACCAAGCGAGGTGGCGCGCGCCGCCAAGGCGTTCAATGCGATGCAGGACCGGATTGCCATCTACATGGCGGAACGGATCCAGATCCTGGCGGCGATTTCGCATGACCTGCAAACGCCGATCACCCGCATGCGGCTGCGCGTCGATGTCATGGATGAAAACCCGCAACATGCCAAGCTGCAGCAGGACTTGCTGGAAATGGAAACCCTGGTCAAAGAAGGCGTGGCCTATGCGCGCACCTTGCACGGCGCCGCCGAAACGCCGTGCCGCGTCGATCCCGATGCCTTGTTCGACAGCCTGGTGTGCGACTACGTTGACGCCGGCCAGGACGTTACCCTGCAGGGCAAGGTCGCCAATGCGCTGGTGACGCGGCCGCAAGCGCTGCGCCGCATCCTCGGCAACCTGGTCGACAATGCCCTGAAATATGCCGGAGCGGCAGAGGTCATGGTGGCGATGCAGCAAGATGGCCAGGTGAGGATCGCGGTGCTGGATCGCGGCCCCGGCATTCCGGCGGAGGCGCTGGAAGCCGTGTTCGAACCGTTCTACCGGCTCGAAGCGTCGCGCAATCGCCATACCGGCGGCACCGGCCTCGGCCTTGCCATCGCGCGTCAGCTCACCCTTGCCATGGACGCCACGCTGTCTTTGCACAACCGCGCCGGCGGCGGGCTGGAAGCCCGGCTGACGCTGAAGAATCTGCGTAGCTGAATTTCCCCTTTTGTATGCAAGTGTATCCGGTCACGACCTGGGTACGCTTGCATACAAAAAGCGCGCCCGCGATACACAATCCAGATACAGACGATACGCATACTTTGCAGCAGTCGCCCGGTTTTGCCAGGCGACGCGTACCGGCACAGGGCTGTCCATGCAGCGACTGCGCCGGCTATCCGAATCAACCCGAATCTGCGAGGAAACCACCATGACCCAACTCGAAAAAGTACTGTACACAGGTAAAACCCACACCTCCTCGGGAGGGCGGGACGGCGCTTCGCGCAGCTCTGACGGCCGGCTCGACATCAAGCTTTCGTCCCCCGGCAGCGCCGGCGATGGCACCAATCCGGAGCAGCTGTTCGCTGCCGGCTGGTCGGCCTGTTTCATCGGTGCGATGGGGATTGCTGCCGGCAAAATGAAAGTCGCTCTCCCGCCCGACCTGGCGGTTGATGCGGAAGTGGACCTGGGCGTCACCGGCGGCGCTTACTTCCTGCAGGCGCGCCTTAACGTCAGCCTGCCGGGACTGGAGCGCGAAGTCGCCCGCGCCCTGACGGACGCCGCACACCAGACCTGTCCCTATTCCAAGGCTACGCGGGGCAATATCGATGTCGTGATCAACCTGGTCTAGGACATTCAAATTGCCGAGCGCTCAATCATTCAATCGCTGAATCAAAGCGGGTCGGGATCAGGAACCGGCTCCTCGACCGGTATCGGTACATTGCCAGGGATCGGATCCTCGACCGGCGGTGGGGTGCTGGGAACGGGCTTGCCAGGCGGCTCTTCTCCAGGCGGTTCTTGTGGGGTATGCATGCGTTTTCCTTCCGCGATCTGGTCTGGAAAATAAAATTGCGGCTGACCGTATGGTGTTGATGGACGGGCTCATGTGTTTGACAACGACGCCGGCAAAAGCATTCCCGCCGCCAGCGTCCCGCCATGACAAAGTTACATGTGCTTTGCCATCAGTTCCGTACGTCAACCCGCATAGCGCCTGTCGTAGCGTTGCATGTTGCGCAATAAATTTCCCTGTCGTTGTCCGCCTCAGAATTTATGGCGTATGCCGAATATGAGGGCGCGCGGGTCGGCGCCCGCATTGGCTGCGGCGACTTCGCTGCCGTTCGCCGAGCCGACGCCAAAACTCGCACCGGCATCGTTGCTGACGCGCGAGTAGCCGGTGTACAAGGTAGTCCGTTTCGACAGGTCATAGTCGTACACCAGACCGTAGCTGCGTGAGTTGGCATTCGCTGCGCTTTTGTTTTTCAGGCTGCCGTAGCTGAAATTCAGGCGGCCGCCGCCAAGCGGGACATCCATTGCCAGCGACCAGAAATCGTAATCCGGAATGGCCGCGCTGCTGGAATCGTTGCGCACCGTTTCAGCCACCAGGTAAGGTTTCAAGAAGATGAAGTCATAAGACACTGCCGCAGCCAGGTACTTGGTGATGTTGTCCGGCGCGGAAGGGGTTTTTTTCTTGGAGGCGTAACTCACCGCCGCGGACAGGGGGCCGTTGTCGTAATTGGCCTGGATATTGAACAGGTTGCCGTACGACTTGCTGTCGGTCGCCACCGTGGTGTTTTCTCCCAAGGCATAGAACAGCGTCAGCGTCACGCCGGCAAACACCGGCGAAACATACTTGATCGAATTGTCGAGGCGCACATCTTCGATGGCCGGCACGTAGGCTGCCGAAGCGTCGCCGAAGCCGACCGCGTGCGTGCTGAATTTGACATGCATCGAATGCAGCGGTTCATATTGGCGCCCCAGCGTGACGGCGCCGGCATTTGATCCCAGGCCGACGAAAGCCTGGCGGCCGAACAGCAAGCCGGTCTGGGCGAATGAACCATTGTCGACATTGAAGCCGTTTTCCAGCGTGAACAGCGCCCGCAATCCGCCGCCCAGGTCCTCCGTCCCGGTGAAACCTATCCGGCTCTGGCTGAGGCTGCCGCTTTGCACACGGTTCAGGCTGTCCTTGCCGTTATTGGCAAACTCGATGCCGCTGTCGATGATGCCGTAGATGGTGACGTTGGTGCTTTGCGCGTGCGCCGCGCCGGCAACTGCGGTTAATCCAACAAATGCTGCAAGAAGCGTTTTTTTCATGATTTTGTCTCCGGATTTTTTTATGGTCAGGTGCTGCTGCAAGAAGGCGATAGGAGGCCTGGACGAAGCGTGAGCTCCGCCGCCAGGTATGCGTGGTGGTAAGGGAACCGGCTTATCTCATCGCAGCCGAGGATGGAAAGCGCGGTTCCGTAAAATCAGCTGCTCATGCTTAGCTGCCCATGCGCTCTCAAATGGAGATGCTTGAACAGCAGTGCCGCAGCGGCAACGAAAGCCGGCAGCGCCAGCAGGCTGAAGATGGCGCTCAGGCCCCAGCCGAATTGCAGCAGCTGGCCGCCGATGGCCGCGCCCAGGATGCCGCCGAGGCGGCCGATGCCGAGCATCCAGGCGACGCCGGTAGCGCGACCCTGGGTCGGGTAGAAACCGGCAGCCAGCGCCGGCATCGAAGACTGCGCGCCGTTCATGCACAGTCCGGCAACGAACATCAGCACGCCCAGCAGCACCGCGTCGCCGGTGCCGTGGCCGATGGCGTAGACAAAAATCCCGGTCAGCACGTAGGTGATCGCAATCGCCTTGTGTGCGCTCATGCGGTCCATCAGCCAGCCGACCGCCAGGGTGCCTATCACTCCGCCCAGGGGAAACAGCGCCGTGATGTTGCTGGCCTGGGAGATGGAAAATCCGGCGTTCTTGATCAGCGTCGGCATCCAGCTGGTCAGCAGATAGAAAATCAGCAGGCCCATGAAATAAGTCAGCCACAGCATCAGCGTGCCGAACCGGTAGCGTGCCGAGAAAATCACCGCCAGCGCGGTTTTCCCGGCCAGCGCGACCAGCTCCGGCACGGTAAATTGCGCATCCGAGGTAATCGATCCGGGCGCGATGCGGTTCAGCACATCGGCGATTTTTTTATCCGGCCAGCGACGCACCACCATGAAACGCGGCGATTCCGGCAACTGCAGCAGCAACATCGCCAGCAGCAGCGGCAGGCAGCCGCCGACGATGAACATGCTGTGCCAGCCGTAGTGCGGGATCATCCAGGCGGCTACAAAACCGCCCAGCGCCGAACCCAGGGTGAAACCGCAGAACATGGTGTTGACGATCATCGAGCGTTTGCGCTGCGGCGCATATTCCGACATCAAGGTGACTGCATTCGGCATCGCCGCACCCAGTCCCAGGCCGGTCAGGAAGCGCAGCACCGTAAGTATCTGGATCGAGCCGGCGAACGCCGACATCAGCGTCCAGAAGCCGAACAGCAGGACCGACGCCAGCAGCACTTTCTTGCGGCCGATGCGGTCGGCCAGCGGCCCGGCCAGCAGCGCGCCGACCGCCAATCCCACCAGCGCAGCGCTCAGCACCGGCACCAGCGCCGCTTTTTCAACATGCCATTCCTGGCTTAAGGCGGGCGCCAGGAAGCCGATGATGGCGGTGTCGAAACCGTCAATCGCGATGATCAGGAAACACAGTCCGAGGATCAGCCACTGGTAGAGGGAAAACGGTTTGTCGTCGATGAACTGCTGGACATCGATGGTCTGCCTGGCCGTCATGTCGCACTCCCGGTACGCGGCTGAAAAAGCGCGGCGCTGCGAACGGCATGGATGGTAGGGGCGGCAAACGGTTGCCGCGGGCTGGTGCGCATAGCTTTGTCTCCTGAATTTTATGTTTTTATCTTTTGTCGCCAAAGCGCAAGCAGCCGCTCTGCCGTGTTGCTTATTGCCGCTTATTGTTAATATTGTGCAAGTCTTTGCTTGTTTCCGGTTTGCTGAATACTAGGGTTTGTCCTATCCCACATCAAGACGGCGATGTCATGCAGTAAGCGCATATCGCACGTATTGTGCGATATGCGCCCAAATCAATTATTGTTTCCAGCGCACCTGCCATTTAAAACTGCATGCCGACGTAATTTTCGGCCAGCGCCGTGGCTGCGGCGCGGGATGCGACCACATAATCCAGTTCGGCCCGCTGCAACTGCTGCTGGAAAGGCGACGCGTCGGCAAAGTTGTGCAGCATGCTGGTCATCCACCAGGAGAAATGCTCGGCGCGCCAGACGCGCTTAAGCGCTGCCTCGGTATATCCGGCCAGCAGGTCTTGCCGGCCGTCGCGGTAGAACTGCTCGAATCCGCTTGCCAGCAGGCGTACATCCGAGACGGCAAGATTGAGGCCCTTGGCGCCGGTGGGCGGCACGATATGGGCGGCGTCGCCGGCCAGGAACAGCCGGCCGTACTGCATCGGGGTAGAAACAAAGCTGCGCATGCCGATGATGTTTTTCTGGAATATGCGGCCTTCTTTCAAGGCCCAGCCGTCTGCGCACGCCAGCCGCGTGTTCAGTTCCGACCAGATGCGGTCGTCGGACCAATTGTCTACATGGTCCTTGGGATCGCATTGGAAATACAGCCGCTGCACCGTCGGCGAGCGGGTGCTGACCAGGGCGAAGCCGCGCTGATGCTGGGCGTAGATCAGTTCATCCGAAGACGGCGGCGCCTCGACCAGGATGCCGAACCAGCCGAACGGATAGCTGCGCTGGAAATCCTGGCGCGGATTCTCCGGAATGGCGGGGCGCGAAACACCGTGGAAGCCATCGCAGCCGATCACGAAATCGGCTTGCAGCACAGCGGGTTCTCCCAGCTGTGTATAGCGTACCGATGGGGTTTCGCCCTGGAGGTCGTGCAGGCTGACGTCGCTCACTTCGAATAGGATTTTTCCATCGGCGGCCAGGCGCGCGGCAACCAGGTCCTTGATCACTTCATGCTGCGCATAGACGGTGATCGAGCGCCCGGTAAGCTCAGTCAGGTCGATGCGGTGGCGGCGGCCGCCGAAGGCCAGTTCGATGCCGTGATGCACCACGCCCTCGCGCTGCATGCGGGCGCCGACCCCGCTTTGATTGAGGATATCCATCGTGCCCTGTTCCAGCACGCCGGCGCGGATGGTGGCCTCGATCTCAGCCCGGCTGCGGCTTTCCAGCACTACCGATTCGATACCGTTCAGGTGCAGCAGGTGCGACAGCAGCAGGCCGGCCGGACCGGCGCCGATAATGGCTACTTGCGTTTGCATTGGTCTTCTCCATTTTTCTGATGATTTTTTTTGTACATCCCGATAGATATAAATCCTAGTCCAGCAAGCGCCGGTAAAAAATGGATGAAACGAGAAAAAACTTGTACTATTTTGACAGTCGCCTCTTTCAGGAAGCAGGACATGGACGCTCGGCATGCAGTCAAAAAAGCCATCAACGGAGACATCCCGCAATTCGCCCTGTATGGCGAAAACACGGCAGCCGAGAATGCCGAATTCGTCCATATCGAGCTGATAGAAACGCGCAGCCGGCTGCACGACTGGCATATCCAGAGCCATACCCACCGCGGCCTGTTCCAGATCCTGTTCCTGTTCGGCGGCCATGTGCGCGCCGAGATCGATGGCGGGCTGTGGGAATGCGAAGGGCCGGTGGCGATCACCATCCACCCTTCGGTGGTGCACGGTTTCGATTTTTCCAGGGAAGCGCAGGGTTTTGTCCTGACGGTCGACCAGAACCTGCTGTTTGCCGACAAGCTGGGCGTGCATGCGACCTTGTTTTCGACGATTTTCGTGGAGCCGCTGGCGATCGCCCTGACTGCGGTCGACGACAGCCGGCAGCGCATCGAAACCTTGCTGAAACAGCTGATGACGGAATCGTCCTGGCCGCGCGCCGGCCATACCCTGATGCTGGAATGGCTGGCGCGCAGCGTATTGCTGCTACTGGTGCGGCTGCATTCTGACCACCGTTCGGCGGACCGCAGCGGGCGGCAGGATTTCGAATTGTTCAGCCGGTTCCGGGGGCTGGTGGAGGAGCATTACAAAGAGCAGTGGCAGGTGAGCCGCGTTGCCGGACGGCTGCGCGTCACGGAAAGCCGCCTGAACCGCCTGTGCCTCAGGCTCGCCGGAAAATCGGCGTTCGACATGATGCAGCAGCGCTTGATGCTGGAAGCCAGGCGCAAGCTGACTTACGTGCCGTCCGGCGTCGCCAGCATCGCCTATGAACTGGGTTTCCAGGACCCCGCCTACTTCAGCCGCGCCTTCAAGCGGCATACGGGCATGACACCCAAGCAATTCCGGCAGCAGGCCTCGGCTGACGGAGCGGATGCCTGCTAAAGTAACGTTGTAGGCTTGGTCTGCCGCATTGACAAGGCAGCAAGCATTGCCGTCGCATCATCAAACCAACAAGGAGATCAACATGGCCAATACAAGAGAAGTCGTCATCGTCGGCGCTGCCCGTACCGCTATCGGGGCATATGGCGGAGCGTTGAAGGACCTGGCGCCGGGCGAGCTCGGCGCGGTGGCGGTGAAGGAAGCTTTTGCGCGCGCCGGCGTCGATCCGCTGCAAGCCGGCCAGATCATATTCGGCAACGTCATCCATACTGAAGCGCGCGACATGTATGTATCGCGCGTGGTGGGCCTGAATGCCGGCATGGGCAAGGAATCCACGGCGCTGACCTTGAACCGGCTTTGCGGCTCGGGTCTGCAAGCGATCATCACTGCGGCCAACGCCATCCAGCTGGACGAGACCGATGTCGCGGTCGGCGGCGGCGTTGAGAGCATGAGCCGCTCGCTGTATGGATCACAAGCCGCGCGCTGGGGTGCGCGCATGGGCGACATCAAGATGGTCGACATGATGATCGGCGCGCTGTCCGATCCTTTCGGCGGCGGCCATATGGGGATCACCGCTGTAAACGTGGCGGAGAAATACAGCATTTCGCGTGAAGAGCAGGATGCCTTCGCGCTGGAAAGCCAGAAACGGGCCACTGCGGCCATCGCCGCCGGCCATTTCAAGTCGCAGATCGTGCCGGTAGAAATCAAGACGCGCAAAGGCGTCGTACTGTTCGACACCGATGAATATCCGAAAGCCGACGCTACCCTGGAATCGCTGGCCAAGCTGAAACCGGCGTTCAAGAAAGAAGGCGGCACGGTGACCGCCGGCAATGCTTCCGGCATCAACGACGGCGCCGCGGCTTGCGTCCTGATGGAAGCCGGCGCTGCAGTCCGCGCCGGGCGCACGCCGCTGGCGCGCCTGGTTTCCTATGGGGTGGCGGGGGTCGATCCGTCGATCATGGGCACCGGTCCGATCCCGGCCGTCCAGCTGGCCTTGAAGCGTGCCGGCTTGAGCCTGCAGGACATGGCGGTGATTGAATCGAACGAAGCGTTCGCGGCGCAGTCGCTGGGCGTGTGCAAGGGGCTGGGCCTGGATCCCAAGCTGACCAATGTCAATGGCGGCGCCATCGCGCTGGGCCATCCTTTGGGCGCGAGCGGGACGATCATTGCGGTCAAGTGCCTGTATGAACTGATTCGTACTAACAAGCGCTATGGCTTGATCACCATGTGCATTGGCGGCGTCCAAGGCATTGCGCTGATCATCGAACGTATCTGAAGCAAATTTTTTTGCGGAAGAACAATCGCTGCGGGGCTGCCGGCAATCACCCTTTCCAGGTGCGCTGCAGTCCCGTATCGGCATGGATCCAGCCGCCGTTTTTCCCGGGCCGGTAATAGAAGCCGACACCGCCCTGGCGGAAGCTGCGTATCAGGCCGCCCAGCACGTCCGCATCCAGTTGCGTGAGGCGGATGTCGGCCGCGCGGCCTTCCAGGTGCAGCGACTTGCGCGCCGCCGGCACGCCGGTTTCGATCAGGTGCTTGTTGGTGGCCGCGGTGCGGAATCCCGACAGGATTTCCAGCGGCTGGCTGATGCCGTAGCGGGCGATAAAAGCCTGGGTGCCCCACAAGGTTTCGAGCAGCTTGGGATCTATCGCCGCAGTCTGCTTGCCCTGGACATCGCGCAGCAGGTGGCACAGCTGCTGGTAGGCGGATTCCTGGATTTCGCCGTCTTTCCAGTACAGCAGCTTGGCGCGTTCGCCGCTGGCCGGGCGCGTCACTTCCAGCACCCGCGGCTTGAGCCAGAACTCCATGTCTACCAGTTGCGCGTCAAAGATGTCCGGCGGCGGGTCCATCGGCGGCGCATCGGCGGGAGCTTCTTTTGCGAAAGCCGCCGGTGCGGTCAATGGCAGCTGGCTGGCAAAAAGTCCGGAAGCAGTCAGGAACAAGCTCTTTTGCAGGAATTTTCGGCGCGATGGCATGGCGGTCCAAGTGTTGATGGGATGGGCAATTTTATCGCACCATCCCCGCTTTGAGTAGCCGCCAGTTCCTGCCGGGCTGCGATCAGTCGGGCTGCACGCGTCAGTGAATCAGCCGCGCTGCGGAATCGTCAGGCCTTTTGCCACCGCCGGCCGCGCTACAAATGCCTCGAGCGCCCGCGTGACATGCGGGAAATCCGCGATGCCCACCAGGTCGCCTGCTTCGTAGAAGCCGATCAGGTTGCGCACCCAGGGGAAGGTGGCGATGTCAGCGATGGTGTAAGCGTCGCCCATGATCCAGCTGCGCTCGGCAAGGCGTTGGTTGAGCACCGCCAGCAGGCGCTTCGATTCCGCCACATAGCGGTCGCGCGGGCGCTTGTCTTCGTAATCCTTGCCGGCGAATTTATTGAAAAAGCCCAGCTGCCCGAACATCGGTCCGATGCCGCCCATCTGGAACATCAGCCACTGGATTGTTTCGTAGCGGCCGGCCAGGTCTTGCGGCATGAACTGGCCGCTCTTGTCGGCCAGGTAAATCAGGATCGCGCCGGATTCGAACAGCGGCAACGGCTTGCCGTCCGGGCCGTCGGGATCGAGGATGGCCGGGATCTTGTTGTTTGGATTGAGCGACAGGAATTCCGGCGAGGTCTGGTCGTTGCTCTCGAAACTGACCAGGTGCGGCTCGTAAGGCAAGCCGGTTTCCTCCAGCATGATAGAGACCTTGACGCCATTGGGCGTCGGCAGGGAATACAGCTGGATCCGTTCGGGATGCTGGGCGGGCCATTTTTTGGTGATGGGGAAGGAAGAAAGGTCAGTCATGAAAGCTCCTGGTTTTGATCTGTTTGGAAATTTGCCGGCGCCGGGCGCGGAAAACAGCCAGTCTAATGCAAGCCGGGCAAAGCCGCTCTCAAGGTGCTCGCGTGCCTGGGTTTGAGCGCCGGGCTTCGGCCGCGGCCTTATTTCGGGCGATGAATAATCCGCCCCACGACATTTTCAGGCTGGTCAAAACGCTGCCGCGCCTGTTCCAGGTCGGCATGGTGCAGTTGGGCCCACTGGTCGAGCGCGACCAGGGTCTTGCTTAGGGACAGCCCGAGCGGACTGAGCTGGTATTCAACATGCGGCGGCACGGTCTGCAGCTCGCGGCGCAGCACCAGGCCGTTGCGTTCCAGTTCTTTCAAGGTCTGGGTCAGCATTTTCTGCGAAATCCCTTCGATCTTGCGCAACAGCGCGCTATTGCGCATCGGTCCGGCATCCAGCGCCGGAAAGATCAGCAGCGCCCATTTGCCGGCGACCAGCTCAAGCGCCTGGCGCGAGGGGCAGGCCACGCTGTAGATGTCAGAGAATTCGGATGCGGCGGCGGGCGCGGCAGCGGCTGGTTTCATGGTTACCTCAAGGTGCGTACTTGTTGTGCCGCCAGTGTATGCCTATTCTGTTTTCCAGTTCAATCGAGGGAGAATAGGATGGCGTGGATATGGCTGCTGATGGCAAGCGCGGTAGAGATCGTGATGGCGGTCGCCTTGAAATACGCGCAGGGCTGGACCCGCCTGGTGCCGAGCGTGATCGGAGTGCTGGCGGCGGCCTGCAGCGTGCTGTTCCTGACCCTGGCGATGCGCAGCCTGCCGGCCGGCACGACCTACGCAATATGGACCGGCACCGGTTCGGTGGGCGTTACCGTACTCGGCATCTTTTTGTTTGGCGACACGCCGTCGCCATTGCGCCTGCTGTGCATCGGACTGGTG
>NZ_JAQGLV010000187.1 GCF_028292705.1 Collimonas fungivorans | reverse complement strand
TCGAAGCTTCGGAACACGCCGACTACAAAGCCGGAGACCTGGTCCTCAGCTACAGCGGCTGGCAGGACTATGCGCTGTCGGACGGCAAGGGCCTGACCAAACTCGATGCAAAACTCGGCAAGCCATCCTACGCATTGGGTGTACTTGGCATGCCGGGCTTCACTGCCTACATGGGCTTGCTGGATATCGGCCAGCCGCAGGCCGGCGAGACAGTGGTGGTGGCGGCAGCTACCGGCGCGGTCGGGTCAGTGGTTGGGCAGATCGCCAAGATCAAGGGTTGCCACGTGGTCGGCATCGCCGGCGGTGCCGACAAGTGCAAGTATGCGGTGGAAGAACTGGGGTTCGACGCCTGCGTAGACCACCGCGCCGCCGACTTTCCGCAGCAGCTCGCGGCTGCCTGCAGCAAAGGCATCGATGTGTATTTCGAAAACGTCGGCGGCGCCGTGTTCAGCGCCGTCCTGCCGTTGCTGAACCTGCACGCCCGGGTGCCGGTATGCGGCCTGATCGCCAACTATAACGCCGCCGGCAAACCGGAAGGACCGGATCATCTGCCGGGATTGATGGGCAAGCTGCTGGTACGCCGCATCAAGATGCAAGGATTCATCATCTTCGACTATTACCATCGCTACCAGGAATTCTTCAAGGACATGAGCGGCTGGCTCGCCGCCGGCAAAATCAAATTCCGGGAAGATATCGTCGACGGCCTGGAGAATGCGCCGCAAGCCTTTATCGGCCTGCTGGAAGGCAAGAACTTCGGCAAGCTGGTGATACGCGCCGGCGACGAATAACGTATCAGACACTCACAAGGAATCCAGATGAAAATATTAATGGTGCTTACCTCCCACGACCAGCTCGGCAACACCGGCAAGAAAACCGGTTTCTGGCTGGAAGAATTTGCAGCTCCCTACTACGCCTTCCTCGACGCCGGCGCCGACATTACCCTGGGGTCGCCAAAAGGCGGCCAGCCGCCGCTCGATCCGAAGAGCGACGAAGCCGACGCCCAAACCGAAGCCACCGAACGTTTTCGCAAAGATGGCGCGGCGCAGGCTGCATTGGCGTCGACCAGCAAGCTGTCGACCGTGCAAGCCGCATCTTACGACGCCGTGTTCTACCCGGGCGGCCATGGCCCCTTGTGGGACCTGGCGGAAGACAAGGATTCGATTGCACTGATCGAAACCATGTATGCCGCGGGCAAGCCGGTATCGGCGGTATGCCACGCGCCCGGCGTGCTGCGCCACGTACGCGCGGCAGACGGCAGTCCGCTGGTGAAAGGCAAGAAAGTCACCGGTTTTTCAGACAGCGAAGAAGCGGCCGTGCAATTGACCGATATCGTGCCGTTTCTGGTGGAAGCTGAATTGAAACGCCTGGGAGGGAATTACAGCAAGCTGGCCGATTGGCAGAGCTATGCCGTTGCCGACGGCAATCTGGTTACCGGACAAAATCCGGCGTCTTCGGTTGCGGTGGCGCAGCAGGTGTTGAAATTGCTGGGCTGACGTAGTTAATATCCGCGACACTCGGTAGCCCATTAAATAGGGTCAGAGTCGAATTTCTGAGCAATCGGAAATTCGACTCTGACCCTATTTAACTGCCACGGTGGATTATTTGGTGCCGAAAATGCGGTCTCCGGCGTCGCCCAATCCGGGCACGATATAGGCATGTTCGTCCAGGTGCGAATCGAGGCTTGCCACGTACAGCTTGACGCCGGGATGGGCATCCTGGAACACTTGCACGCCTTCCGGCGCCGCCACCAGCGCCAGGAAAATGATCTGCTCGTCGCTGACGCCGCGCTTTTTCAGCACGTCGACGGCATGCACTGCCGAATTGCCGGTTGCCACCATCGGATCGCATACGATGAAGATCCGCTCCGCCAGGTCCGGCAAGCGCACCAGGTATTCAACCGGCTGGTGCGTGTCAGGATCGCGATACACGCCGATGTGCCCGACCCGCGCCGACGGCACCAGGTCCAGCAAACCGTCGCTCATGCCTATCCCTGCCCGCAGCACCGGCACCACCGCCAGCTTGCGGCCGGCAATCACCGGCGCCTGCATGCTCTGCATCGGCGTCTCGATCTGCTGCGTCGTCAGCGGCAGGTCGCGCGTGATTTCGTAACCCATCAGCAGCGTGATTTCACGCAGCAGCTGGCGGAATGTGCGGGTGGATGTTTCCTTGCTCCGCATATGCGTCAGCTTGTGCTGGATCAGCGGATGGTTGAGGATGAAAAGATTGGGGAAACGCGGATCGCTGAGCATAAGTGTAATTATTCCAAATACAAAAAAGGGAGATTGCTCTCCCTAGTTGATTCAATATTCAATCAATAGTCACTCAGCCGCTTGCTCGACCTTGGGCATCAGCAAATCGAGTATCTGTTCCAGTTCGTGCCGCACTTCGACCAGATTGACTTCGTTTTGCCGGGCCTCGGCCAGCTCGGCTTCGGCTGCGCCGCCCAAGCGGCCATCGAGCTTGTTGCGGGCGCCGCTGATGGTGAAACCGTGTTCATACAATAATTCGCGGATGCGGCGAATCAGCAGTACCTCGTGGTGCTGGTAATAGCGGCGGTTGCCGCGCCGCTTGACCGGCTTGAGCTGGGTGAATTCCTGTTCCCAGTAACGCAGCACATGCGGCTTGACGCCGCACAGGTCGCTGACTTCGCCTATGGTGAAATAACGCTTGGCCGGAATCGGCGGCAATACGACAAGCTCGGATTTACTAATGCGATCGTTCATGAATTAGCTGGGAGAGCGGCGGCAAACTGTTGGATAGGCTGGATCGGTTGCAGGCTTGCGGCTTCAACCATGCCCTTGAGTTTCTGGCTGGCGTGGAAAGTGACCACGCGGCGCGCAGTGATGGGAATTTCTTCCCCGGTCTTCGGATTGCGGCCCGGGCGCTGCGGTTTGTCGCGCAACTGGAAATTGCCGAAACCCGACAATTTCACGGATTCGCCGCGTTCCAGCGCATCCCGGATTTCATCGAAAAACGTTTCAACCATGTCCTTGGCCTCACGCTTGTTGAGGCCAACCTGTTCAAACAAAAGTTCAGCCAGTTCCGCCTTGGTCAATGTCGGCAAATTCTTTTCTGCCTGCGAACGGGCTTGCGCTTCACGCATTGCCCGGTTCAGATCGGCGTCCAGAACGGATTCAAATTCTACTGTCTGCATATTGTTCATTCTGTTGTTACGCCCCTGTCTTTTTGGGATTGCCGCGGCCGACGCAGCTGTGTGTCGAGCGCGCCGGCATTTGCTGCGGGTTTAATCAAGCCATTCAATTACAGATCAGGCGCGCAATCTTGCTGTTGGCACCTTGCTGACAGCAGCGATCAAAGCCGACATGGCGGCTTCTACGGTGTCATCTTGAAGGGTGTTTTCAGTATCTTGCAAGGTAAAACGGAAAGCAAGACTTTTTTCGTCATTTTCCAGTCCTTTGCCATGATATTCATCAAATAAAACAATGGCTTGCAGAATCCGGCAGGCTGGATTTCCTTGCTGCTCAGCAGCAAAAACGTCCAGTAAATCCTGTGCATAAACGGCTTGTTTGACCACCACCGCGAGATCGCGCACCACGGCCGGGAATTTCGAAATCTCGACATACGCAGGTACTTGCTGTTGCTGCAACGCCAGGGCGTCGACTTCGAACACAACCGGGGCCAGCGGCAACTCGTATTTCTGCTGCAGACGCGGATGCAACTCGCCGATAAAACCTACCGCCACGTCGCCCAGCAGCACCTGCGCCGAACGGCCCGGATGCAAAGCAGGATGGTCCAGTTTGGCGAAACGCAAAGCTGCCGGCGCAAACAAGGCTTCCAGGTCGGCCTTGACGTCGAAGAAATCGACGGTGCGGCTGGCCTGTCCCCATTGCTCGTCGGCTTGCGGACCATAAGCCAGGCCTGCGACCCGTTTCGGCTGTTCAAAACCGGCGACCGCCAGCGGCCCGTTCTGGACTTCCTGGTTGCGTGTATACACGGCGCCTGTTTCAAAAATGCGGACCCGGTTCAGCTTGCGGTTCAGGTTGTATTTGACGTTGGCCACCAGGCTGGCGACCAGCGACGAACGCATCGCGCTCATCTGGCTGGCAATCGGATTGAGCAGCTTGATCGGTTGCAGGTTGCCGGCAAAGTCGGCTTCCCAGGCTTCTTCGACGAAGCTGAAATTGATCACTTCCTGGTAATCCAGGTCGGCCAGCTGGTGCCGGATCGAGAACAGCGAACGCTTGTTTTCCGGCGCGATGTACATGGCGTTAGGCGCCACCGGCGGCAAGGCCGGGATATTTTCGAAACCGTAGACGCGGGCGATTTCCTCGATCAGGTCTTCTTCAATCTCGATATCGAAACGATACGACGGCGGCGTCACCGAAAACACGCCGTTGTCCTGGGTGAAGCCCAGTCCCAGGCGGGTGAAGATATCGGCGATCTGGCTGTCCGACAACGGCACGCCGATCACCTTGATCGCACGTGCAGTACGGACCTTGACCGGATCGCGCTTCGGCAGGTTGACGCTTTGGTCGTCGACCGGACCGACCTGGGTTTCAGGCGTGCCGCAAATCTCGACCAGCAAGGCGGTGATGCGCTCGATGTGCTCGACTGTGGTGGCGAAATCGACGCCGCGTTCGAAACGATGGCCGGCGTCAGTCGAAAAATTGAAACGGCGGGCGCGGCCCTGTATCGCCTGCGGCCACCAGAAAGCGGCCTCCAGATAAATATTTTGCGTTTCCAGCGACACTGCAGTGGCGTCGCCGCCCATGATGCCGGCCAGCGATTCGATCTGCTGGTCGTCGGCGATCACGCCGATCCAGTCATCGACACTGACTGTATTGCCGTTCAACAGCTTGAGCGATTCGCCTGCCTTGCCCCAGCGGACATCGAGGCCGCCGTGGATCTTGTCGAGGTCGAACACGTGGGTAGGACGTCCCAGTTCCAGCATGACATAGTTGGAGATGTCGACCAGGGCCGAGATCGGACGCTGGCCGCTGCGCTCCAGGCGCTGCTTCATCCAGCGCGGCGTAGTCGCCTTGGCGTTCAGGCCGCGGATCACGCGGCCGGAGAAACGGCCGCACAGGTCCGGCGCCGAAATCTTGACGGGCAAGGTTTCAGTGATGTTGGCGCTGACAGTCTTGAACAGCGGCTGCTTCAACGGCGTGCCGGTCAAGGCCGACACTTCGCGCGCCACACCCAGCACCGACAAGCAGTCCGCCTTGTTCGGCGTCAGCTTGATGGTGAACTTGAGATCGTTCAGTTCGAAATAATCGCGGAAATTCTTGCCGACCGGCGCATCTTCCGGCAATTCCAGCAAGCCGCCATGGTCTTCCGACAGTTTCAGTTCGCGCGCCGAGCACAACATGCCCTGCGATTCGACGCCGCGCAGCTGGCCCAGCTTGATTTCGAACGGCTTGCCGTCCGCACCCGGCGGCAGGATTGCGCCGACCATCGCGCACGGCACTTTCAAGCCAGGGCGCACGTTCGGCGCGCCGCACACGATATTGAGCATGGTGCCGGTGCCGACATCGACCTGGCAGACATTCAGGCGATCGGCGTTCGGATGCTTGGCGGTCTCGACCACCAGGCCGACCACGATATTGGTAAAGGGCGGCGCAACCGGCTCGACCTCTTCCACTTCAAGACCCGACATGGTCAGCAGATGGGACAATTCGTCCGAAGTCATCTTCGGATCGACCATGGAACGCAGCCAGCTTTCAGAGAATTGCATAGGTAAAACCTTCAAAAACCTTTAGTCACAGAAGCAAGGAACGCTGGATTGCTGGAACAGGGTTGCAAGACAATCCGAGCGCCTTCGGCGATGGGCTCGTTTCAAAAGCCAGTTTAATTAAATTGTTTCAGGAAACGCAGGTCGCCTTCGTAGAACAGGCGCAGATCGTTGATGCCATAACGCAGCATGGTCAGGCGCTCGATGCCGGAGCCGAAGGCAAAACCGATGAACTGTTCCGGATCCAGCCCCATGTTGCGCACCACGTTCGGATGCACCTGGCCGGCGCCCGACACTTCCAGCCAGCGCCCTTTCAGCGGACCGCTGCCGAAGGCGATGTCGATCTCGGCCGAAGGCTCGGTGAACGGAAAATAGGACGGACGGAAACGCACTTGCAGATCGTCGGTTTCAAAGAAAGCCTTGACGAAATTCAGGTACACGCCCTTGAGGTCGGCGAAGCTGATGTCTTCGGCGATCCACAAGCCTTCGACCTGATGGAACATCGGCGAGTGGGTGGCGTCGCTGTCGACACGGTAAGTACGGCCCGGCGCGATGACCTTGATCGGCGGCTTGTTCATGCGCGCATAACGCACCTGCATCGGGCTGGTGTGGGTGCGCAGCAGCAGCTGCTTGCCTTCAGTATCCTTGCCATCGATGTAGAAGGTGTCCTGCATCGAACGCGCCGGATGGTTCTCCGGGCTATTCAATGCGGTAAAGTTGGTCCAGTCGGTTTCGATCTCGGGACCGTCGGCCACATCGAAACCGATGGAACGGAAAATTTCTTCGATACGCTGCCACGAGCGCATCACCGGGTGGATGCCGCCGACGCCGCGGCCGCGGCCCGGCAAGGTGACATCGATTGCTTCCGCATTCAGGCGCTCTTGCATCTGGGCGTTGGCCAAGGCATCACGGCGCGCATTCAGCGCGGCTTCGATCTGCTCTTTGGCGTTGTTGATGACTGCGCCCTGGACCTTGCGCTCATCCGGCGCCAGCTTGCCCAGCCCCTTCATCTGCTCGGTGATCTGGCCGGTCTTGCCGAGATACTTGGCCTTGGCGTTTTCCAGCGCGGCGGCATCGGCGGCGGCGGTGAAATCAGCCTGGGCTTGCGTTACTAATTGTTCTAGGGAGTTCATGCAGTTTTCCTGCTCCAATGAAGCCGAAATACGCCGATAAAATAAAAACCAGCGGTTAAAAACACAAACGGGGCACAAGGTGTTGACCTCTGCCCCGCTCGGGATTGCCAAGCCGCGGAACTACGCGGCGGTGGCAAAACTACGCATTAAGTTACGTAAATGAGTTACGTAAATGAGTTACGCAGCGATGTTGGCCTTGACTTGATTGACAATCGCAGCAAACGCTGGCTTGTCCATCACTGCCATATCAGCCAGAACCTTACGGTCCAGTTCGATCGAAGCACGCTTCAGACCGTTCATGAATACGCTGTATGTAACGCCATGCTCACGCGAAGCGGCGTTGATACGGGCGATCCACAATGCACGGAATACGCGCTTCTTGTTACGACGGTCACGGTATGCGTATTGACCAGCGCGCATAACCGCTTGCTTGGCTACACGATAGACTTTACTGCGACGACCGCGGTAACCCTTGGCTTGCACCAAGATTTTTTTATGACGGGCACGAGCTGTAACCCCACGTTTTACTCTAGGCATAATAACTCCTTAGTATGAGGTTAAGCGTTCGGCAACATGCGCGAAACGGATACCATATTGTCGGCATTGACTCCGACGGCACCGCGCAGTTGACGTTTGTTTTTGGTGGTTTTCTTGGTCAGGATGTGGCGTTTGAACGCTTGACCGCGTTTAACAGTTCCACCCGGACGCACGCGAAAGCGCTTTTTGGCGCCGCTTTTCGTCTTCATTTTTGGCATGACACTATCTGTCCTCTAGGGACAGCTCCTTTTTTAACATGATTGCAGGTGGCAACATGACGTTACGCTTGGATGCCTGCTCTCACTTGTTTAAACCCAGCTGCACGACAGCCACAACTGGATTTCGCAGCAGAATCTGGTCTGCTGCTTTTGGGCGATCCGGCTGATTGCTCATCCAGATCGCCTAAAACCGAATTACTTTTTCTTTTTAGGGCCGATGATCATGATCATCTGG
Source organism: Collimonas fungivorans (assembly GCF_028292705.1). Lineage (GTDB taxonomy): Bacteria > Pseudomonadota > Gammaproteobacteria > Burkholderiales > Burkholderiaceae_D > Collimonas > Collimonas fungivorans_B. Next base: position 17,637 of record NZ_JAQGLV010000187.1, on the reverse strand, counting down.
CGCCCTTCCATCTTCGGCCACTGCTCGACCTGTCCATACGGTTCCAGGTCTTGCTTCAGACGTTCCAGCATGCGTACGCCGATGTCCTGGTGAGCCATTTCACGGCCGCGGAAACGCAGCGTGATCTTGACCTTGTCGCCGTCTTCATCCAGGAAGCGGGTCAAATTGCGCAGCTTGATGTTGTAATCCCCATCATCGGTGCCTGGACGGAATTTGACTTCCTTGACCAGGATTACCTTCTGCTTCAACTTGGCTTCGTGCGCCTTCTTCTGCTCCTGGTACTTGAACTTGCCGTAGTCCATCAAACGGGCTACTGGCGGCTGCGCGGTCGGTGCGATTTCCACCAGATCGACGTTTGCCTCTTCCGCCAAGCGGAAGGCCTCAGCCAGACTGACGATACCGAGTGCTTCGTTCTCGACACCGGATAAGCGCAATTCTGGCGCAGTAATTTCGCCGTTGATGCGATGTGACTTGTCCGTAGCTATTGCAGTTTCCTTTAAAAATCAAATAATTAAGCCGTGCTCTTGCGCTTCGGGTTGCCCCGTTCAGGCTTTGGTTTCAACCTCGTTCTTGAGGCGCTCCACCAGTACGTCGATAGGCATCACACCCAGATCGACATTGCCCCGCGCTCGCACGGCCACTGTGTTTGCATCCCGCTCTTTATCACCGACAACCAGTATATAAGGCGGCTTCTGCAAAGAATGCTGCCGTATTTTATAGGTAATCTTCTCATTACGCAAATCGGTCTCTACTCTAAACCCTTGTTTTTTCAGCGTTTGTGCAACATTTTTAACATATTCTGACTGGGCGTCGGAGATATTCAAAACAACAACTTGCACAGGAGCAAGCCACAAAGGCATCGCACCAGCGTGATTTTCGATCAGTATCCCGATAAAACGCTCGAGCGAACCGACAATCGCCCTATGCAGCATGACCGGCACCTTGCGACCGTTGTCTTCTGTGACATATTCCGAACCGAGCCGGCCTGGCATCGAAAAGTCGACCTGCATGGTGCCGCACTGCCAGGAACGGCCGATCGAATCTTTCAGGTGATATTCGATTTTCGGGCCGTAGAACGCACCCTCGCCGGGCAATTCTTCCCATTCCGTGCCGGAAGCCCGGATCGCTTCGCGCAAGGCGCTTTCCGCCTTGTCCCAGACTTCGTCCGCGCCGACCCGCTTTTCAGGGCGCAAAGCCAGCTTCACCGCCACTTCGGTAAAACCGAAATCAGTGTACACCTGGCGCACCACCTTATCGAAGGCCGCCACTTCTTCCTGCACTTGTTCTTCTGTACAGAAAATATGGCCGTCGTCCTGGGTAAAGCCGCGCACCCGCATCATGCCGTGCAATGCGCCGGACGGCTCGTTGCGGTGGCACTGGCCGAACTCGCCGTAGCGCAGCGGCAGATCGCGGTAGCTATGCAGGCCGGAATTGAAAATCTGGATATGGCCTGGACAGTTCATCGGCTTCAGCGCGTAGCTGCGGTTTTCCGACTCTGTTGTAAACATGTTGTCGCGGTAATTATCCCAGTGGCCTGTCTTTTCCCACAGGGAGCGGTCCAGGATCTGCGGCGCTTTGACTTCCTGATAACCATTGTCCTGGTAGACGCGGCGCATGAACTGCTCAACTTGTTGCCAAATAGTCCAGCCCTTCGGATGCCAGAAAATCAGGCCCGGCGCTTCATCCTGGAAATGGAACAGGTCGAGCGCGCGTCCCAGCTTGCGGTGATCGCGCTTTTCCGCTTCCTCCAGCATGTGCAGGTAAGCTTCTTGTTCGTCCTTCTTAGCCCAGGCCGTGCCATACACACGCTGCAGCATTTCATTCTTTGCATCGCCGCGCCAGTAGGCGCCGGCCAGCTTCATCAGCTTGAATACCTTCAGCTTGCCGGTCGACGGCACGTGCGGACCGCGGCACAGGTCGGTGAACTTGCCTTCGGTGTACAGCGAGACTTCCTGGTCCTGCGGAATCGAGCCGATCAGCTCAGCCTTGTAAGCCTCGCCTATCGATTCGAAATAGGCGATGGCTTCGTCGCGCGCCACCACCTTGCGTGTCACCGGCTCGTCCTTCTTGGCCAGCTCGGCCATCTTCTTTTCGATTTCCAGCAAGTCTTCCGGAGTAAACGGACGCTTGTAGGCGAAGTCGTAGTAGAAGCCGTTTTCGATCACCGGGCCGATAGTCACCTGCGCATCGGGGAACAATTCCTTCACCGCATACGCCAGCAAATGGGCGGTCGAATGGCGTATCACTTCCAGGCCGTCGGCATCCTTGTCGGTGACGATAGCCAGCTCGACATCGCGCTCGATCAGGAAAGAAGTATCCACCAGCTTGCCGTCGACCTTGCCGGCCAGCGCCGCCTTGGCCAGGCCGGCGCCGATGCTGGCGGCGACCTGCGCCACAGTCAGCGGCGCTTCGAATTGACGCTGTGAACCATCGGGAAGTTTGACTGCTATCATTTTGAGCCCCATATCGGCGGTCGCTCGGGACAACGCCGGATTGAATGAAATTAACGTGTGCTTTACAAAAACGCGGACGAAAAAAAACGCGGACCAGCCGCGCTTTTTTCATCATGCAGGTAGAAAAAGGCCTCGACTAGCGTCGCTCACAGATTGTGGTGGTAGTTCGCGGTGTCATAACCGGGATGCCTTTCTCGCTCTTACAGATGTTGAATTCGTTGCAGTCATTCACCGCAGATAGTCATAACAGCGGTGGCAACAGGATGCTTCCGATGATACCAGAAAATCTGTGCGGCATGGCAAGTGCGCAAGATATCGTGTTGCGTGTTTGCCAAAAAAGAACCCGTGCCCGCCCTATGCCCAAGTCCCGCCTTATTGTTGCCCGCAATCAGCTTGTCGCCGATCAACCCTGATTTATGCTGCAGTCGCGTGCAACCTCAGTCCAAGCGCTTTCATGACTTTCAGAATGGTTCCAAACTCGGGATTGCCCTCGCCAGACAACGCCTTATACAGGCTTTCGCGCGCCAACCCGGTATCCCGCGCTACCTGACTCATGCCTCGTGCGCGCGCAATGTTGCCCAGGGCATGCGCGATGAAGGCAGGATCGTCGCCCGCTTCTTCAAGACATGCATCAAAATAGGCAACGATATCGGCGATGGTTTGCAGATGCTCGGCAGAATCCCACTGACGCAATTTGACCGTTCCCATGCGTTACTCCTAAAGTTTCCGCGCCAGTTTCAACGCCGTCTTGATGTCCTTGCATTGTGTTGACTTCTCGCCACCGGCAAGCAATGCCACCATTTCATCGCCACGCTGTACAAAATATACGCGATAGCCGCAGCCAAAATGAATTCGCATCTCGGAGACACCCTCTCCGACCGGTGCGCAATCGCCAAAATTACCCAGCTCGGCACGATCAATGCGCATCTGGATACGCACTTTAACGCTGCGGTCGCGCAGCGAGGCAAACCAATTATCAAATGCCGGTGTGGTTTGAATAATTTTCACAGACAACTGTATCCCATGAATTACATTCCGTCAAATCAGGCTCCCTTAAGTGCTGCATGATGCAGCGTGGCCGAGCTTGAGTAGGTTACGGATGTCACGTCGACGCCAGCGTCAATTGGATGATATTTAAGAAATGACATAGAGAGCGGCGCGGAAATCGGTCGCGAGTGCTTTCGGACAAGCGATCTGTGACGACAGCTTCATCCAAACCCCTCTATCTGGAGACCGCAGCCAGGGCCTCGCCGCGATTCCACCAGCCCCCGCCCAAAGCCTGGAACAAGGCGGCCGTATCGGCAAAGCGCGCCGCCTGCGCCTGCGCCAGGCTGATCACTGCCTGCTGGTAGGTTCCTTGCGCCGCCAGCAGGGTCTGCGGACTGGCCTCACCCAGCTGCACCGACTTGCGCGAAATTTCCAGGCTGCGGGCAGCCGCACGCTCGGCGGCATCCTGCGCCCGCAACGCATCGGCGTCGTACTGCAAGGCGCGCAGGCTGTCGGCGACGTTCTGGAACGCCAGGATCACCGTGCTCTTGTACTCAGCCGCGGCCTGTTCCAGCAAAGCTTCCGAGGCGCGTTTCTTGTGCCGCAGCGCGCCGCCGGCAAACAACGGTTGCGTCAGGCCGCCAACCAGGCTCCATAGGCCGGTGCCGGAGGTGAACAGATCGCCCATTTGCGCAGCGGCGCTGCCGATATTCGCGCTCAGGGTTATCTGCGGCAGCATGTTGGCGGTAGCGACGCCGACGGCTGCGCTGGCGGCATGCAGCTGCGCTTCCGCCGCGCGGACATCGGGCCGCTGCCGCACCAGGCTGGACGGCAGGCTCAGCGGCAGCTGCTGCGGCAGGCTGAGGCTGGCCAGGTCAAATTTCTGCTCCAGTTCCTGGCTCGGGAAACGCCCCGCCAATGCCGTCAGCCGATTGCGCTGCTGCGCCAGCGATTTTTGCAAAGGCGGCAAGCTGGCCTCGGTCTGCGCCAGCGCGGCCTGCTGCGTCAGGACGTCGGCTTGCGCAATGTCGCCCAAGGCATACTGGCGCTGCAACAGCTCCAGCAATCCGGCCTGGACTTTGAGCACCTGCTGCGTGGCGGATATCTGCGCCCGCAATCCGGCCTCCTGCACCGCCGCATCCACCACATTGGAAGTCAGCGTCAGGTAAGCCGCTTCCAGCAAGAACTTCTGCTGCTCGGCCTGCGCCTGCAAACCCTCCACCTGGCGGCGGTTGCCGCCGAACGCATCCAGCGTGTAAGACACGCTGACCTGGGCGGTGTGCAGGTTGAACGGCGACGTCGCCTCGCCGCCGGACGGCCGCTCTTTTTGCCGGGTCGGCGCCAGGCTGGCGTTGACGCTGGGCAGATATTCCCCGCGCTGCACCGATACCTCTTCCTGCGCCGCGCGCAAGGCGGCTTGCGCCGATTGCAGATCGGGACTGGCCTTGATGGCCTCCTCGATCACGGCGTTCAGCGCCGGCGAATTGAACAGCGTCCACCACTGGGCGGGGATGTCCATGCCGGCGACGAACCGCTGCGCATCGCCGCCCAGCGTAGCTGCGGAAGAAGTCTTTTCCGGCAGCGGCTGCCCGGTGTAGCCCTGCACCTGCGGCGCATCCGGCTGCCTGAAATCGGGGCCGGCGGCGCAGCCTGCAAGCGCCAATAACACTGCCAGCGCCGGCGTCTTCAATTTGAATTTTATTGTGTTCATTTTTTCACCTGCCAATGTTGATCCGGTCCGCCTTAGCGGCCGTCATGTTCTTTGCTTACGCCGCGGCGTTTCTCGATCCAGCTCTCCAGCGTGTAATAAAAGGCTGGCAGGATGAACAAGGTCAGCATGGTGGCGACGATCAGGCCGCCCACCACCACCGTCGCCAGGCCACGCTGCACATCGGTGCCGACGCCGGTCGCCAGGGCCGCCGGCAGCATGCCTACCGATGCCACGGTGGCCGTCATCAGCACCGGCCGGAACCGTTCGCTGGCGCCGGCCAGCACGGCCTCCAGCAAGGCCAGGCCCTGGCGCCGGACCCGGTTGATATTGGAGACCATGATGATGCCGTTCTGCACCGCGACGCCAAACAGCGCGATGAAGCCGACTCCGGTCGCAACGTTGATGGTGCCATTGGTGACCCGCAATGCAATCAAGCCTCCCAGCGCCGCCAGCGGCACCACGCCCAGGATCAGCAATGCCTGCCGCAGCTTGCCGAAACCCGCATACAGGATGACCGCCATCAGGCCCAGCACCAGGCCGAACACCAGCACCAGGCGCGATTGCGCCCGTTCCTGGTTCTCGAACTGCCCGGCCCATTCGAGCCGGTATCCGGTTTTATCGAAATGGACCTTCTGCGCTACCTGCGCCTGCGCATCCTTGTAATACGATTGCAGGTCGCGGTCGGCATAGTCCAGCCGCACCGTCAGCTGGCGATGCGTGTTTTCATGGGCGATCGTGCTCTCGCCGGTGGTGCTGCGGATATGCGCCACCTGCGCCAGGGGAATCCGCGCGCCGTCGGCGGCAGTCAGCAGCAACTGGCCCAGCGCCTCCGGGCTGTTGCGGCTGCCCTTGGGAAAACGCACCGTGACGTCATGCACCCGGTCCGCCACATACAGCTGGGTGACCGGCGCGCCGCTGATGCCGGTCTGGATCAGGTCGGCGATATCGGCCACGTTGATGCCCAGGCGCGCAGCGGCGGCGCGATCGATGTCGATCGCTACCTGCGGTACCGGCGGCTCCTGGAAAATCGCTACGTCAGCGGATCCCGGCACGCCGTGCAGCACCTCGACGATCTGATTGCCGATGCGGCGCAGCTCCTTGAAATCGTCGCCGTACACGCGGATCACCAGAGGACTGTGGGCGCCGCCCACCGCATCGTTGACGCCGTCGCTGATCGGCTGGCTGATGCCGATGGAAAGGCCCGGCAGTTGCGCCAGGCGCGCGTTGAGCCGGCGCACGAACTGTTCCTTGGTTTCGCCGCTGGCCCAAGTGCTGTAGGGTTTCAGGCCGACCGGCACTTCCATGTGCGAGGGCGTCCAGGGATCGGTGCCGTCATCGCTGCGGCCGAGCTGGGTCACCGCGTAAGACACCTCGGGAAACTCCAGCAAGGTGCGGCGCAATTCGCTGGCCATCTCGCTGCCCTGTTCCAGCGACAGGCCAGACGGCATCTGCACTTGCAGCCAGAGCGTGCCCTCGTCCAGGTTCGGCATGAACTCGCGGCCGGTGGCGGCGCCCAATATGATCACCCCGGCCAGCGCCGCGGCGCCGATGCCATAGGAAACCAGCGGATGGTCCAACAGGCGGCCCAGGGTTTTCCGGTAAGCGGCGCCCAGCCATTCAAGCGGCTTGTTGTGGAAAATCCGGCGCGGCTTGCGCAACGCCATGTAAGCCAGGCCGGGCACCAGCACGATGCTGCACAACAGCGCCCCGATCAATGCATACGCCACGGTGAAAGCCATGGGCGACAGCAGCTTGCCTTCGGCGCGTTCGAAAGCGAACAACGGCAGATAGGCAATGATGATGATCAGGGTGGCGAAGAAGATCGGGCGGATCACCTCGGTGGTGGCGTCGCGCACGTCGGTCTCGGTCAGCTCGGCGTCGGGCCGGGCTTCGCGCCGGCGCAATATGGCTTCCGTGACCACAATCGCGCCGTCGACAATGATGCCGAAATCCAGCGCCCCGAGGGAAAACAGGTTGGCCGGCATCTTGGTCAGGTACATCATGACGAACACCGCCACCAGCGCCAGCGGAATCGTGACCGCGGCCACCAGCGCGCTGCGCGGGCTACCAAGGAACAGGATCAGCACGATGCACACCAGGCCGATACCTTCCATGACAGTACGCCCGACCTTGTGGATGGTCATCTGGATCAGGTCGTCGCGGTCGATATACGGCACCAGCTTGACATCCATCGCCGCCAGCCGCGTTTGCAGCTGATCTACCTTGGCGTGCACACCCTTGATGACCTCCGAGGCGTTTTCATACTTCAGCAGCTTGACCACACCCTGGATGGTGTCGGGATTATTGTCCTTGCCGAGGATGCCCTGCCTTTCCTGGTGGCTGTACTGCAGCTTGCCCAGGTCGCGCACCAGCACCGGTACGCCGCCGGTCTGCTTGACCACCACATTGCCAAGGTCGGTCAGGCTGCGCATCAGGCCGATGCCGCGCACCACGTAACTCTGTTCGCCGCGCGTGATGCGGCTGCCGCCGGCGTTGGCGTTGTTGTCGTTGATGGCGGTCGTCACATCGGACAACGAAACACCATAGCGCTCCAGCTGCTTCTGGTCGACTTCCAGCTGGTACTCCATGGTCAGGCCGCCGAAGTTGCCGACTTCGGCGATGCCCGGCACCTGCTGCAGCTCAGGGATCACGATCCAGCGCTGGATTTCGGACAGCTCCATCAGGTTCTTGCTGTCGGATTCCAGCGTATAGCGATAGATCTCGCCGGCGGGGCTGGTCACCGAATCCAGGCCGGGCGCGATGCCGGTCGGCAGTTTCGCCTGCGCCATGCGCTCGCTGACGCGCTGGCGCTGCCAGTAATCTTCGGCGCCGTCCTTGAATGTCAGGGTAATCAGCGACAAGCCGAAAGTGCTGGACGAACGCATGTGCACCAGGCCGGGCGTACCGCTCAGTTCGCGCTCCAGCGGGATGGTGATCTGCTGTTCGATTTCCTCGGCAGCCAGGCCGGGCGCCTGGGTCGTCACCTGGGCAGTGACATCGGACAGCTCGGGATAAGCCTCAACCGCCATCCGGGTCCATGAGTAGTAGCCGAACAGCGTCACCATCAAGGTCACCAGGATCACGGCATAGCGCTTCTGCAGGCAGTAACGAACGATATTGTTAATCATTGAGCAGCACTCCGCCCTTGGTCACAACCCGTTCGCCGGCCTGCAATCCGCTCTGGATGCGTATGTTGCCGTCTTCCTGGTTGCCGGTTTCTATGGTGCGGCGGACGAATGTCCAGGGTGCGACTTCGACGAACACGGTCGTGTTTTCGTTATTCATCAGCAGCGCCGACGGCGGTACTGCCGGCGCTACTGCCTGGGCTACAGCAAAAGAAACGTTGGCAAACATGTTCGGCTTGAACCTGCCATCGGCATTGGCCATGCTGATGCGCACCAGCGCCCGACGCGTATCGGCCTGCAGCACGTCGCTGATGAACGACACTTTGCCCTGGAACCGCTCGCCGGGATGAGCCGGCAGGCTGATGCTGGCCGCCTGCCCTTTCCTGATCGACGACAGCATGTTTTCCGGCACGTTGGCGGTGATCCAGACGTTTTCCAGGTTGGAGATCGTCATCAGGACTGCATTCGTATCGTTGGCCGATTGCCCGGCGCCGATCGCCAGTTCAGTGATGCTGCCGGCATCCGGCGCGACCAGGTTCAGGCGCTGGCCGCTGCTGCCGGCGGCGCTGATCGACTTGAGACGCGTATCGGCGCTGGCGAATTCAGCCTGGGCCTGGACATAAGCGCTTTCCGCCTGCTCCAGGTCTTTGGCGGCGCCGGCGCCGGCCTGCTGCACGCCGCGTTGCCGCTCCAGCGTGCGCTTGGCCAGCTGCAGGGCGTCGCGGTTTTTTTGCAGTTCGGCGCTAGCCTGGGCGAAATCGCCAGAAGCCATCACCAGCAGCAGTTGGCCCTTGCGCACGCGGTCGCCAAGGCCCACCTTCAATTCCAGCACCTTGCCGGCCACCGGCGGCAGGATATTGATGGTGCGGGCAGGATCCGCTTCCACTTGCGCCGGCAGCTCCAGCACGTGCGCCGCATCCAGCGCCGCTACCGCCTGCACCGCAAGGCGCTGCCGCAACGGCGAATGTTCTGGAATGGCGATGCGCTCGCCTTGCCTGATGAAGTTCACGGCCGATTCGGTGTCAGCAGCGCGGGCTGACGCCTTGCTGTCGAATACGACGAAGGCAAGCCTGCCGGCAATCAGGATGACGACGGCGAGGGTCATCAGGGGTTTTCGTCGGAAAATATTCTTGTTCATGATCGTGCTCGTGTTAAGAGATTGTGGTTCACGTCAGCCCCTGGCCAGATCGCTGTGCGGAGGGCGGAATGCCGTTTTTTTTCAACCGGAACAGTTGCCGGACATCGCCGGCGGCACCGGTTTGGGTCAGCGCGGCTGAAGAGCGGCGCAGGGATCTTGCGTGCGGCGACACATGCCGTCCGCCGCAGCTCCGAAGGTAGGTACAGCCCCGGCAAACCGGGACCCGCACAGGCTACCGGACGATCCTGTCAGTAACCTGAAGGAAAGCTGACAAAATCCTGACAAGCAGGAATTCTCGCCAGACGCGACGCACGCGCGGCAGCCGTCATGACGGCTGGCTGATGACTCAGTTGGAGAAGAGAGTTATTTGGCGACGTAACCGGCCGGCCCGCCAAGTTGGCGCGGCCCGGCCGGGGTCTGGATATGCGCGACCAGGTAGGGCTGTTCGCCTGCGGCGATAGTCGTCGCCGAAAATGCGCCTTGAAAACCAACGCATGCCAGCATGCGGTTCACCTGCTCGGCTTCGGCATGGAACGCTTCCAGGCGAAGCAGCGAGCAACCCAGGTCCTGCAGTTTGCGGGCCGGATGGGTTGCGGCCTGCCATTCGATGAACGACGGTGCAATGCCCTGCAGAGGCAGTTTGCCATCCGCGGCAATGCTGATCAGCCAGTTCAGCTGGCCGCGTGTCATGGGCTCGATCACGCCGGCATCGACCGGCGAGGCTGCGATTGCAGCATGGATATCATTGGTCCGCGCCAGCCATGTCGCCAGCCGCGGCGGACAATCAGCGGCCAGTTCGTCGAGCTGGAACCAGCGCGGCCGGTCAGGTCGCGGGGTGTCCGGATTTACCGCAATCACTTCGAGGAAAATTTCGTCGCCGAGTTTCAGCAGGCAGTTGTGGGTTCCCATGCGCGGATGTTCGCCACCGGCTTCGAGCAGTACGCCCAGCTCCCGCCGCACGTATTCCACGCCGTGCGCCAGCGACGTCGCAGTAATGACCAGGTGATCGATGGAAGTCTGCAGCATGAGATCGTTTGTGGATATTCGGCAAGGAGAAACTTTACCACTTGCCGCCAGATTTCATCGAAGCACGGCGCCGCCATTTGCAGCCAGCACCGCAGCGATCACCGCATCAGGCGGAACCACGCCTTGTTTGCCTTTCACCACGCCTTTGGAAGTACCGTCGGCAATGATCGTGCCATTCACGGAAAAGCGGTGTGTCATGAAAAAATACTTTTCATCCCAGTGCGTGATTTCCAGCGTCGCCTTGAATTTCTTGAACATGCCCAGCGATTTGCGGTAAGTCATCGTGTGCTCGGCGATGATCGGCATCCAGCCCTGCTTGATCATGACCCGCGCCAGCCCGGTGCGGATAAATACGTCAACCCGGCTCAGGTCGCATAAGGTGAGATAACGGCCGTTGTTGACGTGCAGGTTGATGTCGAGATCGTTGGGCATGGTCAGCATGCTGATTTCGCTGACGGTCTTGCCGACGACCAGCCGCGGACGGAAGAAAGACGAGAGCAACACATAAAAAAGGCGCAGAAACAGGTTCATATTGATTGCTCCGGTAGGTGTCGATTGTCGGATTAATGGCTGCGCTGCCGGATATCCCGCTGCAGCAGCAGCGCAGCCTGCTCGATCGGCTCGCAGGAACCCGCCATGCGGGCATGCAGCAGCGCTCCCTGGAAGGTATTCAGGATGTTCAGGCCCATCACCGCGGCCTCACGGGACGGCAAGCCGTAAGCCTGCAGCCTAGCTTGCAGCGCCAGGCGCCAATCGGCATAAATGGCCTTGCATCTTTGATTCAGGACATGGGTCTTTTCAGTCGACATCGCAATCGCCGCCACCGGGCAGCCGAGTTCGAAACCGGATTTGCTGAGCGCGGTCGACAAGGCCTTGCCCATGTCGGCGATGTAGGCCTGCAGTTCCGGCGCGCGCGAGCAGGAAGTGATGAAAGTGCCCAGGCTGTATTCCTTGGCCGCCTCCAGCACTGCCGCCATCAAGTCATCCTTCCCTCCCGGGAAATAATGATAAAGCGATCCCCTGGGGGCGTTGCAGGCGCGGGCGACATGCATCAGTGTGATGCCGGCGTAACCATGCGTCGGCAAAAGCTGGATAGCTTTCAAGATCATCTGTCCGCGGAAATCCTGCATGTTGGCAAACTCCTTGATGTATGTATGCACACATACATAACTATAAGTGAAACCGTATCTGGATGCCAGTTATAAATGAATGTAATTAATTGCATCACTGCTTGGCCGGTTAACATTCGCAGGTATAGTTAGCGCAATCCAACCACACTAGAAAAATCCATGAAACGTTTGCTCTGCGCAGTTGCCCTCGCCGCCGTCAGCGCCGCCGCCCTAATGCCGACCCAGGCCATGGCGCAAGTCGGCGTCAACATCATCATCGGCACGCCGCCACCGCCGCCAAGATACGAAGTGCTGCCGCCGCCGCGCGTTGGCTATATGTGGGCGCCCGGATACTGGAACTGGGATGGCCGCCGCCATGTCTGGGCCGGCGGGCACTGGGAAAGGTCGCGCAATGGTTATATGTATAACCGGCCGGAATGGCGCCAGGGACGGAACGGCTGGGAACTGCGGCGTGGCGGCTGGCAGCGCGGCGATCATCGCGGCGGATATGACGGCAGGCGCGACCATCACCGCGGCAACGACCACCGTGGCGACGGCCGCCGTGGCTACGACGGCCGCGACAACGATCGCCATCACCGCTAATCGCGGCGCTGCATAACAACAGGCAAAGGCCAGCGCCGGCGCCTCGATTCAAAGGAACATCAATTTAATGACGACCATGACATTCCACAAAACCCTGGCCGCTGCCATATTGCTGGCGGCGGCCAGCCTTGCTCTCGCCCAGGCGCAGGAAGCCGGCCCGCGCGCATCGCTGGATACGGCAAAACCGCAAGCCAGCGAAGAATGCCGGCGCCTGCAAGACCGTGTCAGCGAACTCGACCGGATGGACGACGAACGCATCGCCCGCGCCGGACATACTGGCGCGCAGCAAAGCCCGGTCCAGACCAAGGAATGGATAGACAGGGAACGCAAGGACGCCAAGACAAAAATGTTCTTTGCCAAATGCTAGGTTAAATCGGCAGCCCGGCTCTGAAGATATTGCAGGTTTCAGCCAGCGTCGGGCGCCCGCACCGGCTGGCTGACATCGACGCCATCCCAGTATTCCATCACGGCTGACTGGCGATAGCTTTCCCCGGTCAGTTTCACGCTCACCCGCCCCGTTTCCGGAAACACCGCCACGTCGTTGCGCTGCGGATTGCCCAGCACCAGGTAGCGGCATGGCGCGGATGTCTGGTTGACCAGGCAATGGCCGACTTTCTGCCCCGCCGGAAAACAGGCATAGTGCCCGGGCGACAGTTCGTAGCTTTGGGCGCCAAGCTGCAAGGTGAGACTGCCTTCGAGGATGAACAGGTGTTCCTCTTCCAGCAGATGGTAATGCGACTGGTTGGCCTGCTTGCCCGGCGCCAGCACCTCCATCGAAACGCTCAGCTGCGAACCGCCGCCGAATGAACTCAGGTGCTGGAAGCGCATGCCAAAGCGCTCACCATGTGAAGCCTCTTCCCACGGCACACCGCTGACATGGAACGGCTCGAACATGCCTTCGGCATTCACTGAGGTAGTTTTTTCGCTCAATTTATCCTCTCCCTTTTTTCTCAATCAAAGAAATAAATGTGAATGGCTCGATCTCCGTCTCATCGGCTCCTCTTAAGACACATCGTGCTTCATAGACGAAATTCCATGGGTTTAAATCCAGGCGGAAGGATCCTGGTGCTGCTTGCCGGCAAGAAGCCGATTGCTTCATAGAAAACGACTGCGTTGGGCGCGGCATTGAGTCGAATCGACGACCGGTCAGTAAAATTGCGGCAATGCTGAATGGCCGTAACAACAAGCTCCCGGCCGATACCCTGCCGATGCAATTCGGGCGCCACGAACAAACTGCACAGATTCCAGAAATTTTTCACCAGCACTACTCCGGCAATCTGTCCGTCCCGGATGAATTTGAGATGACAGCATTTATCGCTGTTCGTCGACCACCAGTCAAGATTTTGATTCACGTTATGGACAAGTTCGGCTTGCAGGCTGAGATCGTCGAATACGCGCTCAGAGAGCATGACGCGTTCCATGAAACTGCGCAGTTCTGGAATATCTTGAGGCTCGACAATTTGGATGGCGGCAATCATTACTATGGATCCGAGCTTGGGATGAAACAGTGTTGGGCCGTCGCGCTCAACTACCTAATTGCGAATGAGGATACTGCGTCATGTTTGGCAACAGGTACCCTCCATGAACTCATACACCGAACCGAGAATCTAGCATGGATATTCTCTAGCACTGGATGAGTGCTCGGAAAATAACCGAAACCACCATGCACGGCCATCATAAAGTTCAAGTAAACTTGAATTCAATAACTTTCAGGGAAACCGCATGAGCGAGATATTGATCACCATCGGCGAACTGGCAAAACGCTCCGGCGTGGCCGCCAGCGCCTTGCGCTTCTATGAAGAACAGGGATTGTTAAGCAGCAAACGCGAAAGCGGACGGCAGCGCCAGTTCTCGCGGGACGTATTGCGCCGGGTCGCCTTCATCCGCGTGGCGCAGACAGTTGGCCTCAGCCTCGAAGAAATCAAGGCGGCCTTGTCGACATTGCCGCAGAAACGCACGCCGACCAAACAGGATTGGGAACGGCTCTCGCGTTCCTGGCACCCGCTTCTGCAGCAGCGTATAGATACGCTGACAGCGCTGCGCGACCAGCTGACTTCGTGTATCGGCTGCGGCTGCCTGTCGCTGAAAAAATGTGCGCTATACAATCCCGACGACGCAGCAAAACGGCGCGGCACAGGACCGCGCTACCTGTTGGGAGACAATGCCGCGGCAGTTCTCGCTGACGACTCGGGCGAGTACGACTGACGCTGTCTAGGTTTCTGCAGCCGCGGAATGCGGATTGAGGCGGGAGTAAATCCAGAAATCGCGCGGCTGGCCGCGCACCATGCGGAAATTGCGTAGCAAACCTTCGCATTGAAAACCGCATTTTTCCAATACCCTGGCGGAACGCGTATTCGAATCGAGCACGGTAGCCTGGATCCGGACCGCACCAAAACGCGAGAAACCCCACTCTACCACGGCATTGCACGCCACCGACGCGATGCCCTTGCCCCAGACAGCCGGCGCAAGCTCATAAGCGATCTCTGCAGTCTTGTGCAACGGCGACACGCTGTGAAAACCGATAGTGCCGACCAGCGCGCCAGAATCGCGCAGGACAATCGCCAGGCGGATTTCTGAAGCCGGGTCCGGTGAATCCAAAGCATCGAATTTCTGCATCAACTCATCCATCGAGCGTAAATCCCAGCTGGTATGGTCCAGCACGTGCGGCAGGGTCAGATAGGCGTACCACGCGGCTGCGTCTGCCCGACTCAGCGGACGCAGGGCAACAAGCTCATGAATGAAATCTGGAAGATCGGTGTATTGCATAGCTTCGATTATGCCAGGGTGACGGTTATCCCCATTTCCCGATACGGGGCAATCAAGGCTTCCGCCACTCCGGCATTGACCACGATTCCGCAGACCTGGGGAAAAGGCGCTATCTGGTAAGGCGACGCCGTATCCAGCTTTTCCGGCGACGCCAGCACCACCGTCTTCACCGCCGCATTGCACAGCGCGCGCTTGACACACGCTTCTTCGTAATCGCCAGTGCTGATGCCAGCCTCGGGATGCAAGCTGCACACACCCATGAAATACAGGTCGGCGCGAATCCGCCCGATGGCCTCGATCGCCTCTGCTCCCACACCGACGATCGAATGCTTGAACAAGCGGCCGCCGATCATGATGACCTCGATGTGGGGATGCGTCACCAGCTCCAGCGCGATCGACGGGCTATGCGTCACCACCGTCGCCCGCAACGCCGGCGGCAGCTGCCGCGCCAGTTGCACCGCGGTGGTGCCGCCGTCGATGAACACCACCTGCCCCGGCTGGATCATGGCGGCTGCGGCGCGGCCGATGGCGGATTTGGCGTCGCTTGAAATCTGCTGCCGCTCAACGAAAGGAGCCATCGCCGCGGATGCCGGCAAGGCGCCGCCGTGGACCCGCTGCAGCAGTCCCTCTTGCGCCAGCTGGCGCAGGTCGCGCCGGATTGTGTCTTCCGATAACCCCAGCTGCACGCTCAGGGATTTGGCGACAATCTGTCCATCCCGCTCCAGGATTTCCAGCAAATGTTGTTTGCGTTGCAGGGTCAGCATGATTTTTCGCCCATTGTTTTGCACGTTTTTTCTTGATATTTAACGATATTGCATGATAAATTCCTTGAACGCAAGCTCATTGCCGTACCAACAGGAGAACTACCATGCAAGATGAGAGAGTCAAGATCCGCAACGTCGAAGTATTGTCGAACGACTGGTACCTGCTGCAGAAAACCACCTTCGATTACCGCCGCAGCGACGGCAGCTGGCAGACCCTGACGCGCGAAACCTACGACCGCGGCAACGGCGCCACCATCCTGCTGTACAACCGCGAACGGCGCAGCGTGATCCTGATCCGCCAGTTCCGCTTCCCCACCTACGGCAACGGCCATGACGGCTTCCTGATCGAAACCGCGGCCGGCCTGCTGGACCAGGCCAGCCCCGAAGAGCGGATCAAGGCAGAAGCCGAGGAAGAGACCGGTTACCGGGTGACGGAAGTGCGCAAGATATTCGAAGCCTTCATGAGCCCGGGTTCGGTCACCGAAAAACTGTATTTTTTCGTCGCCGAATATGATCCCGGCTCGCGCATCAGCGATGGCGGCGGCCTGCATGCGGAAGGTGAAGATATCCAGGTACTGGAACTGCCGCTGGAGCAGGCGCTGCAGATGATCGGCAGTGGTGAAATCGCCGATGGCAAGACCATCATGCTGCTGCAGTACGCGCAATTGCATTTGCTGCCGTCGCCTGCCGTCGCGATTTAAGTTTATGATGCTTGCCGGCTCCGCAGTTCCTATCGTCCTGGAAAATGAAACCCCCAATGGCTTTTGATGACTCGCGCAACTTCAGGATAGATCTGCTCAGAGGAATTGCCATCAGAGCCTGGTCCTGATCCTCCACTATCACCTGTCCTACGCGCTTACCGACAGCCCGCTGGCCTTGCTGTTTTCCAAGGACGCCATCAAGGCGGTTGCGGTCAACGGCAACTATGGGGTGACGATGTTTTTTGCGATCTCCGGCTACCTGATCACCTCGACTGCCATCAAACGCTATGGCCGCCTTGCCGACGTCAACCTGCCCCGCTTCTATTCGGAACCGGTGAACGCCTGGCTCCGGGCGGCCTTCCTGCGCGCGCCGCTGCCACCGGCGGCGGTCAGGCCTTGAGCGTCAGTTTCATCATGAGCGCTTCGGCGTCCGCTTCCTCGTCGGTCGGGACAAACCCCAGCTCCAGATATAGGGCATAAGCGGCACGGTTGTCGCGATAAACACGCAGTGTCACAGCATCCGCCGCGGTCGCGCGGCTTGCCTCGTCGATCAGCAAGCGGCATAACGCCTTGCCCTTGCCTTGGCCGCGCGCCTCGGGAGCACCGATGATACGGCACAAGTGCGCCGTTCCGGGCTGACGCAAGCGGTACTGGCCGAACCCGAGTAGAGCGTCGTGGGCGTAGCACAGTGCGTAACTGGCGCCATGCTCTACCGCCAGCAATTGCGGCAATGCGCCGGCGTCAAACGGATACGCCAGCTTCGGGCCGGCCCAGCGCAGGCATGCCGCGGCATCGGGGATCCAGGTTGCGACGGCGGCATAATCCGCGGCGACAGGCGGCCTCAACATCAATACTGTCATACGCTCTCTTTCAGACGACAACCGAAGACGCAAAATACGTCGCAGCATGTTGCCACGGACGAATTGGCAAAGCAACATCGAGCCGGCATTCCAGCCAGGGTGTATGCTGGAACTGCGAAATCTGCAGAGATAAATCCATCCCCCCCGTAAGGAAATTCGGGCTCTGCCGACTAACCGTCAGCGCTGCAAAAAAACGATCATATCGAAGAGGATGGATGTCATGGATAACTTATCAAGCAAAACCAGGCGGCAAGCAGCTGCCATTCGTTGGGCCAAGGGATTGCTGGCGGCGTGCGGGCTCGGGCTTGCCGTGCTGCTCGGCCAGAATCCGGCGTTCTCGTCGGAGGCGGCGAAAGTCGTGCCGCCGCCTGCCAGCGACGAACAGCCGCCAGCC
>NZ_JAQGLV010000110.1 GCF_028292705.1 Collimonas fungivorans | reverse complement strand
GGCCGCGGTTTCGCCTTTGCGCGCTACAAAAACCTTGCTGCGTATGCCGCCATCGCGCTCGAGGTCGAAGTCGCCCGCGATACGGGCCTGGTGCGCATCACGCGCGCCGTGGCGGCGGTCGACAGCGGGGAAGTCGTCAATTTGGATGGGATCCGCAACCAGATCGAAGGCGGACTGGTGCAATCAGCCAGTTGGACTTTGTGCGAAGAAGCGCAGTTCGACACCATGCACATGACCAGCCGCGACTGGGCCAGCTATCCGATCCTGCGTTTCCCGCAAGTGCCGGAAAGTGTGGAAGTGCATGTGATCGACCGGCCGGGCCAGCCTTTCCTGGGAACCGGCGAAGCGGCCCAGGGCCCAGCCGCGGCTGCGATCGCCAACGCGCTGGCAGATGCGACCGGAACAAGGTTCCGCGACCTGCCATTCAGCCGGGCCCGCGTCCGCGCTACCTTGCAAGTGCGCCGCTAGCGGATTAGCCGAGGTCAACCGGGGTCTGACCCATCGGTTCAGAACCCAGAACTAGCTCGCGCCCTCATCAAAGGTTGATCTATTGCCGCGAACTGATCCGCGGTAGACTTAATCCGCTCGAGCAGTATCCTTGAGCCTGCTTGCGCCCAGCGGTCCTTCCACCCAAAGAAGCGCGTTTAGATGCCGGCGTCCCCCGGAAACAAAACAATAGAAGGTGTTGAGATATGAGCCATAGCCGTTTTCCACCATGGAGATAATCTTTGAAGTTCTCTTTCAGTTCGTGGGTGAAGTCCTTCTTCAAATCCTCTTTGAAGCGCTGGCTGAACTTGGGCTCCACTGTGTGCGAGAACCGTTCCGAAAACCGCCGAACCCATGGCTCGCGGCAATCGGTTACACAATTTTTGGTGTAATCGCAGGCGCGCTCAGCCTATGGGCATTCCCCGCGCTGTTTATCGCCTCTCACAGTGTGCAAATCGTCAGTTTGGTGTTTACCCCCATCATTGCAGGCATGGCCATGGCTGCGCTCGGTGCGTGGCGTCGGCGCCGTGACCAGGATATTATTCGTCTGGATAAGTTTGCTTTCGGATATCTCTTTGCATTGGCAATGGCTATTGTCAGGTTCACCTTTGGCCATTAAGCCGCTACAACGCCTTGAACACGGGCGAAGCTTCCATTCCTTGTCCAAGTTATCCATCATGTCCGGGTCGATTGAGTGGGTCAACTCATGCACCAGGCCGAGTGCCGCCGATTGAACCCCCGATGATAGTGCCGTCCATGTTTTTAACCTCCAATGCAGAGTCAGGATTCCAGATGACCATGTGAGTCCCGGTAGCTCCAACGGAGGCCGCGGCTGCCGTGAAGGGATTCGCGCGAAAGGTGCAGGGTCAGTAAATTGGCGGGGCCCGGCGCCATTACAAGTCCAGTTCAATCCACGTCGGCGCGTGATCGCTGGGTTTTTCCCGCCCGCGCACTTCGCGGTCGACGTCGGACGCCTTCAGCTTGCCGGCGAGTGCAGGACTCAACAGCAGATGGTCGATGCGTAGTCCCGCATCGCGGCCATACGCATTGCGGAAGTAATCCCAGAACGTATAGATCCGCTCGTCGGGATGCATGGTGCGCAGCGCGTCGGTCCATCCTTGTTCCATAAGGCGGTGGAACGCCGCGCGCGTCTCGGGACGGAACAGCGCGTCGTCGACCCAGCGCTCGGGTTTGTAGACATCGATATCGGTCGGCATGACGTTGAAGTCTCCCGCCAGCACGACGGGTGCACCGTTTTCGATCAACTCCGCGCCGCGCGCGATCAGCCTGTCGAACCATTTCAGTTTGTAGTCGAATTTGGGACCGGGCGCCGGATTCCCATTGGGCAGGTACAGGCAGGCGATCGTGACGCCATTGACCGCCGCCTCGATATAGCGGCTCTGCAGATCCTCGGGATCGCCGGCAAGGCCGCGTCCCACCTCATGCGGCGCCTCACCGCGTGCCAGGATCGCAACGCCGTTCCAGCTTTTCTGACCGTGCCATATCGCCTGGTAGCCGGCCGCATTGATTGCAGCTTCTGGGAATTTCTCGTGCGGCGCCTTCAGCTCCTGCAAACAGGCTACGTCCGGCTGTTTTTCGTCGAGCCATTGCAGCAAGGCGGGCAGCCGGCTGTTGATTCCATTGACGTTGAAGGTGGCGATGCGCATGAGTGCTCCGTAGTTGGTCTGACAACGCTATTTTGAGGGCAGAACTGGTTCAACAGCCGCACGAATGGACGTGCGCCGAATAAATTCTACCGAATTTGCAAACCATCGCTGGTTTGCGCAAGATCAACATCATGTTAAACAAGCATTGTTAAGGCATAAGTATCAGCGAAAGAGGCGTACATTGTGCGATGTCTCAGCCTTACATCGAAATCGACCAGGCTCACCGGAGAACAGAATGCGCATCAGCAAATTAAAGCGGGCAATTGCGTTTGTATCGGTCGTGGCTGCAGCCGGACTTGGCTTGGTTCCCGCCCAAGCCGACGAAACCTGCAATTCGCCCTACCTGTCGAATCTGATCAAAGGGCAGGAAGACTTCCTGTACGTGTGGACGCTGGGTGTCAAGGGGATGGGCGACGGCTTCGACAAGCTGGTCACGCTCGACGTCAATCCCGGCTCGAAGAAATACGGGCAGGTGGTGGCGCAGGTGTCGGTCGGCGCGCGAGGCGAGGCGCACCATGCCGGCTTCACCGACGACCGGCGTTTCCTGTGGGCTGGTGGACTGGACGATAGCAAGATCCATATTTTCGACGTTCATTCGGCACCCGGCAATCCGAAGCTGGTCAAAACCATTACGGACTTATCCGCGCGCTCCGGTCTGGTCGGGCCGCATACCTATTACGCAATGCCTGGGCGCATGCTGATCGGCGCGCTGTCGAATGCCAAGGATCGCGGCGGTGCGACCGGTATGGCGATGTACAGCAATAGTGGCGACTTCATCAGTAAATACGACATGCCGACCGCAAATGGGGGCGATGGCCACGGCTACGACCTTGCGATCAATCCGGCGCGGAACGCGATGCTGACGTCGAGCTTCACGGGCTGGAACAACTACATGATGGACCTGGGCACGCTGATGAAGAACCAGTCTGCGATGAAGCAGTTCGGCTCCACGATGGTGATGTGGAACCTGAAAGCGATGCAGCCGGAAAAGGTCTTCAACGTGCCTGGCGCGCCGCTCGAGATCCGCTGGTCACTGAAGGAAGGCGACGATTGGGCGCTCACAACCACTGCGCTGACCTCAAAGATGTGGCTCATCAAAAAGGATGCCAAGGGTGAGTGGCAGGCAAAGGAAGTGGCCACGATCGGCGACCCGGCCAAGATCCCGTTGCCGGTCGACATTTCTATCACGGCCGACAGCAAAGGCCTGTGGGTCAATACTTTCATGGACGGCAGCACGCGCTATTTCGACATCAGCAATCCGGAAGCGCCAAGGCAAACCTACGCCAAACATACCGGCGCACAAGTGAACATGATTTCCCAAAGCTGGGATGGCAAGCGGATCTACGTCAGCACCTCGCTGCTGGAGAACTGGGACAAGAGGGGTAGCGACAACGAGCAATTCGTCAAGCTGTTCGCGTGGGATGGCAAGGAATTGAAAGATGCCTGGGCAGTTGATTTCTATAAGCTCAAGCTGGGTCGTCCACACCACATGAAGCTGGGCGCCAATTCCCTACAGCGCGGCACCGTCGCCGGGCCGGGCGCAGCCGCGCTTGCCGGGAAGTGAGTCGCACGAACGTCCTGCACGGCGCGGCGGCATGGTTGCTGGCGCTGGCTGTGGCCACAACGGCGTCGGCCCAAGTGCCGAAGCTGGGATTCGTCCCGCCGCCGCCGGGTACGTACCGGCTCGAGCGCATCATGCGCGCGCCGCAGGGAATGGTGCTCGACAGCGACGGCAGCGTGCACAAATTTACGGAGTTCTCCACCGGCAAGATCACCGTCTTTTCCTTCATCTACACCTATTGCACCGATCCAAAGGGATGCCCGCTGGCGTACGCCACTTTG
>NZ_JAQGLV010000076.1 GCF_028292705.1 Collimonas fungivorans | reverse complement strand
TATTCATTGCGCCTTGCAGCGCTGTCATGAAGTCCAGGACGCCGTACCTGTGCGTGGATGCCCCGGGAGTGGACCGGGTTGCGGAGCATGCGCAATTAAATGCCGAAATTGTCGACTTTTTTAACCGAAAACTGCCGAAACCCGATTGAACAGCCTTGGGTCGCGCATCTTTTAAGCATTCGGCTGCTTACGGTTATAGAATTGAAGTTTTCACGAACGGATACTTCAATGCCAAGCTCCACCCATATCGGCGCTGCAGCCGCAATCCTGGGCCTCAACGGCTGGACCGCAGTCGATGGCCGCGATGCGATTCAAAAGACTTTCCTGTTTGCCGACTTCAACGCGGCTTTCGGTTTCATGACCCAGGCGGCTTTGCTGGCGGAAAAAATGGACCATCATCCGGAGTGGTCCAACGTCTATAACCGTGTGGCGGTGCTGCTGACGACCCACGACGCCAACGGCGTTACCGATCTCGACGTGCGCCTGGCGCAGTTCATGGACCGTCACGCCGCCGCTGCCGTCAAAAATTGAACAAGCACGCCAACCAGCAGGCCAACCAACAGCGCAAGCCGGCCGATGCGGCGCCCGCCGTGGTGCTGATCACCGGCGCCGCCAAGCGCGTCGGGCGCGTGATCGCCGAGCGGTTCGCGCAAGCCGGTTATGCGGTGGTGGTGCACTACGGCAGTTCGCAGCAAGAAGCGCTGGATACGGTGCAAGCCATCGAAGCTGGCGGCGGCAGGGCGGTCGCCCTGCACGCCGACCTGCAAGCACCGGAGCAGCTGACGGCAATGATAGAGGCGGTCTACGCCAGGTTCGGCCGGCTCGATGTGCTGATCAACTGCGCTGCGATTTTTTTCCCCGATACGCTGGCCGATTTTGCCTTGCCGGACCTGGAGCGTTCATGGCAGGTGAACTGCCGCGCGCCGCTGCTGCTGACCCAGGCGTTTCACCGGCAAGCCAGGCAGCGCGGCCAGCAGGGCGTGGTGATCAACGTGGTGGACCAGAAAGTGCACGCCAATTTCCATCCCGAGGATTTCAGCTACACCGTGGCCAAAGCCGCCCTGGGCAACCTGACCGCGATGCTGGCGATGTCGGCGGCGCCGGTGCTGCGCGTCAATGCCCTGTATCCCGGCCTGATGACGAGCAGCGGCGACCAGAGCCAGGCCGATTTCGAATATTCTTCCGCCCGCTCGACCCCGCTCGGATATATCGCGCCGGTCACGGAAATCGCCGACGCCATCCTGCTGCTGACCAGGCCGTCTTTCAACGGCGCCGAGTTTGTGGTGGATGCCGGGCAAAACCTGGTGCGGGTCGAGCGCGACGTGATCAATTTGTATCGGGCGCCATAGAGGGCCAGGCAAGGGTCCGGGCTTGAATTGAAGCTGATCTGTAAGGAACTGACGCGCAGCGCGACCAAGCTACAGATGAACAGCCAGGAGAGTCAGGTGCGGATCCTTATCAATGTTTCAAAACAGCTTGTGTTGACGATGCTTGGGGTCGGACTTGCGACCGCTGCCCAGGCGCAGGACTACAGCGCGCAAAGCCCGGCCAACCGGGTGGCGCTGGTCGAACTGTATTCCAGCGAAGGCTGCAACAGCTGCCCGCCGGCCGACCAATGGCTGTCCAGGCAGGGCGCGCAAGCCAGGGCAAGCCAGGCCGGACCGGAGCGCATCGTGCCGCTGGCCCTGCATGTCGATTATTGGGACAGCCTGGGCTGGAAGGACAGGTTCGGCGATCATCGCTTCACCGTGCGGCAGCAGGAACTGGCGGCATTCACCAACAGCCGCGTGGTGTACACGCCGGAAATTTTCGTCGGCGGCCGCGAGCTGAGGCAGTGGAGCGCGAACAAGGCGTTTGACGCCGCAGTCGCTAAAATCACGGACCGGCCGTCGCCGGCCGACATCGCCATCAAGCTGTCCGGCACGGCGCCGCGCAATTTCGACTTGTCGGCCAAGGTCAAGCTGCGCCAGCCTTCCAAAGACGGCCATAACGCGTACATCGCGCTTTACGAAAACCAGCTGGTATCCAAGGTGGCGGCTGGCGAGAACGATGGCGTGACGCTGCACCACGACTATGTCGTGCGGCGCTGGCTGGGTCCGTTTGCGCTGAAGGATGGCATGGTGCAGATCAATGAAAAAATCGCGCTCGACAGCATAGGCACGGACGTCCGCGCAGACCGCTTCGGCATTGTCGCCTTTGTCCAGAATGCCAGCAGCGGAGAGGTATTGCAGGTAGCCAGGCTGGCGGTCGATCACTGACCCGAAATCATATGTAAATAAAAAAGCCGGATCAATCTGATTGATCCGGCTTTTTGTTTTTGACCTGCAGCCCGGATCAGGCAGCCGCCAGCGCAGCCTCCACCGCCAGTCCGATTTCCAGGATCTTGCGGTCATTGCCGCCGGCGCCGGCCAGCATCAGTCCGACCGGCGCAGTGCCGGCGGCATGGCAAGGCAAGGAGAGCGCGCAGCCGTCGAAAAAGTTGATCACCGACGGATTGCGCAAGATCAGGCCGTTGGCGGCGAAATACGCTTCATCGCTGGCTTCCAGCGCGGCGATGGCCGGCGCCACGACAGGCACGGTAGGCAGCAGCAGCGCATCGTAACCCGCGATCTTGCGTTCGACCGTCGCGATCCACTGCTTGCGCGCCGCGAACAGGTCGATCAGGTCAGCCGCGCTGATTTCCTTGCCGCGCAAGATACGCGAAATCACACGTGGATCGTAAGCGGCGGCGCGCTCTGCGATCAGCGCGCGATGCCAGGCATAGGCTTCGGCGCCGGCAAATCCGCCTTTGGCGTTGATTGCCCCCAGCGCCGAAAATTCGGGCATTTCGATTTCTTCGATCAGCGCTCCCGCCGCTTGCAGCCGCTGACGTGCACCGGCAAACGCCGCTGCGACATGATGGTCCATGCCATCCAGCACCAGCGTAGTCGGCAGCGCCAGGCGCAGGCCACGCAGCGAATACGGCTGCAGCGGCACTATCGGTTCGCCGGCCAGGATCGCATCGAGGGTGGCGCAACAGGCGACGCTGTTGGCGATAGGCCCAATCGAATCCAGCTGCGTCGACAGTGGCAATACGCCTTGCAGCGAGACCCGCCGCGCAGTCGGCTTGAAGCCGGTCAGTCCGCACAGCGCGGCTGGGATGCGTATGGAGCCGCCGGTGTCGGAACCGATGGCGGCGACCGCCATGGCGTCGCTGACCGAAACCGCGGCGCCGGACGAGGAGCCGCCTGGTATGCGGCCGGTGCTTCTGTCCCATGGATTGCGCGGAGTGCCGTAGTGCGGATTGATGCCGAGGCCGGAAAAGGCGAATTCGGTCATGTTGGTGCGGCCGACGATGACCGCGCCGGCCGCCACCAGGCGCTGCACCGCCAGTGAGCTGACGCTGGCCGGCGCAGCATCGCGCAGCGCCACCGAACCGGCCAGCGTGGTGCTGCCGGCGACGTCGAACAGGTCTTTGACTGAAATCGGCAAGCCATCTATCGGCGAACGCACCTGGCCGCTGGCGCGCAGCAGGTCGGAAGCTTGCGCCGCCGCCCGCGCCGGCGCGGCATACAATTCAGTAAACACCCGGCTGCCTTCGCCGGACGGCTCCAGCGCGCGTTGCAGCGCGGCTTCGGTGAGGGCGGCCGAGCTGACGGTGTTCTGGCTTAGCGCCGTGGCCAGGGATTGCAGGGTAGGTGGCGTGGTAGTCATGCGGCCTCGTGAAATGGTGTGGAATCCGATGTTCAAGCAACTTTCAAGCAATTTTCAAGCAACTTCGGGCAGGACTTCAACCTGGTAGCTATGACGCAAGGTGCGCTGCCGGCGCGGATCGAACAGTTCCATTGTAAATGACTGCGCCGGACGGATGCCGCCGATCGCGGCGACGGTGCCGCAGGTCATGCCGCTGCCTGCCGGCAGCATGGCGGCGCCGTTGGTATAGCCGGCGATCAGGTCTTGCGGCGTGCGCAGCGAGGCCAGCGGGCCTTCCTGGTAGAGCACCGTCTCGCCGTTTTCCTCGATGTAGGAACGGATCACCAGTTCATCCCAATACTCGGCGACTTCGGCCAGGCGCCAAGCGTCGGCGGCGACCGGCTTGACGCATGCCTGTTTCGATAGCGCCACGCTATGCGCTTCCAGCTTGCGGTCGGTATGGTCGGAAGCGATGCTGACATACAGCTCGCCGTCGGCGACGAATACAAAGGTTTCCACTTCGCCCGACGAATCGGGGCCGACCACCTGCACCTGTCCGGCCTGGGTCAGCTGGTTGCTGGCGATGCGGTAATACAGCGGCACGGCGCTGGGGCGCGAGATGCCGAGCGCCGCCAGTTCTTCGATATGGTGTTCGATGGCGGCATGGTCGCGCCCGGCCCAGCCGGCCACGATCAGGGTATGGATGTCGGTGTCGAGCTGACGCGAGCCTTGCTCGCTGTCGACCTGAAAGGAAATGTGCATGATGGTTCCAGCTTTAAAGAAGGCAGCCGGCGGAAACCGCCGGCGCCGGTTTGAGGATTAGCGAACTTTTTTGATGAACAGCAAGACCAGGATCGTCGCGCAGAATTCCAGCGCGGCGACGAAGTACAAACCGGAAGCGACGCTGCCGGTAGTGGTTTTCAGAGAACCGATCAGGTAAGGCGCGGCGAAACCGGCGAGGTTGCCGATCGAATTGATCAGCGCAATGCCGCCGGCGGCTGCGGTGCCGGTCAGGAATGCGGCAGGAATCGACCAGAACACCGGGAATGCAGCCAGGATCCCGATCGCCGCCAAGGTCAGCGCACAGAGCGCAAGCACCGCATTGCCGATGAAGAAGCCGGTCAGTATCAGGCCGATGCTGGCCACCAGCGTCGCCAAGGCGCAGTGCAGGCGCCGCTCGCCGCTGCGGTCCGAGTGGATGCCGTTCCAGATCATAGCGATGGTGCCCGCCAGGAAAGGCACTGCCGAAATCAGACCGATCTGCAGGTTGCCGACCACGCCGATTTCCTTGATGATGGACGGTGACCAGAAGGCGATCGTGGCGTTGCCGCTGACCACGCAGAAATACACCGCGGCGCAGATCCAGACCCGGTAATTGCGGCAGGCGTCGCGCAAGGAAGCATGTTTGTGGTCGTGGTTTTCCGCCGCCAGCGCCTTGCCTACAGCCTGCTGTTCCGACAGGCTCAGCCATTTTGCGTTGATCGGTTTTTCCGGCAAATAGAGCAGCACCGCGATGCCGGCCAGCACCGACGGGATGCCTTCCAGCAGGAACAGCCACTGCCAGTTGGCGTAATGGCCGACGCCGTCCATGCGGCTCATGATGAAACCGGCGATCGGCCCGCCCACCACGCCGGCGATCGCAAACGAGGTCATGAACAAGCCGTTGACGCGGGCCCGCTTCGCGGCCGGGAACCAGT
>NZ_JAQGLV010000313.1 GCF_028292705.1 Collimonas fungivorans | reverse complement strand
GCGCTACGCCCCGACAAGCCTGATATTATATCAGGGCTAGTTGCTTTGTTATTCACCGAAAACAGAGAAATTTTATAAAATTTTCCCACCGATTGCCGGGCGGATCGCGCGGCCCCTTGCCGAACCTAGGGTTTTTGGCAGGCGCTGTGCCCATCCGGGCGGCAATCTTCACCAAAAAATCTTATGTCGATAAAAATCAGCCAGCAGTTTGACGCCGCCGCCATTGAAGTAGTGCGCGCGGACAGTCCTCAGCAAATCGAATTGAAGATCCGCAAGGATTCGCACGCAGATTTCACCCAATGGTTCTATTTCCGCCTGCAGGGCGCGCGCGATGAAGACTGCACCATCCGTTTCCTGAATGCCGGCGCCACCACTTACCCAAAGGGTTGGGAAAATTACCAGGCGGTGGCCAGCTACGACCGTGAAAACTGGTTCCGCGTGCCGACCAGCTTTGACGGCCAGGTCATGACCATCAGCCATACGCCGGATTACGACAGTGTTTATTACGCTTACTTTGAGCCATACTCCTGGGAGCGTCATCTGGCGCTGCTGGGGCAGGCCGAGCAATCGCCGCTGGCGCGTGTGCTGGATATCGGCAGCACGGTCGACGGCCGTGACATGAATGTGCTGGTGATCGGCAATCCCGACGCTGCCAAGAAGGTGTGGGTCATCGCGCGCCAGCATCCGGGCGAAACCATGGCGGAATGGTTTGTCGAGGGCATGGTCGACGCCTTGCTGGACAGCGCCAATCCGCTGGCGACCAAGGTGTTGCAGCATGCAGTGTTCTATATCGTGCCGAACATGAATCCGGACGGCTCGGTGCGTGGCAACCTGCGCACCAATGCCGCCGGCGCCAACCTGAACCGTGAGTGGATGACGCCGACGCTGGAGCGCAGCCCTGAAGTGTTCGCGGTCAAGAACAAGATCCACGAAACCGGCTGCGACCTGTTCCTGGACGTGCACGGCGACGAGGCGTTGCCGTACGTGTTTGTGGCGGGATCGGAGATGCTGGAGGATTTCAGTCCGCAGCAGGGTGTGGAACAGCAGAAATTCATCGACGATTTCCTGCGCGCCAGCCCGGATTTCCAGACGAAATACGGCTACGCCGCGAGCAAGTACAGCAGCGACGTGCTGACTCTCGCATCCAAGTATATCGGCCACACTTTCAAGTGCGTGTCGCTGACACTGGAGCTGCCGTTCAAGGATAACGCCATCCTGCCGGATGCGCAGGTCGGCTGGGATGGCGCACGCAGTGCGCGCCTGGGCGAGGTAGTGCTGCAGCCGATCTTGCGGGCGTTCGAATAACCCGCAATCTCGAGTTACATTATAAAAAAGCCGGGCATGTCTGACATGCCCGGCTTTTTTCATGCTGCAACGACGATTATGCCGGTTCGGCGATCCGTGCAAAGCGGCCGCTGTTGAAGTCGGCGATCGCCTGCGCGATTTCTTCCTGGCTGTTCATGACGAACGGGCCATGGCCGACGATCGCTTCATCGATCGGCTCGCCGCTCAGCACCAGCACCACGGCGTCGTTGTTGGCTTCGATATCGACGCTGTTGCCATCGTTGTCGAGCAACACCATTTGTGCTTCACGCGCCACGGTTTCGCCGTTGACCAGCACGGTTCCATGCAGCACCACCAGCGCCGAATGCCAGCCGGCCGGCAGGGTCAGCTTGGTGCTGGCGC
Source organism: Collimonas fungivorans (assembly GCF_028292705.1). Taxonomy (GTDB): domain Bacteria; phylum Pseudomonadota; class Gammaproteobacteria; order Burkholderiales; family Burkholderiaceae_D; genus Collimonas; species Collimonas fungivorans_B. The sequence goes on along the minus strand of NZ_JAQGLV010000313.1, from coordinate 12,396 downwards.
CCTGGTTGAGGCGCATGTCCCACACGTTCATCGGCGTGAAGGTATGGGCCGGACCGGCATGGCCGTCGAACTCGCCGGCGATCACGCGCACGCTGCCGGCGCCGTCAGGCAGGGCCACGGCCGGGATGTCGCGGTCGACGATGGCTTGGTAGCCAGGCGCCGTCATCTTGTCCTTAGCCGGCAGGTTCACCCACAGCTGCACCATTTCCAGCGTGCCGCCGGAACGGGTGAATGCTTCGGAGTGAAACTCCTGGTGCAGGATGCCGCTGCCTGCCGTCATCCATTGCACGTCGCCGGGACCGATTATGCCGCCATGGCCGGTCGAGTCGCGGTGCTCCACTTCACCCTTGTAGACGATGGTGACGGTTTCGAAGCCGCGATGCGGATGCGAACCGACGCCGCGCGGGCGGGTAGTGGGGCTGAACTCAGCCGGACCGGCGTAGTCGAGCAGCAGGAACGGGCTCAGTTGCTTGCCGTGGCTGGTGTAAGAAAACATCGAGCGAGCAGGAAAACCGTCGCCGACCCAATGTTGGCGAGGTGCGCTGTAGACGCCGAGGACTTTTTTCATGACTGACTCCTTGTATGGGTTGCATTGTTGGTACAGGTAATAGATTAATCCAAGGACAATGCGAGCGGTAGTCTGTAAAATTGGCCATCAGTGTCCTATATGGTGAACGATGAGGTGTTTTATGCAAGGCTTGTTATGCAGGACTTGAACGATCTCTACTACTACGTCCAGGTGGTCGACCATGGCGGCTTTGCGCCGGCGGGACGGGCCCTGGGCATGCCCAAATCCAAGCTGAGCCGGCGCCTGCAACTGCTGGAAGAGCGCCTAGGCGTGCGGCTGGTCCAGCGCACCACGCGGCAGTTTTCGGTGACGGAAGTCGGGCAGTCCTACTATGAGCATTGCAAGGCGATGCTGGTGGAGGCGGACGCGGCGCAGGACGCCATCGAGCTGACCCGCGGCGAGCCGCGCGGCACCGTGCGGCTGACCTGCCCGGTGGCTTTGCTGCATGCGCATGTGGACGTGATGCTGGCCGATTTCATGGCGGCCAATCCGCGCGTGACGGTATTGCTGGAGGCGACCAACCGCCGGGTCGACGTCGTGGCGGAGGCGGTGGATATCGCGATCCGGGTGCGGCCGCCACCGATCCCGGACAGCGACCTGGTGCTGCGCGTGCTGGCGGACCGCAGCCAGTGCCTGGTCGCCAGCCCGCTACTGCTGAAAGGGCGGCCGTTGCCGGCGTCGCCGGCGGATCTGAGCGACTGGCCGAGCCTGGGCCTGGGAACTGCGCAGCAAAACCATGTCTGGAACCTGTTCGGACCGGACGGCGCCAAGGCGGCGATCCATCACACGCCGCGGTTTATCACCGGCGACATGGTGGCCTTGCTGCGGGCGGCGGTGGCCGGCGTCGGCATCGTGCAGCTGCCGACCATGATGATCCGCGTGCAGGTGGCGCAGGGCACGCTGGTGCATGTCTTGAATGACTGGCGGCCGCGCCATGAAATCATCCACGTGGTATTTCCGTCGCGGCGCGGCTTGCTGCCTTTGGTGCGGACTTTGATCGATTACCTGGTGCAGCGTTTCCAGGCTTTGGAAGAAGACTGAGCCGGCGATCTCCGCCGGCCCGGTAGCGCATCGTGCCGCTGCTTCAATGGAAATGCGCCGACCCGGCAGGCGTATCGTCAGGCATTTCCGGATGCACCAGGTCGCCTTCCCGGTCCGGGTAGAGCGGGGTGCCGCAATCGTCGCAAAATTCCATGGCAAACAGTTCGGCGTGGCGCTGGATATCGTCGATGCCGCATTCGCGCAGCAGGCTCAGGATCTGTTCCAGCGGGGTTTCCGGCTCGGCCGTGGCGGCCTCGCTGTCGCCGGCGTGGCTGACGATTTCTTCGTTGGCTTCTTCCGGGCCGTACAGCGGCCACACCACGCCGTAGATTACCTCGTTGGTCTGGCCCAGCGAAAAGCCGATGCGGTATTCGTCGACCCGGCCGCTTTCCGGCTGTTCGCTGAAACGGCCGATGCTGGCGTGCAGGTCTTTCGAGGCAATGTCCAGCGTGTGCGACAGGTAGTAGCTGGCGGCGCGCAGGGAGGCGGGGCGGATCTGCAGGTCAGCCTCGCGGCAGGCAGCGAAATACGCTTCCGGCAGCAACAGCTGGATGCCGCAGCCCGGCAGCAGGCGCGTCATGTTGGGCGTGACCTGGTTGCGCCATTGCTCCAGTGCCTGTTCCTTGTCGGCGGCGATGTGGCCGGGCTGGCCATGCGTCAGCTGCCAGCGGAACAGCGGCATGCCGCTTGGCGCCACCAGAGCCGCCAGCAGGTAGCGGGTATCGGCCAGGAACGGCGCGGTCTGCGGCGGATCGGCCGGGCTGCGCACCGGCGCCGCGGTCAGCGCGGCGTGCGACAGCTGTTGCAGCAGGGCGTAGGTTTCGCTGTGGCTGCGCGGCAGCTGGTCGATCGCATACAGCGTCGGCACCATGGCGGTCATGACTTCCGGCGCCAGGATGTGGGCGTGCAGATGGGCGCCGAGGGTCAGCATGACGTCGCTCGGAATCGGTCCTGAGCCGATCGAAAAACGGGTCCACGCCAGCAGCGGGATGCCGACCAGCAGGCAGTCGTACTGCTGACCCTGGTAGTCGATGGTGCTCGATTCGCTGCAGGCTTCGACCACATCCATCAAGGCATCGTAGGCGTCTGGCTCGACCGGGAACAGCTGCTCCAGCGCGCCGTCGATAGGCTCCTGGTGGCGCGCCTTGAAATGCTTGTTGAGCAAGGCTTCGATCTCGCGTTCCCATGCGCGCTCCTCAAGACGGCTGGAGGCTTGTATCAATGCCTGCGCCAGCTCGGCCAGGCGATGGCTGTCGGCGGAAGATTTGCGGGAAGGTTTTTTTGACGGACGGCGCATAGTGGATAGAGTAAGGGCTGACAACACATAGTCAATGTCTTACTGCGCGACCGTAGCGGATGCTTGCATCCGAGGAGCGGCAACCGAGATGCTCACATATCCTTGGTGAATATGCTCCGCTGTTCTGCGCTGCCTTCTGGCCTACGACCGCTTGCTGTGAGTTTTTATGGGACTCAGAGGCAGGAAGACTGCAAGCTTCTATTGTAGTGGATTTAACGGTATGTGGAATAACTACCGTAGATAACTGTCCGGTCCGGAAATGAAAAAACGCCGGTTTGGCCGGCGTTCATGGGTAGATCCAGTTGCCGGACTCGCCGCCTGTAAAGGCGGCAGTCCGGACAATTGTTATGCTGCCAGCAACTGGCGCAGCACGAACGGCAGGATGCCGCCGTGTTTGTAGTAGTCGACTTCGATCGGCGTATCGATGCGCAGCAGGACCTTGACTTCCTTGGTTTCACCGTTGGCGCGATGGATCACCAGGGTAGCGTCTTGTTGTGGCTTGATTTCGCCGTCGATGCCTTTCAGGTCGAAAGTCTCGTTGCCGGTGATGCCCAGGGTCTGGACGCTGTCGGTGCCGAGGAACTGCAGAGGCAGCACGCCCATGCCGACCAGGTTGGAACGGTGGATACGCTCGAACGAACGCGCAAACACAGCCTTCACGCCCAGCAGCTGGGTGCCCTTGGCCGCCCAGTCGCGCGACGAACCTGTACCGTACTCTTCACCGGCAAACACCATGGTCGGCACGCCGTCCTTGACGTATTGCATGGCGGCGTCATAGATCGAGGTCTCTTCGCCGCTTGGCTGGAACAGCGTGATGCCGCCTTCGATCCGTGAACCGTCCGGTGTCGCAGGAATCATCAGATTCTTGATGCGGACGTTGGCGAAGGTGCCGCGCATCATGATTTCGTGATTGCCGCGGCGCGAGCCGTAGGAGTTGAAGTCAGCCTTCAGCACGCCGTTGGCGATCAGCCACTTGCCGGCCGGGCTGGATTCCTTGATGGAGCCGGCAGGCGAGATATGGTCGGTGGTGATCGAATCGCCGAACACGCCCAGCGCGCGGGCGCCGGTGATGCCGGTGGCAGCTGCCTTCGGCACCATGGTGAAGTCCTGGAAGAACGGTGGTTCAGCGATGTAGGTCGATTTCGGCCAGTTGTAGACTTCGCCGCCGGCGACGCCCTTGATGGCTTCCCACAGCTTGCCTGGGGCGCCCTTGACGTCGGCGTAGTTAGCCTTGAAGACCTTGGCGTTCATCGCAAACTTCATCAGCTTGGCGACTTCTTGCGAAGTCGGCCAGATATCGCCCAGGTAAACATCTTTGCCGCCCTTGCCCTTACCGACCGGTTCGGTCATCAGGTCGCGCGTCATGTTGCCGGCGATCGCGTAAGCGACGACCAGCGGCGGCGAGGCCAGGAAGTTGGAGCGGATGTTCGGATGGATACGTGCTTCGAAGTTGCGGTTGCCCGACAACACAGCCGATGCCACCACGTCGTTCTTGACGATGGCTTCGTTCATGGCTGGCGTCAGGTCGCCGGCGTTGCCGATACAAGTGGTGCAGCCGTAGGCTGTGACGCCGAAGCCGAGTTTTTCCAGGTACGGCAGCAGGCCAGCCGCTTCCAGGTACTCGGTGACCACGCGCGAGCCAGGGGCCAGCGAAGTCTTGATGTGTGCAGGCACCTTGAGGCCGGCTTCGACCGCTTTCTTGGCCAGCAAGCCAGCCGCCAGCATGACGCTAGGGTTGGAAGTGTTGGTGCAGGAAGTGATGGCAGCGATCAGGACGTCGCCGTTCTGCAGCTTGACGCCGTCAGCGTTGGTGTAAGTCGCGTCCAGGTCTTCGATCTTCTTGTTGAAGCCGTTTTCTGCGATCGGCTTGCTGAACAGTTCGGCAAAGTTGGCCTTGACGTTGCCGATTTCGATGCGGTCTTGCGGACGCTTCGGACCCGCCAGCGATGGTGCGACAGTAGCCAGGTCGAGTTCGACGACAGTGGTGTAGTCGATGTCGCCAGCCTTTGGAATGCCGTACAGGTTCTGTGCCTTGAAGTAGCCGGCGAAAGCGTCGATTTCCGCTTTGCTGCGGCCGGTGCCTTCAAAGTATTCGATGGTCGCATCGTCAACCGGGAAGAAGCCCATGGTGGCGCCATATTCAGGCGCCATGTTGGCGATGGTGGCGCGGTCGGTCAGGCTCAGCGAGGCAGTGCCTTCGCCGAAGAATTCGACAAACTTGCCGACCACTTTTGCTTTACGCAGCAGTTCGGTGATGGTCAGCACCAGGTCGGTGGCGGTAACGCCTTCGCGCAGCTGGCCTGTGAGGTTGACGCCGACTACGTCCGGTGTCAGGAAGTAGACCGGCTGGCCCAGCATGCCGGCTTCGGCCTCGATGCCGCCCACGCCCCAGCCGACTACGCCGATGCCGTTGATCATGGTGGTGTGCGAATCAGTGCCGACCAGGGTGTCCGGGTAATACACCGAATCCTTCTTGTGGACGCCGCGCGCCAGGTATTCCAGGTTGACCTGGTGGACGATGCCGAAGCCCGGTGGCACAACGCCGAAAGTGTCGAATGCCTGCATGCCCCATTTCATGAACTGGTAGCGCTCGTTGTTGCGCTGGAATTCCAGTTTCATGTTGAGGTCGAGCGCCTTCTTTTCACGGAAATGGTCGATCTGGATCGAGTGGTCGACCACCAGGTCGACCGGCACCAGCGGCTCGATGTTCTTGGCGTTCTTGCCGAGCGAGGCGGCGACGTTGCGCATCGCGGCCAGGTCGGCCAGCAGCGGCACGCCGGTGAAGTCTTGCAGCACGACGCGCGCCACCACGAACGGGATTTCGTCGGTGCGGGCCGCGGTCGCGCCCCAGCTGGCCAGTTGCCTGACGTGTTCTTCGGTGACTTTCTTGCCGTCGCAGTTACGCAGTACGGATTCCAGCACGATACGGATCGACACCGGCAGGCGCGAGATGTTGACGCCGAGTTTTTTCTCCAGCGCAGGCAAGGAATAGAACTTGCCTTTCTTGGAATCGGAAATCTTAAATTCCTTGAGTGTGTTCAACGTGTTGCGGGACATGATTTCTCCTGGGTTTTCAGCTTAATTTTCAGTTTGATTACAAGCTATGGGCTGGATCGGCCGGCGCTTCGGCCGGCATGGCTTCCTGCTCAGCCGATTTGCATTCGTTGGCCAACTGCAGGCCCTTTTTCGAATCGAGCAAAATGCCCTTGGCCGGGATGCCGATCCAGAGCAGGCCGTATTTGCGGTTTTCAAAGCGGTTGGCGCCGGTGGTGGTCGCCACGCGGGTCAGGCGGTGCAGGGCTTTGCCCCAGCGCAGTGCGACGTGCTTGTCGTCTTCGGCATTGGTGTAGATGGTCAGCTTGTTGCCGAGTTCGCACTTGTAATCGATGGAAACCGAAGTCTTGACGTCCGGTGTGCCTTCATCCTCGCCGTCGTCGACTTCTGCCGGCGCTGCTTTTGCAGCTGGCTTCTTGGCCGATTTCTTGACGGTTTTCTTGGCGCTGGTCTGGGCTTGCACCTGCGGTGCTGCAACTGCCAGGCCGGCGCACAGCAAAACTAAAATAGACAGACTCTTTCTCATTTCCATTGCTCCATAATATATTTCGTGTGCATCCCGCTTTTCTTGTAAAGGCGGGGCGCGGTTATAACAAAGTTGCTGCGCCTTCAGGTAGTGCGACACCGTTGTTTTTTGCACGCTGCAGGACGCTCCAGTAGTAACGGTAACTGGCGCGGTCATGCAGCGTGCCCTCGTGTTGTATCGGTCCCCAGTCCGCCTGCCGGGCTGCAAGCAGGATCTGTGCCGCAGCGGCTATCTCGGACTGCGGCGGGGTGAATGCGTTCAATATCGGCCTGATCTGCTGCGGATGGATGCTCCACATGCGGGTATAGCCGAATTCGTTGACTGCGCGGCCGGCATCGGCAGCGACGCTGGCGCTGTCCTTGATGTCGGTGGTGACGTTATGCGAAGGCACTTTGCCGTGCGCATGGCAGGCCGCGGCGATTTCCAGCTTGGCGCGGGTGACCAGCGGATGGCTGAACTGCGCCGGCGAGCGCATCGCTGCGCTGGGAATGGCGCCGTAGTGCGCCGAAACAAAATCCATGATGCCGAACGACAGCGACTGCACCTGCGGCAGGGCGGCGATGGCGAAGACGTCGGCCAGCGCGCCGTGGGTTTCTATCAGTACATGGACCGGCAGCGCCTGCCGTCCGGCCAGGCTGCTGTGGTGTTCTATCAGGGCGATGGCGGCGCTGACTTCGGCCAGGCTCTCGACCTTGGGCAACATCAGGTAAGCCAGCCGGCGCGCCGCGCCCTTGCAGATGATCTCTACGTCTTGTTCGAAAAAAGCGCTGCCGCTATCGTGCACGCGCGCGCCGATGCGCTCAAAGCGGTTGTCGGCGCCGCCGATGACGGCGGCCACCAGTTGTGCGTGTGCTGCTTCGTTGCCGGCGCTGGCGCCGTCTTCGCAGTCGAGCGTGATGTCGAATACCGGCCCCAGTTCCTGTTGCAGCGCGACCGACTTACGCATGAGCTTTTCAGCGCCGGCGTAATGATCGCAGACCGGTAGCGAGACCGGCTGCTGCTTGCCTAGGAATAAGACCTGGGTAGGATGCATTGCGACTTTTTGTTGGGTGTGGCGGTAAAAAAATTCTGTATTCAAGCGCTGCATGGCAATGGCTGTGTTGCCATGCAGGTGCTGCGAGTGTTTTTGCCTGTTACTGCCTGGTCATCAACCGACCAGGTGTTTCACGCCGTCACGCTCTTCTTGCAGTTCTTTCAGCGTGAGGTTGATGCGCTCTTGCGAGAAGGCGTCGATTTCCAGGCCCTGGACGATTTTGTATTCGCCGTTTTCAGTGGTGACCGGGAAACCGAACATGGTGCCTTCAGGAATGCCGTAGGAACCGTCCGATGGCACACCCATGGTGGTCCACTTGCCGTTGGTGCCGAGCACCCAGTCGCGCACGTGGTCGATGGCAGCGTTGGCGGCCGAAGCAGCCGACGACAGGCCGCGCGCTTCGATGATCGCAGCGCCACGCTTGCCGACGGTCGGCAGGAACACGTCCTTGTTCCAGACCTGGTCGTTGATCAGGTCCTTGACCGATGCGCCGTCGGCTGTCGCGTAGCGATAGTCGGCGTACATGGTAGGCGAGTGGTTGCCCCAGACGAACAGTTTTTCGATGCTGGCGACCGGCTTGCCGATCTTGGCCGCGACTTGCGACAGGGCGCGGTTGTGGTCCAGGCGCAGCATCGCGGTGAAGTTCTTGGCTGGCAGGTTAGGCGCCGATTTCATGGCGATGTAAGCATTGGTGTTGGCTGGATTGCCGACCACCAGCACCTTGACATTGCGCGAAGCGACAGCGTCCAGCGCCTTGCCTTGCACCGTGAAGATCTGGGCGTTGGCTTCCAGCAGGTCCTTGCGTTCCATGCCTGGGCCGCGCGGACGGGCGCCGACCAGCAAGGCGACGTCGACATCCTTGAATGCGGTCAGCGGATCGCTGTGGGCAGTGATGCCGGCCAGCAGCGGGAAGGCGCAATCGTCGACTTCCATGATCACGCCCTTGAGCGCTTTTTGTGCTTTTTCGTCAGGGATTTCCAGCAGTTGCAGAATGACCGGTTGATCTTTGCCGAGCAAGTCGCCGTTGGCGATGCGGAACAGGAGGGAGTAACCGATTTGACCAGCGGCGCCGGTAACGGCAACGCGCAGAGGGGACTTAGCCATGTTGAATCTCCAGAGAGAGTTAAAAATATTTGCGGGACAGAGTTTAAGAGCCACCGCAGCGTGGCGAATTACTCTGTCCCCAACCGTTCAAACAGAACGGTTAAATAACAAAAATCCTTGTAAATGGAAGCTGTGACTTAGCTACGCAACCTCCAATGATACCGGCGAAAGCCGCGTGCGTCAGTTTGTTTCGCTTTGAGCGGGGAGCCGGAATTCACGGCTTGCATCTCTTGCATGAAACGCGATCTGAGCGCGGCGCTAGCCGTCAATTATTGCTTATGCCCGCGAGTTTAGGCTTGGCAACATGGTATGTCAATCAATATCTTATGTCTTATATAAGACATATCATTGCGCATTTTTTGCTGGACGACAATGGGTGTTTTATGGTGAAATCTGAGCTTATGAGTTCCATCCCGTCCAATGTGAGCAGTGACCCCGCCAGCCAGAGCGCTGCTGTTCCTGCATCTCCCTCGGCATCGTCCCCGACCTTCAGTCCCCTCTACCAGCAAATCAAGGCGCTGATCATGCAGCGCCTGCAATCCGGCGAATGGAAGCCGGGCGAGCTGATCCCTAGCGAAGTCGAGCTCGGCAACCGTTTCAAGGTCAGCCAGGGCACCGTGCGCAAGGCGATCGACGAGCTGGCCGCGGAAAACCTGCTGGTGCGGCGCCAGGGCAAGGGCACGTTTGTCGCCACCCATCACGAAGCGCGTTCGCAGTTCCGGTTCCTGCGCCTGATGCCGGACAGCGACCAGCCGCAAGTTACCGATAAAAAAGTCATCGAACTGAAACGTCTGCGCGCGCCGGCGGAAATCGCGCGCCTGCTGGGCATGAAATCGGGCGACTCGGTAGTGTATGTCAAGCGCGTCATGGCGTTCGACGGCGTGCCGACCATACTCGAAGAGCTGTGGCTGCCGGGCGCGCTGTTCAAGGCCCTGACGCTGGAGCGCCTGGTGGAATACAAGGGCCCGATGTACGGCCTGTTTGAAACCGAATTCGGCACGCGCATGATTCGTGCCACCGAACAGATCCGCGCCGCCAGCGCCGACGCCGATGCGGCGCAGTTGCTGGCGGTGGAAAAATCGTCGCCTTTATTGTGTGTGGAGCGCGTGTCTTTCACTTATGGCGACAAGCCGGTGGAAGTGCGGCGCGGCTTGTATGTAACCAATCGTCATCACTACCAGAACGAACTGAGTTGAGCTGAGTAGGGTTGGCGCGCTTGCTCCCTGTCGATACCGACGGCTGGTGGCAAAATGGCAAAGCATCAGGATGAGCGCCGATGATTATTCGCAATATTGAATAATAACTATTGGTGTGCTGCACAAAAATCGGCGAAAATTGCGGGATTGCGCTTTTGTCGCAAATTTTTAAACTGAGGAGAACCCTGTCATGTCTGAAGCCGCGAAACCCAATCGGCCACAGTTTCGTAATATAAACATTACTCAAATTGTCGGTTACCGCTTGCCGCTGGCAGGCATTATTTCGATTTTGCATCGCATTAGTGGCTTGTTGATGTTTTTGCTCTTGCCTTTTATCTTGTTCTTGCTGGATAAAAGCCTGGTATCTGAAAGTTCTTTCGAATACTTCAAAGGCTTTACCTCGAACTGTTTCGTAAAGCTTGTCATCCTGGCCCTGTCCTGGGCTTACCTGCACCACTTCTGCGCCGGCATCCGCCACCTCGTCATGGATAACCACATCGGCCTGACCAAGGATAGCGCGCGCAAATCGGCTGCCGGGGTCCTGATCATCAGCGTGCCGCTGGCGCTGATCGTTGCATTGAAACTGTTCGGAGCATTCTGATGGCTGACAACAATATTGGCGGCAAACGCCTGGTAGTAGGGGCGCATTACGGCTTGCGCGACTGGCTGGCGCAGCGCGTTACAGCAGTGGTCATGGCGGTCTACACCGTCATCCTCCTGGTTTCCTTCCTTACAGCCAGCAACTTCAGCTATGACGGCTGGGCTGGCCTGTTTTCGCATCAGTGGTTCAAGCTCGCGACGTTCGTGACGCTGATGGCGCTGTTTTTCCACGCCTGGATAGGCGTGCGTGATATCTGGATGGATTATGTCAAGCCGGTTGCCGTGCGCCTGGTCTTGCAAGTTGCCACAATCCTGTGGTTGGTCGGTTGTGCCGGATGGGCGGCGCAGATTTTGTGGAGAGTGTAATCGTGTCAGCAATCAAATCCACAATTCCTACACGCCGCTTTGATGCGGTAATCGTTGGGGCCGGTGGTTCCGGTATGCGTGCTTCGCTGCAGTTGGCGGAAGCTGGTTTGAATGTCGCAGTATTGTCGAAAGTATTTCCTACCCGTTCGCACACCGTGGCGGCGCAGGGCGGCATCGGCGCTTCGCTGGGCAACATGTCCGAGGACAGCTGGTACTGGCACATGTTTGACACCGTCAAGGGCTCCGATTACCTGGGCGACCAGGATGCAATCGAGTTCATGTGCCGTGAGGCGCCAAAGGCCGTGTATGAGTTGGAGCACTTCGGCATGCCGTTCGACCGCAACGCCGACGGCACCATTTACCAGCGTCCGTTCGGCGGCCACTCGGCCAACTTCGGCGAAAAGCCGGTAGCGCGCGCTTGCGCCGCTGCCGACCGTACCGGTCATGCGCTGCTGCACACGCTGTACCAGCGCAACGTGCGCGCCAAGACCCACTTCTTCGTCGAGTGGATGGCGATCGACCTGGTGCGCGATGCCGAAGGCGATGTCATCGGCGTGGTTGCGCTGGAAATGGAAACCGGCGAAGTCATGATCCTGGAAGCCAAGACCACGGTGATGGCTACCGGCGGCGCAGGGCGTATCTGGGCAGCTTCGACCAATGCCTTCATCAATACCGGCGACGGCATGGGCATGGCGGCGCGCGCGGGTTTGCCGCTGGAAGACATGGAATTCTGGCAGTTCCACCCGACCGGCGTTGCCGGCGCGGGCGTGCTGATCACCGAAGGCGTGCGCGGCGAGGGCGGTATCCTGATCAACGCCAACGGCGAACGTTTCATGGAGCGCTATGCGCCGACCTTGAAGGATCTGGCCCCGCGCGACTTCGTGTCGCGTTCGATGGACCAGGAAATCAAGGAAGGCCGTGGCTGCGGTCCGCACAAGGATCACGTGATGCTGGACCTGCGCCACATCGGCGCCGAAACCATCATGAAGCGCCTGCCTTCGATTCTGGAAATCGGCCACAAGTTCGCTAACGTTGACGCTCTGAAAGAGCCGATCCCGGTCGTGCCTACCATCCACTATCAAATGGGCGGTATCCCGACCAATGTGTATGGTCAGGTAGTGGTGCCGAAGAACGGCATCCCGAACGCAGTGGTCAACGGCCTGTACGCGATCGGCGAATGTGCCTGCGTCTCGGTGCACGGCGCCAACCGCCTCGGCACCAACTCGCTGCTGGACCTGGTGGTGTTCGGCCGCGCAGCCGGCAACCACATCGTCGACAGCAAGCTCAAGGAACGCAGCAACAAGCCCTTGCCGGCAGATGCCGCCGACGTCGCCCTGGCGCGCCTGGCCAAGCTGGAAACCAGCACCGGTTCCGAGCGCGTGCAAGACGTGGCCGGCGATATCCGCAAGACCATGCAGCACTATTGCGGCGTGTTCCGTACCGACGAGCTGCTGCAGCAAGGCTACAAGGAAATCATGGTGCTGGACGAGCGGCGCAAGCATGTTTCGTTCAAGGACAAGTCCAAGGTCTTCAACACCGCACGTGTCGAAGCGCTGGAACTGGACAACCTGATCGAAACCGCCAAGGCTACCATTACTTCGGCGGCAGCCC
>NZ_JAQGLV010000016.1 GCF_028292705.1 Collimonas fungivorans | reverse complement strand
TCTGGTTGCAGTCTTCGACGCACTGGCGCACTTCGTCGATATCGGAAAAATCGAGGCCCGGGTTGACGCCCTGGGTGTACAGGTTCAACGCCAGGGTCACCAGGTCGACGTTGCCGGTGCGTTCGCCATTGCCGAACAGGCAGCCTTCGACCCGGTCGGCGCCGGCCATCACGGCCAGCTCGGCGGCGGCGACGCCGGTGCCGCGGTCGTTATGCGGATGGACGCTGATGATGGCCGCGTCGCGCCGGGTCAGGTTGCGGTGCATCCATTCGATCTGGTCGGCGAATACATTCGGCGTGCTGCATTCGACCGTGGTCGGCAAGTTGAGGATCACTTTGCGGGTGGGGCTGGCGTGCCAGGCGTCGACTACGGCGTCGCAGATTTCTTTCGAAAAATCCAATTCGGCCATGCTGAAGGTTTCCGGTGAATATTCGTAGCGCCATTGGGTTTCCGGCCGGGCGTCGGTCAGTTCCTTGATCAGGCGGGTGCCGGACACGGCGATTTCCTTGACTTCATCGCGGCTCTTGTTGAACACGATGCGGCGCCAGGCCGGCGCAATAGGATTATATAAATGGACGATGGCTTGTTTGGCGTTCTGCAGCGAATCGACGGTGCGGCGGATCAGGTCTTCGCGCGACTGGGTCAGGACGATGATGGTGACGTCGTCCGGGATATGGTTTTCTTCGATCAGCTTGCGTACAAAATCGAAGTCGGTTTGCGAACCGGAGGGAAAACCGACTTCGATTTCCTTGAGGCCTATCTTCACCAGCAACTTGAAGAAGCGCAGCTTGCGGTCGGCATCCATCGGTTCGATCAAGGCTTGGTTGCCGTCGCGCAGATCGGTGCTCATCCAGATCGGCGGCGCGCTGATGACCTGGTTGGGCCAGGTGCGGTCACTCAATGGAATCGGCGGGAACGGGCGGTATTTGACAGCAGGATTGTGCAACATCATGGTAGGCCTCTCTTGGAGCTGGTGATTGTGCTGAAGAAAAATGAAACGGAATGGTGCGGTGGCGGAAGGGTTGCCTGACTGCCACTCGGAAATTAACGCGAGGCCAGGCAACCGATCGCTAGCGATAGCAGGGATAGCGCCAGCAAGCGCAAGATACCGAGCGCGTTGCTGTAGCGAAAGAAGGTAAAGCGAATTGGCTGGGATTGCATGGAATCGTGCTCTTTAAAATCGGGATTCCCTATTGGAAACTCAGGAACCTCAGTTTTACTACCGTTGATTTCTTGACTGGCGCCGGTGTTGCCTTTGTTGCCAGTTGCGTCCCCGTCAGAACGGGGTCGAGATCATAGTGCGCGTAGTAGCGATAGCGCTAGTAGCGGCACTAGCAGCATCGCTGGCAGGGCGCCGGCAATGTGCAGTAGGGAGCGGGATTGGATGCGTGTGGAAAACATGCACTTAATGTATGAGATAAAGCAGGATCTTGTCAAGCGCCGCCTGCCGCATGGCGAAAATATAGCGGAATCCGTGCAGATATGGCGGCCAGAGGGCGTTGTTAGCGGCCAAACAGGCCGATCAGGCCGATGACGATCAGGTACAGGGCAATGATGTAGTTCAAGAGGCGCGGAATCGCCAGTATCAATACCCCGGCGATCAGCGAAACGATGGGGGTCAGGTGCAGGCCGGTAAACATGTGCGCTCCTTTTTTCGAGTGGGGGATAGCTGTGTTGCTGACTCGATGGTACGTCGCCGGCGCTCATTCCCGTGTAGGACAATGTCGCCCGATAGCGTAGGAGTTGCACTGATTCTGGCAGGAAAAAAACGGCTTGGCTATCCATTGCGGCAGGAGGAGATACTGCAGCAATGTTGGCTAATGCCGATAAGGACACACACTCCGTCAGGTGCCCGGGCTGGAACTTGGCGGTCATCGTCAGCAACGGGCAGGTCGTTGGCGATCACCATTCCAGGCCGGACAAGAGACGGATTTACTCCCTTCCCGGGGAATCCATCGGCGGTTTCGCAAATCTGCTGAAACCCGCCTTAAATCAATAGGGCGCTACAGCGCGCGGGTGCCTGAAATAAGGCGCGTGATAAACGCCGAACGCTCGGTCTTTTGTTTGGGCAAGGCGCGTTCGATTACCGACGTCCATTGCTCCGACAGCTGCTGGCAGGTGGCGCGCAGCACCGGCGCCAGTTCAGGCCAGTCGGACAGGGTGCGCAGATGCCGTTCAATCGTCCTGGCCGACTGCACGCAGGCGTCGTTTGCCAGGTTGTGCATATTGTATTGAGAGATCAGGTGCAGCACCGCCGAGATCAGGAGTTCAGGCGGCGTGCGATATTCCTCGGCTGCGGCCGGATCTGCTGCATTGCGTGAACTGTTCATCAGATGCTCCTTGCTCGGCTGGATTTAAATAGTAATGATTCTCATTTAAATTATTATCCAAGCCGATCCCGAATGCAAGCACTTTGCTGTTTTTTTATTTCCCGCGCAGGCAAGGCCTGCCAGGCAGGCTTAGCCAGCCGCGCTTAGCCAGCCGCGCTCAGCCGGCCGCGGAAACCCGCTGCGGCCGGGGCGGGCAGACCATCAGGTGTTCAGCGTCCTCCTGGCTGATCTCCTTGAAGCCGAGCGCTTCGTACAGGCGCCTTGCCGGATTGCCGGTCAATACCTTCAGCGCCGTCGGCAATTGCTCACGGCCGGCCTGCTCCAGTACATTCTCGATGATGGCCCGGCCCAGGCCTTGCCCCTGGAATTGCGGCGCGATCTGGATCTGCGCGATATACCACCGGCCTTGCTCGCGGTAAGCTTTCAGCAGGCCGGCATCCTGGCCGCCGATGGCAACGATCCGTGCGTGTTCGAACTGGGCCAGCACGCGGGCCAGCTGCGATGCTTCATCGCGCGCGGCGTTGACGCGCGCCAGGTGTTCGCTCATGGTCGCATGGCGCAGAGCAATCAGGAACGGCAGGTCGGCCGTGGTGGCGCTTCGGAATTCCAGGGCTTGCATGCCATCCTTTCTGTCGGCGATATGAGCCGATGCAGGCAGTCGCGGTTTATTTGTTGACCAGGTGCTTGGGCACCGACAGCGTCAGCAAGGCGCCCAGCACCAGCGATGCCGCCAGCACGAACATGCCGCTGTTGGTGCTCTGGGTCTGGTCTTTCAGCCAGCCGACCAGGTAGGGGCTGACGAAACCGGCCAGGTTGCCGAGCGAGTTGATCAGCGCAATCCCGGCCGCGGCCGCCGCGCCGCCGAGAAACGCGGTCGGCAAGCTCCAGAACAGCGGCAGCACGGTAATGATGCCGATGGTCGCCAGGGTCAGCGCCGACATCGCCAGCAGGGTATTGTGGTCATACACCGTGCTGAGGATCAGGCCGACGCTGCCGAGCAGCGCCGGGATCGCCACATGCCAGCGGCGTTCGCGCCGGCGGTCGGCGCTGTGGCCGATCAGGATCATGGCGACGGCGGCGCTGGCGTAGGGAATCGCGGTCAGCAGGCCGATGTTGAAGGTGTCGGTGACGCCGGTAGCCTTGATGATGGTCGGCAGCCAGAAGCTGACGCCGTACAGGCCCATGACGAAACAGAAGTAGATCAGCGCCATCAGCCACACGCGCGGGTTGGCGAACATCTGGCCGAGCGAAGCTTCCGGTTTCTGGCTGCTTTCGGCTTGTACCTGCGATTCCAGCAACTGCTTTTCCGCCTCGCTCAGCCAGGCGGCGCCGCGGATCCGGTCTTGCAGGTAAAAGATCACGACCACGCCCAGCAGCAAGGAGGGAATCGCTTCCAGGATAAACATCCATTGCCAGCCTGCGAGGCCATGCACGCCCGGCATGGCTTTCATGATCCAGCCGGATAAAGGCCCGCCGATCACGCCCGAGATCGGCACGCCGGTCATGAACAGCGCCGTCATCTTGCCGCGCCTGTGCGCCGGATACCAGTAGGTCAGGTACAGGATCACGCCCGGGAAAAAGCCGGCTTCGGCCACGCCCAGCAAGAAGCGCATCACGTAAAACGTGGCTGGGCTGTCGACAAAAATCATGGCGCCGGAAACGATGCCCCAGGTGATCATGATGCGGGCGATCCAAAGCCGGGCGCCGACCCGGTGCAGGATCATGTTGCTGGGTATTTCAAAGATGAAGTAGCCGATGAAAAAAATTCCTGCGCCGAGGCCGTAGACGGTCTCGCTGAATTTCAGGTCGCTGAGCATCTGCAGCTTGGCGAAGCCGACATTCACGCGATCCAGGTAGGAGGCGACATAACAGAGGAACAGCATGGGCAGCAGGCGCCAGGTGACCTTGGCGTAGGTTGCTGCTTCGAATGCACTGCTGGCTGGCGTGTTTGAATTATCTGACATGTCTCTCTACCTGTTGGTTTAGTTATAAGAAACGAGGGAAGAATCCGGCTTGGCCGGGGCGCCGGATTGGAATGCATTGTAGCTGCACCACGGTGGAATGGCTACGGCGCGCTTGCGTCGGTCACGGTCTGGGGAAGACCAGGAATTGCAGGAGGATGATTGGGGAAAATCGATTTGACCCGCGCAGTTTTGAGCTGCGCGGGTTCATCTGGTTCAGCGTCGAATCCAGCGTTTCTTGCAGCCGAGATCATCGCGCAGATACCAGTCCGCGCGCGGCTCGGCTTCCTGGGCAATGCCGGGAGTGGCTTGCGGTATCCGTGCATCGAGCAAGACAAACTGCCAGCAGTGCCCGGCCCGGTCGCGCAATCTGACCGGTTTGTCGAGCTCTACCGGCTGCGCTGCCGCCGGCCCGTCGATGCGGATGCCGCCGTCGGCGTCTCGCTCCAGGAAGTAGCCGGGCAGCAGTTCGCGATGGAACGGACCGTTGGCTGTCATCCTGAGCCAAGGTGTCTTGGCGCGAGGAGCACGCAAATCAAGCGACTGGATCGCTCCGGCCGGATGCATGGTGCGGCGAAGCGTGACGTATTGCGCACCGAGATGCCCGGGCAACGCAGCTGGCCACGGCGCTACCCTTGCCGGCTCCTGTTTGCCAAGATCGATCACCAGTGCGCCGTCGGCAGCGACGTCCAGGCGCTCGGCCAGCAGCGTCTGGGCCTCGAAGGGAACGCCGTCAAACCGCAACGGCTCGGCTGTGCCGTAGGCGGCGCAGCCGAGCAGCAGGGCGCCGCACAGGCACAGCTTGAAGGAGCGCGGCAAGGCGTCCATCAGCGCGCCGACCTCATGTTCGCCAGGTCCCTGAGCAGGCTGGCCGACGGCGCATCTTCCTTGACCAGCGTGCCGAGCACCGGCAGGCTGGCCGTCCTGCTGCTGGCTTTCGCCTGGGCTGAGCCCGGCAGTGGATCGCTATGCGAATTGAGCACCAGTTGCAGCTTGTTCCAGTCGTTGTTGTCGCTGAGGATGCCCGCGCCGGATCCGTTCAGGTCCATGCGATAGCGTTTTGCCTGCTGCACGCCATCGTAGTTCCAGTCGCCGTAGGCGCCGGCATCATGGCCGCGTCCGATATTGTCGCTCTCCAGCAGCGACGCCTCGTTCAGGTTGGCGCCCGTGCCGTTCGAATAATCGATCCTGAAGCTGTTGGTCATGGGACCGTCGTCCAGCGCGCTGGACGGCATGGCATCGGCTGCATATCCCGGCACCGCCACATGGTTCGTTGTATTGATGGTGTGATACCAGCGCTGGGTCGGTCCCATGCCTTTCGGGTTGGTCGGCAAGCCGTCCAGCTGGTACAGGTAGTTCATGATGCTGAAGTAGTTGGGTTTGTAATTGGCATCCTCGAATCCGCCGTGATGCAGGCCGATGGTATGGCCGAATTCGTGCATGATGGTGCCGGCCTGGTAATTGATCAAGAGATTCTTGTATTTCTGGACGGTCAGGTCGAGGCCGCTGAATCCCCATTGTCCAAGCGTCACCAGGAATTTATTGCCGGGCAGTTCAGCGATGCCGGAACTGCCTGAGCTGCCGTCGGATTCCTGCGAGGACGCCATCAGCATGTAGCGGAACACCGGCTTGCGGCGGACGTCGAGCGAACCGCTGGAATACTGGTAGAGGGAGCCGCAGTTTGCGTTCTGCGGGTCGTCAGGCGTATTGGTGCATTTGTCAAACACTTGCGCGCGGCTGACGTCGCCCGACAAATTGAAATCCGCAGGGGCCAGCGCCGCGTTGAACAGGTTGCCGGCGTCGAAATGCACTTGTGTATTGTGCGCCTGGAATGCCGCCACCACTTTTTGCAATGCTTCCTTGCGCGGACTCAGGGCCGGATCCGCGCTGGTCATGTAGTCGACCTGTATGAACAAGTCTTTCTGGCCCTTGCGCGCACCCAGGCTGTACAGGTCCAGGCCGGCGAACTTGCCGCCGGCGACTTTGGCGGTGTCCGGAATGCCATCGTTGTCGCTGTCCACCGTGCCGGCGGGCACGTCATTCGGGCCGCCCGGGGTGGGGAACTGCACCAGGGTCCAGTCACCCTTGCCGGCGCTGGCTCTGAAGTCGCTGCTCAGGCGCACGATTGAACGATCGAAGTTGTCGAGCGGATCGAGCGTCCTGGCCGATACGAAGTTCGGCAAGATGGGAAATGCGGCTACGTTGTCGCCGCTCCATCCTGCAGTCGTGGTCGGCTTGGCTGCTTCGCTGCCGAAGCGGACAAAGTCCACTGTCTTGCTGTCAGCGGCGGTCAGCAGCTCGACAAAACCGGCCTTGTCGGTCCAGTACGGCAGGTAAGTGCGGTTGCTTCCCGTGGCGGGCGGCTGCGGCGCGACAGAGGCCAGGATATAGGCCGATTTGCCAGTGTCCTTGAGGTAAGTGGAGGATTTGCCGGCAAGGACAAAATAGCCGCCGGCCGGGATATCGATCTTCGGCAGGTCGAATGTCACCGGATTCGCGCTCAGCGCCTTGCTGGCGTTGTCCAGCCCATTGGCGCGCAAGCGGTAGTCGTTCAAATGAATCGCTGCCGGTGAATTGTTGAAGACTTCGACCCAGCTTACTCCAGCCATTCCGCGATAGTTCGCCGCCACTTCGCTGAGATACAAGCCCGGAGGAACGGCGGCTGCCTGCGGCGCCGGCGATTGCGCCTGGGCCTGCGGGGAAGCGGCTTTTGCCTGGGCAGCCGTGAGATTGCCGCCATTGCCACTGCCATCGCCGCAGGCACTGAGGGTTGCGGCAAGGATCACCGGTAATGAAGCCTGCGTTATTTTTTTAGATCCAAGACTGAACAGATAGGATTTGATATGCATAGGAACTTTCAGTGATATAGAAATGACGGTTTTCGCGTAATCGAAACGACGGATAAGCCTTTCATCTGCAAAAACCTGCGCTGTGCTGTTGGCGTGGGTGGATCCGGATTCCTCCTTCGGTAAGGGCTTGCGATATTTGTCCGGTTCGCCGGGCTGCGGCCGGGCTGGCGGAACCAAGAGAAGGCGGGCCGTGCGGGTGCTCGCCGTTCTCTTATTAGGGTTGCCCGTCAACAAGAAAAAAGGGGACATGCTTTGGTGAAATTATTTACATCGATTCGCCTGGATTTCTCCAGGCGCTTGCTAAGTGCTTGATTAAGCGGGGTGCACATTGCCTGACTGTGCAGGATTGAAGAGGGCTGGCCGCGATGGCAGGATTGCAATTCGGCGGCGCCGGAACCGGGATGAAATGCGTTCTCATTGCAATGATCTCAACTATACTCAGCAGCATGCGGCAAAGCCCGATTTGCACTTCTGCCGCGCTCGCAAGCGAGGAATGCAGATCCACCCACAGCACTGAGGTTCCTATTTCATGGAGTTGCGTCAACTGCGCTATTTTGTCGCCATCGTCGACCATGGTTCGCTGTCGCGCGCGGCGCGGGTCTTGCATATCGCCCAGCCGGCCTTGACGCAGCAGGTCAAGCAGCTGGAGGATGAACTGGCGGCGCAGCTGCTGCATCGCTCGGCGCAAGGGGTGATCGCCACCGACGCCGGCAAGATTTTCTACGAACATGCGCAGGCGATCCTGAAGCAGGTGACCGACGCCAGGTCGGCCGTCGCCCAGTCCACCGACAAGCCGGCCGGCACGGTCGCGCTCGGCATCCCGCAGAGCGCTTCCGGCATCCTGGCCTTGCCTTTGCTGACAGCGATGCGCGCCCGCTATCCGGATATTTCGCTGCAATTGACCGAGGAACTGACCGGCAACCTGATCGAGCAGTTGAAGACCGGCCGCATCAACCTGGCGGTGCTGTTCGACGATGGCCAGCTGACTGCGTTTGCCACCACGCCGCTGGTGGAAGAGGAGATGATGTTCATCACGCGCAGCGGTTCCCAGTATGCAAGCACGCGCCGCTCGATCACATTCGCGCGCGCCGCCAAGGCCAGGCTGATATTGCCCGGCATGCAGCACGGCGTGCGGCCGCGCATCGAGAGCGTCGCCCGCGCCGCCGGCCTGACGCTCGACAACGTGATCGAAATCAGTTCGGTGACGATCATGAAATCGGCCATCCTGGCCGATATCGGCGCCACCATCCTGCCAGTAGCGCCGCTGCTGCCGGAAATCAAGCGCGGCGAGATGAGCGCCTATTCCATCAGCGGCGAAAAGCTGTCGCGCACGCTGACGCTGTGCGCCTCGAAGAATATTCCGCTGACCACGGCGGCGGCGGCGGTAGAGCGGCTGGTGCTGGAGGTGACCGACGAGCTGTGCCGCAGCGGACAATGGCTGCATGCGAAAATTTTGGCGCGGCCTTGATGGCCTAATGCGCATGAAAACCTGAATGCCGCCGACAGCATCTCGCCGACCGCATCTCGCCGACCGCGCCGGTTTGCCAGTCCGGCGCCTGGACTTCGCGTCCTGCCTCAGTTCAGCAATCCGTTGGTTGCGTCATTGATGTTCTTGACCGAGAACGTTACCGGGAAAGGCGATGGTGAAGACGTAGCAGGCTGCGCCAGGCCGTACCATTTTTTGTAGCCGTCGAAATCCAGCGTGACGGCTTTCCTGAATTTCTTTTTATCGTCTTCGCTTCTCGCCGCATATACCGCGTTTGGCGTGGAATCGGTGGCGATCAGCATCAGCAGGTTTTTCCCATCGTTTTCAGCGTTTGCCAGGATGGCGTGAATCCGTGCTCCCCAGGCGGTCTTGCTCATTTCGCTATCCTGGAAACTGGTGTAAAAGCCTGGCTGGTACGTGATGTAGCCATTGATGGTCATGGCCAGGCCGACTTCCAGCGCGGTATGGTGGTAACCCGAAACAATCGCGGCCAGCGGCAGCAGCAGGATATTGGGGTCGAATGATTTTCCCTGGCCGTTGAGGAAGTTGCTGATGACTTCCACCGCCCAGATCGTATCCGAGGTGGTGCCGGAAATCGAAGCGCCTTCGGGCAGGCCCAGGACCTTGTCGATGGAACGCACGATATCGCCCGGCAGCAGGGGGCGGAAGAAGGTATTTCCCGTTTTGACATTCTGATAGTCAAGCCCCAGCACCTCCGCGACTTCTTTCTCGATGGTCGCGGCGTTGAAGTTTGGCGGCGTGGTCCGCTGCCTCGCCTTGCGGTCGAACGCCATGTTGCCATAGGCCGTGGTGCGGTATGCCGGACGCGTGCTGCAGAAAAAATCCCAGCCCACGGTTGCCGGCTTGTCGGCTGGCGCGGTCGGCACGGCCAGCGTGAGCGCGGCTGAGGTAAAGTGGCCGGCCGGAA
>NZ_JAQGLV010000304.1 GCF_028292705.1 Collimonas fungivorans | reverse complement strand
TTCCGCTACCGGAGCGCCGCCGTTTTCCAGGCTGCTGACGCGATTGCCGAGAGAGTCCAGGGCGCCGTCCAGCGCACCCAAGGCGTCGCCTACATTGTGATAGCTGCCGCCCTGGACACCGAACACCGGGCCGGTAAAGCCGTTCACCCCCATCATCGCGCCGCCGCCCAGCATCTGGGCAACGCTGTCGCCGACCTGATGCAGCTGGCTGCCGTTAACCGCCTGTTTGCTGCCGGCAGCGATTGCGCCGTCAGCCAGGTTGTCGATGACGGAGCCGCTGCTGCCCGCCAAAGTCATTTTTTGTTTGCCGGCATCGTCGTACATCATTGCCCCGGCGAGGCTACCGTTGACTACACCGATGGCGTCATTCATTTGCCCTACATTGACGGCATCGTTTTCTTCGGTGCCGGCGGCGACGTTGACGATCTGGCGGGTTTGTACAGCGGTGCCGTCCGATACCCGGGTGTTGCCAACCGAAACGGTATTGGCTCGGTCGGCAAGCGCATGATCACCCAGTGCAACCGAATTGTCAGCTTCTACTGTCGCTCTTGGACCAAGTGCAAGGCTGTCTGTTGCATATGCGAACGCGCCAGCGCCGAGTGCGACGGCGTTGCGCCCACCAGCGTAGGCTGCCTCTTTGAAGCCGGCTTCGCCGCTGGCCTCCTGATACTGGCTGCCGATGGCAATTGCGCCGTTGTTTTCGGTTTTGGCAAAATTTCCCATCGCAATTGAGGCAGTGCCTATCGCCTCGGATTTGGAGCCGACGGCGATGGCCTGGTCGCCGCTGGCGATGGAGTAGGCCCCCAGCGCGGTAGTCCCGTCCGATAATGCCGAGGCATATGCCCCCAGCGCCGTACTGAAATCGCCCAGCGTGAAACTTCCTGATCCCAGCGCGGCGCTAAAATGTCCTTGCGCTGTGCTGTAAGCGCCAGCCGCAAGCGAACCGCCATTTCCGTTGGCCTGCGCATCCACGCCAAAAGCACTAGAGTCAACGCCATTGGCCTGCGCCTTTCCGCCCACGGCAGTGCTCCCTGTATTCGTTGCTTTGGCGCTGGCGCCGATTGCCATCGCGTCTTCGTCAAGCGCCACCGCGTCGTCGCTGCCATCGTTTTTACCGTTGGTTTTGACGTAGCGCAGGATGCTGCCGTCGCCTACCAGATTTTTCACCTGTCCCAGATTGACTGCGTCGGTGTCTGCGGTGCCTGCCGCAAGATTGGTGATCTGGCGTTCGCTGCCTGCTTTCCCGGCAGATATGCTGCCTGCCTGGCCGGTGTCGGACAAAGCGCCAGGCGCCTTGGCGTCGGGGTGTGGCGCCGGGGCATCTTCGGCATCGTTTGCAATGCGGGCGGCATTGCCCGAGGCAGCTCCATCTAGCGTGCGAGCTCTTGCGTCGACACTGAATGCGATCGGGTTGTTTGGAAAGGTGGTGTTGAATGTCAAAGGATTGATTTTGCTTGCCCGGCGACGGACAGCAGCTGCCACCGCCGTCTCATCTTCAGCCAAAGCGTCTTTGATGCCTTTGTTTTTACCGCCGGCAGGATCGTTCGATTGAACTTGCCCGATGGGACTTGCTGCTTCCGTGCTTTCTGTGCCGGCAAGCGCTGCATCCGCACCCATCAGGCCCAGGCTAACGGCAATAATGCGGGCAAGCGACTTGGCGTGGCATTGAACAGCACGGGATCTGGACTTTCCTTTTTTTCTGGCCGGCTCCGAGACGGCACAGCAGGTATTTGTGGATGCTTGCCAGACTACGCGATATGACTGATTCATGATGACTCCTCCGATATGTTTTTTTGGAAACTACGGCTGAAGCATGGAATGAATTTTTTATCGCAGATAGAGGAAAATTCCGGTGTTCCGGTAGGCTATCTCTAAAACAATTCGGGATTTTTCTGAAATGGCCGGAGGCCGCTTGACAGCGAGCTAAACTGATTTGCATTCTGTATTTTAAAAATACAAATGCTGCGGATCCAAATTCGATGCGGGGGCAGTGCGCGGTTATTCTTGAAAAATGGAAGCTATCGACGGGCAGCTCTCATGCAAAGTTACTGCTGCCTGTCGATATAGAGCATAAAGCGCATTGCCGGAACTGGAGACGGCCATTGTGATGGCGCGCCGGATTATTCTTCTGTCTTGCGTTGCTTATAAAGCAGCGCTGGCGGAAATCCCGTCCTTGCGTTCGATCAATTCGATTTTATAGCCGTCGGGGTCCTGCACAAAAGCGATTACCGTGCTGCCGCCCTTGACCGGTCCGGCTTCGCGCGTCACGTTGCCGCCCTGCGCCTTGACGTCGGCGCATGCCTTGTAGGCGTCCTCCACCGCCACCGCCAGGTGGCCGAACGCCGTGCCCTGGTCGTAGCTGTCGACGCCGTAGTTATAGGTCAGTTCGAGTTCGGCATGGTCGGGGTTGCTGCCATAGCCGACGAACGCCAGTGTGTATTTGTATTCCGGATTGTCGTTGGTGCGCAGCAGTTTCATGCCCAGCACCTTGGTGTAGAAATCGATGGAACGTTGCAGGTTGCCGACGCGCAGCATGGTATGGAGGATTCGCATGGTTGTTCTCGATGGTTGGGAAGAGAGGTATTGCTCAGGTTTGCACTGATATTTCAGATCGGCGGAACAGATTGGGACGAGCTTGCTTCAGAAAACCGGCAGGGTTTCCTGGGCGCTGTCGCGCAGGGTTTTCCTGGCCGTTTCGAATTCAGGGAAAATCGATTGCACCGTGGCCCAGAAACGCGGGCTGTGGTTCATCTCGCGCAGGTGTGACAACTCATGCGCAATCACATAGTCGATCAGCGGCAGCGCAAAATGCATCAGCCGCCAGTTCAGCCGGATCTTGCCTTCCGAAGTGCACGATCCCCACTGGGTAGTCGCCGACGACAGCGCGAAGGACTGGTAGGTGACGCCGAGTTTTTTGGCATAGATTGGCAGCCGCTCGGCAAATACGCGTTTGGCTTCCAGCTGCAGCCAGCCCAGCACGCGGTCCTTGAGCTGCTGCTCGCCGGCGTCGGCCGGCAGGCAGACGATCAGCTGGTCGCTGGCGTCGTCGAAGTGAATGCCGGCCTTCTGGGTGGCATGGATGCGCAGGATGATGCTGCGCCCCATATACGGCAGGGTCTCGCCGTCGCGCCATTGCATTTGCGGCTGCATGCGGCGCGTCGAGCGGTCGCGGTATTCACTCAGCTTGGTAAAAATCCAACGTTTCTTTTCGCGTATGGCGATTTCGATATCGCCCAGGGTCACCCACTTGGGAGCAGTGACGCGCAGGCCGTCATCGCTGATCAGGAAGCCGATGGAGCGCCGTTTGGAGCGCAGCAGGGTGTAGTCGAGCACATGTTCGCCGAAGCGCAGGCGGCGCTTGCCGGGCGCCAGGGCGGTTGGTTCGTCAGGCGCGAGGGCTTGCGGCCTTGGCTGCTGCCTGCTAGGAGGCGCCTCGACAGGCGGCGTGCTGGCGATCGCGTCGTTGGCAAACCCGTCGGCAAACAAGTCCAGTTGCAGCGCTTGCTGCTGCTGTGCCTTGCCCTGGGGCCGACCATGCGGTCCCAGGCGCGGCTTTGCTGGCTTTTGATGCAATAATTTCAATGGTGTCCAAACTGGAGGGGTTATTGCTGCTTGGAATAAACATGCGGTGAAATCACGCGCATTTCAGATTCTATCCAATTTTCGACTTTCGCCATCAGCTCGCTGCTATCCAGGCCTTCCGGCGAAATCGGCTTGCCGATCGAGACCGTGATCAGCCCCGGTTTCTTGATGAAGGAATTCTTCGGCCAGCACTCGCCTGCATTGTGTGCGACGGGCACCACCACGGTATTGGTTTCCACTGCCAGGCGGCTGCCGCCGTTCTTGTATTTGCCGGTCTGGCCGACCGGTATCCGCGTGCCTTCCGGGAACATGATGATCCATTGGCCGTCGGCCAGCCGCTTGCGTCCTTGCACCACCACTTGAGCGAAAGCGTCGCGGCCTTTGCTGCGGTCGATCGGAATCATGCGCAGCAAGGCGATGCCCCAGCCGAAAAACGGGATATAGGTCAGCGATTTCTTGAACACGAACACCAGCGGGCGCGGCGTCATCTGCAGCAGGAAAATCGTTTCCCACGCCGACTGGTGCTTGCTCAGCACCACGGCAGGGGCGTCGGGGAAGTTTTCAAAACCCTTGACCTCGTAACGGATCCCGCAGATGACCTTGGCCATCCAGACCACGATGACGTTCCAGCGCGCCGTCAGGTAATAGCGCCGGGCGTAAGGAAAGGGGGCGAACAAGAGGCAAGCCATCGACCAGACCACCGTCAGGACAGTCATCAGCAAGACGAACAATAGGGAACGTAAAAACAGGAAAAAACGCGACATGCAGACTCCAGGTATTTTTAAATAAGCTATCTTTATGCAGGACGGAGCCGACCGTTCATCAAACCGCCAGCTCCACCGGTTTCTTCAGCAGGAATTCGACCACCGCTGCCAGGTCAGGAAATATCAGGGTGCCGGGCGGCAGACCGCCTTTGTCGCGGGTCTTTTCGCCTTTGCCGGTGAGCACCAGATAAGGTGCGCAGCCGGCGACAAAACCTGCCTGCAGGTCGCGCAGCGAGTCGCCTACCGTCGCTACGCCGCCGCGCAGGCTGATCTCGAAGCGCTTGCCGATATCGTGGAACATGCCGGCCTTGGGCTTGCGGCAATCGCAGTTGTCGTCGGCGGCATGCGGGCAAAAAAAGATGGCGTCGATTTCGGCGCCGACCTGCTGCGCCGCTTCGTGCATTTTCTGATGGATGGCCATCAGGGTTGGCATGTCAAACAAGCCGCGCGCGATGCCCGACTGGTTGGTCGCCACCACTACCCGATAACCCGCCTGGTTCAGGCGTGCTATCGCGTCCAGCGAACCTTTGATCGGGATCCATTCATCTGGCGATTTGATGAAGGCGTCCGAGTCGTGGTTGATGACGCCGTCGCGGTCGAGGATGATTAATTTCATGGTGACCTTAAATAGCTTAGGCAGCCAGCTTGGAAATGTCGGCGACCTGGTTCAGCATCACATGCAGGTTCGCCAGCAACGCCAGGCGGTTGTTGCGCAATTGCTCGTCGTCCGCCATCACCATTACATCGTTGAAGAAGCCGTCGACGTTTTCTCGCAGCCGCGCCAATGCTTTCAAGGCGGTGCTGAAATCTCCCTTGGCAAACGCTGCATCGACCTCCGGCTTGAGCGCATTCATCGCTGCGAACAGCGATTGTTCGGCGTTGTCGCGCAGCAGGTCTTGCTGCACCATGCTGCCGACGCCTTCGGTCTTTTTCAGGATGTTGGTGATGCGCTTGTTGGCCGCGGCCAGCGCTTCCGCTTCCGGCAGGGCAGCGAACGCTTGCACCGCATCCAGGCGCTCGATGATGTTGTCGAGCCGCTCTGGCTGCTGCGCCACTACCGCTTCAATTTCGTTCGGCGCATAACCGCGTTCGCGCAGCAGGCCGCGCAGGCGGTCGTACAGGAACGGCAGCACGTCGCTGCCCGGATCCTTGAAGTTGGTGTTGCCGGCGAACTGCTGCGCGGCATTGCTCAGCAACTGCGTGAGCGATATCGGCAGGCGTTTTTCTAGCAGCATGCGCAAGATGCCCAGCGCATGGCGGCGCAGGGCGAACGGGTCCTTGTCGCCGGTCGGCTGCAGGCCGATGCCCCAGATTCCGACCAGGGTTTCCAGTTTGTCCGCCAGCGCTACCGCGATGCTGGTGTCGGTGGTCGGCAAGGCGTCGCCGGCAAAGCGCGGCTGGTAGTGTTCCGAGATGGCCAGGGCGACGTCGTCCGCTTCGCCGTCATGGCGCGCGTAATAATTGCCCATGATGCCTTGCAGCTCAGGGAACTCGCCCACCATGTCGGTCAGCAGATCGGCCTTGGCCAGCAGCGCCGCGCGTTCGGCCAGAGCAGACAATGCGGTAGCGCCGCCGAGCAGCGCGGCAATCGACGCGGCCAGGGTCTTGACCCGTTCCGTGCGCTGCAGCTGGTTGCCGAGCTTGTTGTGATAGACCACGTTGGCCAGCAGGGGCACACGTTCGGCCAGTTTCTTTTTCTGGTCTTGCTCGAAGAAGAATTTGGCGTCGGACAGGCGCGGGCGTACTACGCGCTCATTGCCTTCGATGATGTAGTGCGGTTCGCTGGTCTGCAGGTTGGAGACAATCAGGAAACGCGAACGCAGCTTGCCGGCGCTGTCGGTCAGGGCAAAATACTTCTGGTTGGTCTGCATCGTCAGGATCAGGCATTCCTGCGGGACGCTGAGGAATTCGTCTTCGAATTTGCAGGCATACACCACCGGCCATTCAACCAGCGCCGTGACTTCGTCCAGCAGCGCTTCCGGCATCAGTACCTGGTCCTCGGCCGCCGATTTTGCTGCCCCTTCCAGCAGGTCCCTGCGGATTTTTTCCTTGCGTTCGCTGAAGCTGGCGATGACTTTGCCTTGTTCGGCCAGCGTTGCTGCGTAGCTGTCGGCGTCGGCCAGCGTGATGCGGCCTGGCGACAGGAAACGATGGCCTTCGGTCTGGCGGTCTGCATCCAGGCCGAGCAAGGTCAAGGGCAGTACCTGTTCGCCATGCAGCGCCACCAGGCTGTGCGCCGGCCGCACGAAGCGGACGGTGTGGCCGGCGGCATGGCCGTGTTGACGCTGATAGCTCATCACTTTCGGGATCGGCAATTTTGCGACGGTATCTTCCAGCACCACCTGCAAACCGGCAGGCAGCGCCACGCCTTTGGCGGTGTAGCTGTAGAAAAAACTTTCAGCCTTGCCGTCAGGCGCGCGTTCCAGTTCGGCCGGGGTAATCACCGCCTGGCCGCATTGCGCGGCCAGTGCCGCCAGTTTCTTGACCAGCGGCGCCGTGGCGCGGCCTTCGGCGTCCAGCGCCACCGATACCGGCAACACTTTTTCGCGCATGGTCTTGTCGAGCGAAGTGGCGCGCACATTGCTGATGGCGACTGCCAGCCGGCGCGGTGTGGCGAATGCGGTGGCGACGGCGCCGTCGCCCAGGAAATCGCGCGATTTCAAGCCGTTGAAAATGCCATTGGCAAAGGCATCGCCGAGTTTCGCCAGGGCTTTCGGCGGCAATTCTTCCGTGAAAATTTCAATCAGCAGGGTCTGACTCAAAAGCGTGTCCTTCATACTGCTTCTCCCGCACGCTGCGCTACTGCCGCCATGTATTCATCTCCAAATTCTTGCAACAACAGATCGCCGTTTTCCTTGGTGATCTCCCACATCGGGAAGCCTAGCTTTGCCCGTGAATCGTAATATGCCTGCGCTACTGCGCGCGACAGGTTGCGGATCCGGCCCATGTAGGCGGCGCGCTCGGTGACCGAGATCGCTCCGCGCGCATCCAGCAGGTTGAAGGTATGTGCGGCTTTCAACACCATCTCGTAAGCCGGCAGCGCCAGCGGCACCGCCAGCAGGCGCTTGGCTTCGGCTTCGTAATTGCCGAACAGCGGGAACAGGAATTCGGTGTTGGCGTGTTCGAAATTGTAGGTCGACTGCTCGACTTCGTTCTGGTGGAAGACGTCGCCGTAGCTGAGTTTCTTGGTCACGCCGTTCTCGACCCATTCGGTCCACACCAGGTCGTAGACATTTTCCACGCCCTGCAGGTACATGGCCAAGCGCTCGATGCCGTAGGTGATCTCACCGAGCACCGGTTTGCAATCGAGGCCGCCGACCTGCTGGAAATAGGTGAACTGAGTCACCTCCATGCCGTTCAGCCAGACTTCCCAGCCCAGGCCCCAGGCGCCGAGGGTCGGGTTTTCCCAGTCGTCTTCGACGAAGCGCACATCGTTGCGCTTGAGATCCAGGCCAAGCGCTGCCAGCGAGCCGAGGTACAGGTCGAGGATATTTTCCGGCGCAGGCTTGAGTACGACCTGGTACTGATAGTAATGCTGCAAGCGGTTCGGGTTTTCGCCATAACGGCCATCCTTGGGACGGCGCGACGGCTGCACATAGGCGGCGCGCCAAGGCTCGGGGCCGATGGCGCGCAGGAAGGTCGCGGTATGAGAGGTGCCGGCGCCGACTTCCATGTCATAGGGCTGCAGCAGGGCGCAGCCCTGGGCGTCCCAGTAATCTTGTAATTTAAGGATGATTTGTTGAAATGTAAGCATCGTTTTGTTGCTTTTCCATACGGTAAGGTGCCGACGAATCGGGTGAAATACACAGGCGAAATACAGGGTAACGAAGAGCGCAACAGGATAAGCGCTAAAAGCAGCGATTTTAGCGGGTTTTGACCGCTTTAGGGCTGTGGGCGCGCTTTGCGGCGGCACCACCACCAGCTGGCGGCCAGCATCGCCAGCGCCAGGACCAGCATCAGGCGGTTGCCCAGCAGGATATACGGCGTTGTGCCGCTATAACCTTGCACCGGCACCGCCAGCGTGGCGCGGCTGTACGGGACCAGCTGGATGCTGACGACGCCGTGCGGATCGATCAGCGCGGTGGCGCCGGTATTGGTCGCGCGCAGCATCGGGCGGCCGGTTTCCAGGCTGCGCATTTGCGATATCTGCAAATGTTGCGGCAATGCAATCGTATTCCCGAACCAGGCGATATTCGACATGTTCAGCAGCAGGGTAGCGGTGGGCTTGCCAGCCGCCTGGGTGGCGGCCAGCTGGCCGGCGATTTCCTCGCCGAACAAGTCTTCGTAGCAGATGTTGGGCAGCACCCACTGGTCTTTCACCGCGAACGGCGCCTGCACCGCCGGTCCGCGGGTGAAATCGCCGAGCGGGATGTTCATCATGTCGACAAACCAGCGGAACCCGAGCGGCACGAATTCGCCGAACGGCACCAGATGCTGTTTGTCGTAGCGATAGGCAGGATCCGTGGCCTGGGGCGAGATGCCGATCACGCTGTTGGCGTAGCGGTCGGGCCCGTCGGTATAGGGAATGCCGAGCGCGATGTGGCTGCCGCTTTGCCGCGCGAAGTCGGCCAGCGCAGGCACATAATCCGATGGCAGCTGGGTTTGCAGGATCGGTATCGCCGTCTCGGGCGTGGCGATCAGGTCTGCCGGCGCGGAGCGGATCATGTCGATATACAGGCGCAAGGAGTTGACGATCTGCGCGTTGTCGAATTTTTCTTCCTGCGGCACATTGCCTTGCAGCAAGCGTACGGAGATCGGCTTGCCGTGCGGCGCGGTCCAGTTGACCTGGTGCAAACCAAGGCCCGCAGCCAGCACCAGCACGGCGGCGATCGCCGGCTTTTTATATTGCGGCAGCAAGGCCAGGCAGCCGGCGACCAATGCCGCAATGCCGCCTATGCCGTACACGCCGACCAGCGGCGCGTAGCCGGCCAGCGGGCCGGCCGTATGGGCATAACCTGAAATCAGCCAGGGAAAGCCGGTAAACAGCCAGCCGCGCAACCATTCCGTCAATGCCCACAGCGCCGGAAAAATCGCCAGCGCAAACAGCAGCGGCGAAGCCGACCAGCGGCGCCGCAGCCAGAGCGCGGCGGCGGTGCCCATGGCCGTGTACAGACCCATGATCGCCGCCAGCAATGCTATCGCCAGCGCCGTCAGCCAGCCCGGCAAACCGCCAAAGTCGTGCAGCGAGATATAAATCCAGTAGACGCCGTGCGCCACCCAGCCGAAGCTGTAGGCCCAGCCCAGCAGGGCGCCATGCTTGATGGTGGGGACGCGGATCAGGCAGAACACGAACAGCGCCAGCGT
Source organism: Collimonas fungivorans (assembly GCF_028292705.1). GTDB lineage: Bacteria > Pseudomonadota > Gammaproteobacteria > Burkholderiales > Burkholderiaceae_D > Collimonas > Collimonas fungivorans_B. The sequence goes on along the minus strand of NZ_JAQGLV010000304.1, from coordinate 5,016 downwards.
CAGCAGCTGGATTGGCCACAGTCCGTACGGCGCGAAGGCGAACACATTGATGGCGCCGGTGAGGGCGGCCAGCGGCAGCAGCAGGGGAAGTTTAGGAATTGAAGTCAGGCGAAAACTCATGGGCGGCGGCGATCTTGCTCTTCTTGGATAGGGGGTGGGCCGGCATAGCGGGCGTACCGGCCCACGCTCTTTTCAGGATTCTTCCTGAGCCGATTCCGACAGTTTTTCGACCAGCAAGACATGCACCTGGCGCGCGTCGGCGCGCAGCACTTCAAAGCGCACATTGTCGATCGTGAACTCGTCGCCCTTGCGCGGCACGCGTCCCAGGTGGTTGGCGACCAGGCCGCCGATGGTGTCGACGTCTTCGTCGACCAGCGCCGTCTCCAGCGTTTCGTTGAACTGTTCGATCTCGGTCAGCGCCTTGACGCGCCAGCGGCCGCCGTGGTCGCCGTCGCGGATGGCTAGGATATTGTCTTCTTCTTCATCGAAGTCGTATTCGTCCTCGATATCGCCGACGATCTGTTCCAGCACGTCTTCAATCGTGATCAGGCCGGCGACGCCGCCGTATTCGTCGACCACGATCGCCATGTGGTTGCGGTTGGCGCGGAAATCGCGCAGCAGGACGTTGAGGCGTTTCGATTCCGGGATGAAAACCGCCGGCCGCAGCATGTCGCGCACGTCGAACGACTCTTCGGCGTAATAGCGCAGCAGGTCTTTCGCCAGCAGGATGCCGATCACCTTGTCGCGCTCGCCGTCGACGGCGGGGAAGCGCGAGTGGGCGGTCGACAAGACTTCCGGCATCCAGTCTTCTATCGGTTTGGTGACGTCGATCATGTCCATTTGCGAGCGCGGGATCATGATGTCGCGGGCGGAGAGGTCGGAGACCTGGAACACGCCTTCGATCATCGACAGCGCGTCGGCGTCGATCAGGTTGCGTTCGTGTGCGTCTTGCAGCACGTCGAGCAGTTCGGCGCGGTTTTCAGGTTCAGGAGAAATCAGTGCGGTCAGGCGTTCGAATAACGACCGGTGGGGTTTAGCGTCAAATGATTTGACGCTACTAGGGTGCTCTGGCATATGGCGTTAGCCTTGGTTTCACATTGTTTTGGAAGCAATAGCATACAACAAATATGTGACAGGACGACGAAACGCGTGTGTCCGCAGGCCCAGATCGCGGTTCCGTGCGGCAATTTTTTGCATAAAAAAGCGGACCATGCCCGAAAACATGGTCCGCCGGATGGCAATAAAGATAATTATTTGCTCATTCCGTCTTTGGCCATGCCGTCCTTGCCCATCGCGTCTTTGCTCATTGCGTCCTTGGACATCGCGTCTTTTTTGGCGTGGGCTTTCTTTTTCATTGCATCTTTGGCCATGCCCGGCTTGTCCATGGCGTCCTTGCTCATCGCATCTTTCGACATGGCGTCCTTGGACATCGCATCCTTGGACATAGCGTCTTTGGACATGGCATCTTGTGCATAGACGCCGCCGGCTGTCATCATCAGGCAGGTAACCAACAGGGTTGTGAGGCTTTTCTTCATTTGAATCTCCAGGTAAAAGTGGCAAAAGTGCCGTAAAAATCAGCGGATGTCGCAGGGCTGCTTGTCAGCCCGAGCCTAAGCACCGCCGAACCAGTTGTACCCCTGGTCTTCCCAGTAACCGCCGGGGTACGTGTTTGTTACTTCGATTGAAGTGATGTGTTTCGGATTCTTGTAGCCGAGCTTGGTCGGCATCCGCAGTTTCATCGGGAAACCGTATTTCGGCGGCAGGATCTGGCCGTCGTAAGTCAGGGTCAGCTGGGTCTGCGGATGCAATGCGGTCGGCATGTCGATGCTGGTGTGGTAATCGTCGCCGCATTGGAAATCGATATATTTGGCGCTCAGGTCGGCGCCGATCTGCTTGAGAAAATAAGAGAACGGAACACCGCCCCAGCGGCCGATGGCGCTCCAGCCTTCGACGCAGATATGGCGCGTGATCTGCTCGTTCTGCGGCAGCTTGTGCAGCTGCTGCAATGTCCAGGAGCGTTTGTCGCTCACCAGGCCGGCGATTTCGAGCCGATAGTCGTCGCCGTCGATTTCCGGCACTTCCTCGATGGCGTAAAACGCATTGAAGGGGAAGGGCCGGGTCATTTCAGCCTGGGTATACGTCGGCGCCAGGCGCTTCGGATCGAACAGCCATCCTTGCACACCGTCGTTCATGCGCGAGATGCGCTCCAGCATGTGGTTGACGGATGGCTCGTCGGTGAGGTTGCAGCCGGTCAGCAGCGACAGGCCGCCCAGGGTCAGCGCACGTTTTGCAAACAGGCGGCGCGACGGCAATGTCAGTTCGCGCTGGGCGTCTTTCAATATCGATTCGGTATCGAGCGCCGGGTTAATATTTTTCTTGAACATGATTATCTCAATTCATCTTAGCGGCCGCGCAGCATGGCCAGCAGCGTGCGTGGAACCAGCGCCACCATGATGATGTGCACCACGATAAATGCGACCAGGAAGCTCATCGCGCAGAAATGCACGACCCGGGCGTTGTCGAAGCCGCCCATCAGTTCGCGCAGGACCGGGAACTGCACCGATTTCCAGATCGCCAGGCCGGAGACCACCAGCAGGATCAGATCCAGGATGACCGAGACGTAGGCCAGCTTTTGCACCGCGTTGTAGTGGTCAAGCGCGTCATGCTGCAGCTTGCCGCGCAGCGCCTTGATCAGGTCCTGGATGACTTCGGTCGGACGCAAAGGCAGGAATTTCTTCCACAGGCGGCCGCTGCCGGTATTGATCAGCAAGTAAACCAGGCCGTTGAAGAACAGCAGCCACATCGCTGCAAAATGCCATTGCAGGGCGCCGCCCAGCCAGCCGCCCAGCGTCCATTCGCTGGGAAAATGAAACGGGAAAATCGGCGAGGCGTTATAGATGCGCCAGCCGCTCAGGATCAGGATGACGACCGCCAGCACATTGAGCCAGTGTGTAATACGCAGCCAGACCGGGTGAATCACCGGCTTCTTTAGCGTGTCAAGAGTGGATGAGGCCATTTAGCCCTCCTGCCGCAGAGCGCGCACGGTCAGTGCCAGTAGCGTGACTGGGTTCATGATTGTCTCCGGAGAGTAAGCAATGTTGTTTTCATGTGCTTTAGTCGCGGACCAACTCAATTCATTACACGATTTCATAATAATCTTATTACTTGAAAGGATAAGAATTGGATTTTAGGGCATGAATATTGGATTTTTCACAATAATTCACCCTTTTCCTGATTCCCTCCAAAATCAAGGAAATGTCTTACACGGCTTGTTCCAGTAGTCCGACAGCAGGCTGTTGCTGGAAATGAAAAACGCCGCATAAGCGGCGTATCGGGAGTGATGAGGCGGGAGGTTTGTGCTCAGCGGTCAGCGTAGGGATTGGGCCAGTTTAACGTGTCCAGGATTTCAATTTCGAGGTTTTCCATCTCGGTGGCTTCTTCCTCGTCTTCATGGTCGTAACCTTGCGCGTGCAGGACGCCATGCACCACCAGATGGGCAGCATGCTCCAGCACGGACTTGCCTTGTTCCCTGGCTTCGCTTTGCAGGACATCGGTGCACAGGATGATGTCAGCCTGGGTGATGCCGTTGTCATCCTCGGCCTGGTCTTCCGAATAGGCGAAGGTCAGCACATTGGTGGCGTAATCCTTGCCGCGGTAGTCGCGGTTCAGGCTGCGGCCTTCTTCGGCATCGACAAAGCGGATCGTCAGCTCGGCCGGCGCCAGCAGCGCGGCTTGCACCCAGCGCCGCAATTTCGGGCGGGTGACGCTGTCTTGCAGGCGCGGGTCGGGGTATTGCACCGACAGGGAGAGTTTATTTTTTTGCGACATTGCGGCTGCGGGCTGTTTTGGTAATCCCGGTCTGCACCGGTTTGGCGGGTTTGACGGCTTGCGGCGTGGCGGCTTCGATGACGCCATGGGTAGACGCCACCGGCGCTGCCTGCGCCGCCGATTCATAGGCGTCGACAATGCGCGCCACCAAGGGGTGGCGCACCACGTCGCTGCTGTTAAAGCGGGTAAAGGCGATGCCGCGCACGTCTTTCAGGATATTCATCGCATCGATCAGGCCGCTCTTCTGGCCGCGCTGCAAGTCGATCTGGGTGACATCGCCGGTGACCACGGCCTTGCTGCCGAAGCCGATTCGTGTCAGGAACATCTTCATCTGTTCCGGCGTGGTGTTTTGCGCCTCGTCCAAGATGATGAAAGCATGGTTCAGCGTACGGCCGCGCATGTAAGCCAGCGGCGCGATCTCGATCGCCTGTTTTTCGAACATCTTCTGGGTACGGTCGAAACCCAGCAAATCGTACAGCGCGTCGTACAGGGGACGCAGGTAGGGATCGACTTTTTGCGCCAGGTCGCCGGGCAGGAAACCCAGGCGCTCGCCGGCCTCGACCGCCGGCCGCGTCAGCACGATGCGCTTGACCGCATCGCGTTCCAGCGCGTCTACCGCGCAGGCAACCGCCAGGTAGGTCTTGCCGGTGCCGGCCGGGCCGATGCCCAGCGTGACGTCATGTTCCAGGATCGAACGGATGTACTGGCTTTGGTGCGGCGTGCGGCCGCGCAGGTCGCTGCGCCGGGTTTTCAGCACAGGACTTTCGATATCGGTCTCGGTCAGCTCTGCATCCGCAGGATCGGCATTGGCATCGGCGCCAGGTTCGCTGGCGGCCTTGCCGTTACCCTTGGCGGCTTTCGCTTTCGGCTTCATGCCCAGTTTGGCGCGCTGTTCAACCAGCGCCAGCTGGATTTCATCCACCGAGATCACTTTGTTGGCGATGGCGTAAAACTGGTCGAGGATTTCCACCGCGCGTTCCGCATTGCCGCCGGCGGCAATGAATTTGTCGCCGCGCCGGAAAATCGACACATCCAGCGCCGCGGAAATCTGCCGCAGGTTTTCATCCAGCGGTCCGCACAGGTGCGCCAGCCGTGTATTGTCCAGCGGCTGCGGGATGAAATAATGCGGCTGGGTAGGGGTTTTAGTTTTCAAACTGGGCTGTGTTTATCTTGTTTGATTGGTCGGTG
>NZ_JAQGLV010000387.1 GCF_028292705.1 Collimonas fungivorans | reverse complement strand
CTTTCCCTCTTCTCAGCCTCGCGATCTGGTGTCCGGTCGCGTTCGGTATCCTGGTCCTGGCAGTAGGCCGCGACGATAATCCAACCCTGGTGCGCTGGCTGTCGCTGCTCGGCGCAGCGGTCAGCTTTGTGGTCACGCTGCCCCTGGTCTGCGGCTTCGACAATGCCTTCCACGGCATGCAGTTTGTTGAAAAGACCACTTGGATCGACCGTTTCAACGTCAACTACTATCTGGGCATCGACGGCATTTCCCTGTGGTTCGTGCCGTTGACGGCGTTTATCACAGTGCTGGTGGTGATCTCCGCCTGGCAGGTGATCGAGAAAAAAGTCGCGCAGTACATGGGCGCTTTCCTGATCTTGTCGGGCTTGATGATCGGCGTCTTCTGCGCGCTCGACGGCATGCTGTTCTACGTGTTCTTCGAAGCCACGCTGATCCCGATGTTCATCATCGTCGGCGTCTGGGGCGGCGCTAACCGCGTCTATGCCGCGATCAAGTTCTTCCTGTACACCCTGATGGGTTCGCTGCTGATGCTGATCGCCTTGCTGTACCTGTACATCCAGTCAGGCGGCAGTTTCGAGATCCTGACCTGGCACCAGCTGCCGCTGACGATGACCGCGCAGATCCTGATTTTCCTGGCCTTCCTGATGGCGTTCGCCGTCAAGGTGCCGATGTGGCCGGTGCATACCTGGCTGCCGGATGCCCACGTGGAAGCGCCGACCGGCGGTTCCGTGGTGCTGGCGGCCATCATGCTGAAGCTGGGCGGCTACGGCTTCCTGCGTTTCTCGCTGCCGATCACGCCTGACGCCAGCCACTACCTGGCCGGCTTCATCATCACCCTGTCGCTGATCGCGGTGATCTATATCGGCCTGGTGGCGCTGGTGCAGAACGACATGAAAAAGCTGATCGCCTATTCGTCGATCGCCCACATGGGTTTCGTTACCCTCGGTTTCTTCATTTTCAACGATATCGGCCTGCAGGGCGGCATCGTGCAAATGATCTCGCACGGTTTTGTATCGGGCGCGATGTTCCTTTGCATCGGCGTCCTGTATGACCGCATGCATACCCGCCAGATCGCCGAATACGGCGGCGTGGTCAACGTCATGCCGCGTTTCGCCGCCTTGTTCGTGCTGTTCTCGCTGGCCAATTCCGGCCTGCCGGGCACCTCCGGTTTCGTCGGCGAGTTCATGGTGATCCTGGGCGCGGTCAAGTTCAATTTCTGGATCGGCCTGCTGGCGGCGACCGCCTTGATCCTGGGCGCGGCGTATTCGCTGTGGCTGGTCAAGCGCGTGGTGTTTGGCGCCATCACCAATTCGCATGTGAAAGAAATGCTGGATCTGAACAAGCGTGAATTCGTCATGCTGGGTGTGCTGGCGATTGCCGTCATCGCGATGGGCGTGTATCCGGCGCCGTTCACCGATGCGATGCAAGTATCGGTGGCCGACCTGCTGAAGCATGTCGCGGTTACCAAGTTAAACTGATGAATTTGTGAATTGCGGGACAGAGTTTAAGAGCCACCGCAGCGTGGCGAATTACTCTGTCCCCAACTGACTAGAAGTGGTGTATAAAAATAAGCGGCAAATAAATGAATAACATGAATCTGATCCCTGTTTATCCGGAAATCTTTCTGCTGATTGCGACTTCGGTCGTGCTGCTGATCGATATGTTCGTTTCGGATGCCAAGCGCTACCTTACTTACTACCTGACGCTGGCCGTGCTGGCCGTGTGTTTCGTATTGACGTTTGGCGCATTCCAAAGCGGGGAGACGGTTTACACCTTCCACAATATGTTCGTCTCGGATCCGCTGAGCAGCCTGCTGAAACTGGTTTCTTACGTGGCGGTGGCGATCACGCTGGTGTATTCGCGCCGTTATGTGAGCGAACGCGGCATGGTCGGCGGCCATCTCGGCGGCGAATTCTATCCGTTGGCGCTGTTTACCCTGCTGGGCCAGATGGTGATGATCTCGGGCAGCAATTTCCTCAGCATCTACCTCGGCCTGGAACTGATGTCGCTGTCGCTGTATGCGCTGGTGGCGTTGCGGCGCGACAGCGCCGGCGCGACTGAAGCCGCCATGAAATATTTCGTGCTGGGCGCAATGGCTTCCGGTTTCCTGCTGTACGGGATGTCGATGCTGTACGGCGCTACCGGTTCGCTCGACCTGGTCGAAGTCACCCGTGCTGCATCCTCCGGCGGCATCAACCCGACCGTGCTGGTGTTCGGCGTGGTGTTCATCGTGGCCGGCCTGGCATTCAAGCTGGGCGCCGTGCCGTTCCACATGTGGGTGCCTGACGTCTACCAGGGCGCACCGACCGCGGTCACCTTGCTGCTGGGCGGCGCGCCCAAACTGGCGGCTTTTGCAATCTGTTTCCGCCTGCTGGTGGAGGCGCTGTTGCCGCTGGCGACCGACTGGCAGCAAATGCTGGTCGTGCTGGCGGTGCTGTCGATGGCGATCGGCAACATCACTGCGATTGCCCAGACTAACATCAAGCGCATGCTCGCATATTCGACCATTTCCCACATGGGTTTCATGCTGCTCGGCCTGCTGGCCGGCGTGGTCGACGGCAACCTGTTCTCGACTGTCAACGCGTACAGCTCGGCCATGTTTTATGCAATCACTTACGTGATGAGCACGCTCGGCACCTTCGGCGTCATCATGCTGCTGGCGCGCTCCGGTTTCGAAGCGGAAAACATGGACGACTTCAAAGGCCTGAACCAGCGCAGCCCCTGGTTTGCCGCGGTAATGCTGGTCCTGATGCTGTCGCTGGCGGGGATTCCGCCGCTGATGGGTTTCTACGCCAAGCTGTCCGTGCTGCAAGCCGTGCTCGGCACCGGCACCGGCCAGCTCTGGCTAGTGGTGGTGGCCGTGCTGTTCTCGCTGATCGGCGCTTTCTACTACCTGCGCGTGATCAAGCTGATGTATTTTGACGAGCCGCAAGACAGCTCGCCGATTGTCGCCAACCTCGATATGCGGGTGCTGCTCAGCCTGAACGGGCTGGCGGTGCTGGTGCTGGGCTTGTGGCCAGGCTGGCTGATGGATGCCACTACCATGGCGATCACGAAGTCCCTGACCTCCTTCCTTATCAGAGTGAATTGAACGTTTCTCTCTCCAGCTGGTTCGTGATCCTGTTGGCGCTGCTGGCCGCCAACCTGCCGTTTGTCAACGAACGCCTGTTCGCCCTGGTGCCGCTCAAGTCCGGCGGCCAGGCAGCGGTCAAGCCGGTCTGGGTGCGTTTGCTTGAGCTGTTCGCCTTGTATGCACTGGTTGGTTTGTTTGCCTATGTGCTGGAAGCGAATATCGGCAATACCTTTCGCCAGGGCTGGGAGTTTTATGCCGTGACCGGCTGCATGTTCCTGGTGCTGGCCTATCCTGGCTATGTGTTGCGCTACCTGAAAAAACACCGCTGAACCGGCTTCCTGCCTGGCGGCGGGCAGCCCAGCCTGCGCCTGCATTACAATCTTCCTCTCGTCTGCCTTATCTTTCCTCGGAGTTCCCGCATGGATAGTCACCTGAAAGAAACCCGGATCGCCAGCGCCGAAGCTTATGACGGCGACTTCCTCAAAGTGCAGCGCGATACGGTGCAGCTGCCCGACGGCAAAGCGACTACGCGCGAATACATCAAGCATCCCGGCGCAGTGGTCATCCTGCCGCTGTTCGAGGATGGCTCGGTCTTGCTTGAGCGGCAATACCGTTATCCGCTGGAGCGTGTGTTCATTGAATATCCGGCCGGAAAAATCGATCCGGGCGAAGATCACCTGGACTGCGCCAAGCGCGAACTGCTGGAAGAAACCGGCTATACCGCGACCGAATGGCAGCATGTGTGCACCATCCACAATGCGATTGCCTATTCCGATGAGCACCTGGAGCTGTACCTGGCGCGCGGCCTGGTCGGCGGCGAGCGCAAGCTGGACGACGGCGAATTCCTGGACGTCTTCAAGGCGCCGCTGACGGACATGCTGAGCTGGGTGAGGGAAGGCAAGGTGACCGACGTCAAAACCGTGATCGGCACCTTCTGGCTTGAAAAAATTGTCGCCGGCGATTGGAAACTGCCTTAAGGCGGGGTCGCCTAGACGGGGTGGCCTAGACGGGGTCGCCTAGGCGGGGTGGAAATTGCCCGGCTTTCAGATCCGTCGGCAAGCGGGTAGAACATAAAAAAGGCTGCATACGCAGCCTTTTTTGCACATCACATATTCGGATAGTTCGGCCCGCCGCCGCCTTCCGGCGTCACCCACACGATATTCTGCGTCGGATCCTTGATGTCGCAGGTTTTGCAATGCACGCAGTTTTGCGCATTGATCTGCAGCCGCTCGGTATTATCTTCATTGGTCACGA
>NZ_JAQGLV010000386.1 GCF_028292705.1 Collimonas fungivorans | reverse complement strand
CGAAAAAAAAGCCCCCTGAATTTCTCCAAGGGGCTTTTTTATTACATCATTTCTTCTTCTTGTTCACTGCATCTTTGAATGCTTTACCAGCTGTGAACTTGACGGTCTTGGCTGCGGCAATCTTGATTGCTTCGCCGGTACGTGGGTTACGACCGGTGCGTGCAGCGCGTTTGCCGGAAGAGAACGAACCAAATCCAATCAACTGAACTGTACTACCTTTAGTCACGGCCTTGATCACGTTGTCTACTACGGATTCCAAAGCGCGCTGTGCAGCGGCCTTCGAGATTTCGCAATCGGTGGCAATGGCGTCGATCAATTCGGTTTTGTTCATTTCGTTAAATCCTCAAAAAAAGTGGTGAGTTGCAAATTCTAGCACCGTATTTGCTTGGAATCGGCGATGTAGACTACCGCAAACGCGGGATTGAGACAAATTGCTTTTAAAATTTCGTTTGCGGGCTTTGTATCTGTAGCACAAAAATCCGCTTTTGCGACAAAAAAAACGGACTTTCATGCGGAAATTTTTGCACATGACGATGCCGCCCAACCTCCGCAAAACGCTGCGGGGCGGCGGTGAGCCGGGTTTTGAGCGACCGGAAAAACTAGATGGCGTTGATGTCCGCAGCCTCGAGCACTTGCTTGGGACCGCCTTGCCGCGCCAGTTTGATCATCGCCCGCCCCATCTGCTCGGTAGTGGTGATGTGCTTCGGGAACAGCCGCCTGGCCAGCGGCAGCAGCGGCGCCGCCAGCGTATAGAACAGCTGGTAGGACCTGGTCTTGGAGCGCACCCCATGCAGCGGCTGGATCACGCCGGGGCGGAACATGAATGCGGCTTTGAGCGGCAAGCGCAGCAAGGCGTTTTCGGTGCGGCCCTTGACCCGCGCCCACATGCTGCTGCCGTGTTCGCTGGAATCGGTGCCGGCGCCGGAGACATAAGTCAGGGTCATGCCTGGATTACGCGCCGCCAGCGTCTTTGCGATGGCCAGCGTCAGGTCGTAAGTCAATTCGGTGTAGCGCGCTTCGGACATGCCGGCCGACGACACGCCGAGGCAGAAGAAGCAGGCGTCGTAGCCTTGCAATGCCGCGGCATGGTCGGCAATACGGGCCAGGTCGGGGATGACCAGCTCCTGCAATTTGCCGGATGGACGACCGGCGCCGGGGCTGCGGCCGACGGCCAGCACGGATTCGATGTCGTCATCAAGCAGGCACTCGCGCAGCACGCCTTGTCCGACCATGCCGCTGGCGCCAAATAAGATTACTTTCATTGCAGGTTCCGATCTTGTTGTGCCGCCGCCGGCCGCCCGGCGAGTTGATAACATTGTATAATTACACTGCACAGTGTAGTTTCTGGCTCAAGAAAAGTAAACTACCTGGTGTAAAATTCAGCTATCCGTCATCCAGAAGCAGACCATGACCACAGCCCAACGCCTCACAGACCGCAAGCGCGAGGCTATCCTCGAGGCAGCGATTGCCGAATTCCGCGCCAACGGCTTTGAAACCACCAGCATGGACAAGATCGCCGCGCGGGCGCAAGTGTCCAAGCGCACGGTGTACAACCATTTCCCCGGCAAAGAGGAGCTGTTCGCCGAAATCCTGATGCAGTTGTGGGAAAGCAGCGCCGAACAGCATGCCCTCATTTATCGCCATGATAAGCCGCTGCGCCCGCAGCTGCTCGAGCTGATGCAGTCGAAGATGCGCATGCTCAGCGACAGCAATTTCCTCGACCTGGCGCGGGTGGCGATTGCGGCCACCATCCATTCGCCGGAACGGACCCAGGACATGGTCGCCAGGCTGGGCGAGCGCGAGGAAGGCGTCAACACCTGGATCAGCGCGGCGCAGGCCGACGGCCGGCTGAAGCCCGGGGACCCGGCGTTTGCGGCGCACCAGCTGCAAGGCCTGCTGAAAACTTTCGCATTCTGGCCGCAGGTCACACTGGGCCAGCCGCCGCTGGCGGCGGCGCTGCAGCAGCAGGTGGTGGATTCGGCGGTGGATATGTTCCTGGCTAATTACGAGGCAGGCGGCCCGGCTCGGTGACGCAGCCCGAAAAATCCGCGCTCGGCAAAGCGGCCGGGCCATACCATTCATAGACGCCGGCAAACCCGCCGGTGCGCAAGATCCAGGCGCGCTTCTGTTCCTTGTTGATCCAGGCCTCGTGGTTGTAGCCATCGGCGACACGGCCGTTCTGGTTTGGCAGCACGATGGTGAGCAGGGATGTGTTCTGTGCTTCGGCCGGCGCAGACACGCGCGGCAGCGGTTGGGTGAAACCTGAGAAGGAAATGCCGTACCGGCCGATCAGGGCGTCGGCGACAGCGCAATTGGCCCAGGCAGGCAGGGTAGCGATGGCGGCAATAGCGAAAACGGCTACACGAATCATGCCTGCATTCCTTCAATATCTCGATTCGATGAATACTGCGGCCTAGGCCGCAGCACGGCAATCAGAAATGCCGTTTGACCACCTCGCCAAATGCATCTTCGGCGGAACTGCCTTTGAGCATCAGCTCGGTGATTTCGGCGGTATGTTCGCCGATCCCGTCCGGCAGCGCTTGGCGGTTGCTGCGGAAATATTCATAGCGGGCGGCATCGATCAGATCCTTGGCTTTCATCGCGATAGTGCCGCCACGCGGGCTGCTGCTGCGGCTGACGACGCGGCCGCCGGCAGAACTACGGGTGGCGCTGCTTGAGCGGAAACCGCCGGCGGCGACGGCTGCCTTGATTTGTTCCAGCGTGAATACCGGCGTGGCGTTGGCGCCGGTGAATTCATCTTCCTTCGGATGCAGCAGGTGGTTGTTGCTGTCGAAGGCCATTTTCTTTTCGGCGCTGTTGGTGAGCTGGTAATACGGGCGCGGCCCCGGGCTGGCCAGTCCGAATTGCACGCGGTCGCCGTATACCTCCATCTTGCCCATGACATCTTTCAGGTATGCCGTTGTCAGGGAGTCCATCTTGCCGGTCCAGCGTTTGGTTCTTGTCGTGTTCAAAATGCGTTACTTCCAATAATGATGGCTGCATATTGCAATAGCAGCCGTTTATGAATCGATTGCAGTACGCATTATCCCCCGACACGATTTGCTACGAATGGATCACAGCAAAATATATTGTTGTCCGCAGATCACTGTTTCAGGCAGCCCATGCCTCCCAGTGTCGCCTTCAGCGCCTCGTCCAGCCGCGTGTGCGGCTCGCTGCCGAGCAGTTGAACCAGACGCCGGTTGTCCAGGCGCAAGGGCTGGCGCCACAGGTAGCTCATCTCGCGCAGCTCGCGGAAAACCGGAACGAACGGCGCCGCCAGCGGCAGCAGCCACCAAGGGAAGCTTTTTGCCTTCAGGCCTGGCTGGCCGGTGACGCGCCCGATGGCGGCCACCATTTCGGTGCCGTCGGTGTCCCAGTGGCCATTCATGTGGAAGGTATCGAAAGCAGCCAGCGCGGGTTCGTGCTCTATCAATTGCATCATGGTCTCGGCCACGTCCGGCAGGTAAGCCCACTGATGGCCGATGCCGCGCTGTCCGGGGTAGCTCACCGCCGTCACTGGCTGGCCCGGCTTGACCAGGCCTTGCGAAAACCAGGAATTGGCCATGTGCGGCCCGAAAAAGTCGCCGGCGCGCACCACCAGGGAGCGCACTCCGCTCTGCGCAGCCTGGCGCAGCCGGCGCTCCAGCTGCACCCGGATCGCCCCCTTGCGGGTGCTCGGGTTTTGCGGCGAAACTTCGCGCAAGTCGGGAAAAGCGTCGGCGCCGTAGTTGTAGACGGTGCCGGGCAGGATGATGCGGGCGCCGGATGCGCGCGCCGCGGCGATGCTGTTGTCTATCATCGGCACTACCAGCTGCGCCCAGTTGCG
>NZ_JAQGLV010000369.1 GCF_028292705.1 Collimonas fungivorans | reverse complement strand
TCGTCCAGCACGTACATGACGCCGGTCAGGCCGGAGCCGATCTGCGAAGCCAGGCGGATGCGCTGCGCTTCGCCGCCGGACAAGGTGTCGGCGCTGCGTTCCAGCGACAGGTAATCGAGGCCGACGTTATTCAGGAAAGTCAGGCGCGAGACGATTTCCTTGATGATGCGGTCGGCGATTTCCTTCTTGGCGCCGGTCAGCTTCAGTTTTTCAAAGAAGGTCAGGGTTTCGCGCAGCGGCGTCGCCGCGACTTCGTAGATGGCCCTTTCCTGCTTGCCGTTGCCGACCTTGACGAAGCGCGCTTCGACGCGCAGCCGAGCGCCATGGCAGGACGGGCATTCTTTTTCATTGATGAACTTGGCCAGCTCTTCCTTGACAGCCATCGAATCGGTTTCGCGATAACGGCGCTGCAGGTTGTTGACCACGCCTTCAAACGTGTGTTCCTTGATCACCGTGCGGCCGCGTTCGTTGACGTAGCTGAACGGGATGGTTTCCTTGCCGGAGCCGTACAGCACCGCCTGCTGGGCTTTTTCCGGCAGCTTCTCGAACGGCACGTCGATGTCGAAATCGTAATGCGCGGCGATGCTGGTCAGCATCTGGAAATAGAACTGGTTGCGCCGGTCCCAACCCTTGACCGCGCCGCTGGCGAGCGACAGGTTAGGGAAGGCAACGATGCGCTTGGGATCGAAAAACTCGATATGGCCCAGGCCGTCGCATTCCGGGCAGGCGCCCATCGGATTGTTGAACGAAAACAGGCGCGGCTCCAGTTCCTGCAGCGAATAGCCGCAGATCGGGCAGGCGAACTTGTTGGAATACATGTGCTCGGTGCCGCTGTCCATCTCCAGCGCAATCGCACGGCCCTCGGCCAGGCGCAATGCGGTTTCGAAACTCTCCGCCAGGCGCTGCTTGGTGTCGGCCTTGACTTTCAGGCGGTCGATCACGACGTCGATGGTGTGCTTCTCGGTCTTCTTCAGCTTGGGCAGGTCGTCGACTTCATAGATCTTGGCGGCGCCGGTGCCGCTCTGGATGCGGAAGCGCACAAAACCCTGGGCCTGCATCTGTTCGAACAGGTCGACATGCTCACCCTTGCGGTTGGCCACCGCCGGCGCCAGGATCATCAGCTTGGTGTCGTCCGGCATCGCCAGCACCGCATCGACCATCTGCGACACCGACTGCGCCGCCAGCGGCTTCTCCGGATGATCCGGGCAGTAAGGCGTGCCGACCCGCGCGTACAGCAGGCGCAGGTAATCGTGGATCTCGGTCACCGTGCCAACGGTGGAGCGCGGGTTGTGCGACGTGGCTTTCTGTTCGATCGAAATCGCCGGCGACAGGCCTTCGATCAGGTCGACATCCGGCTTCTCCATCAGCTGCAGGAATTGCCTGGCGTAGGAAGACAGCGATTCGACATAACGCCGCTGGCCTTCCGCATACAGTGTGTCAAACGCCAGCGACGACTTGCCGGAACCGGACAAGCCGGTGATCACGATCAGTTTGTTGCGTGGTAAATCCAGATTGATGTTCTTGAGGTTATGCGTACGCGCACCCCGGATGCGGATCTCTTCCATTTACAGCTTTCAGCGTAAGTTTAAGGCCGTGTTGGCTTGTTGGAATTGCAATTTTCACGTCTGAAAGGCTTGCCGCAGCCCCTGGCGGGAATCGCTGCCGGGCGCGGCCATGCCATATCAAACGGATCAACCTGATACTATAACGGGTTTCGATCTTCGTCGTTGTGCAGCCTTTACGGCGCCATCCGCCAATTCCCAATATGAATAGTTCGATGAATAGTTCGTCTTCCTCTTTTGACAGTGAAATCAGCAGCGGCATGAGCCGCGCCGAAGTCAAGGCGAGCGCCTCCCTGGCGTCGATATTTGCGTTGCGTATGCTGGGCCTGTTCCTGATCTTGCCGGTGTTTGCGGTGCACGCCAAAACCTTGCCCGGCGGCGACAGCGCGGCCTTGGTCGGCCTTGCCATGGGGATCTACGGCCTGGCGCAATCGTTCGGGCAAATCCCGTTCGGCGTCGCCTCTGACAAATACGGCCGCAAGAAAATCATCGTCATCGGCCTGATCCTGTTTGCGCTGGGCTC
Source organism: Collimonas fungivorans (assembly GCF_028292705.1). Classification (GTDB taxonomy): domain Bacteria; phylum Pseudomonadota; class Gammaproteobacteria; order Burkholderiales; family Burkholderiaceae_D; genus Collimonas; species Collimonas fungivorans_B. The sequence continues at coordinate 1,578 of NZ_JAQGLV010000369.1, read as the reverse complement.
CTTCATCGCCGCCGCTGCCGGCAATATCTACTGGGTCATCATCGGCCGAGCTATCCAAGGCGCCGGCGCGATTTCGGCGGCGGTGACCGCTTTCATCGCCGATTCCACCCGGGAAGAACACCGCACCAAGGCCATGTCCATGGTCGGCGGTTCCATCGGCCTCACCTTTGCCTTGTCGCTGATCGTTTCGCCGCTGCTATACCAATGGGTAGGCATGGGCGGCATCTTCGCCATGACCGGCATCCTGTCGCTGGCCGCGATCGTGGTGGTGGTGTGGCTGGTGCCGTCGGCGCCGCTGGTCAAGGCCAGGCGCGTGGCGTGGTCGGAGATCCTGCGCAACGGCGAGCTGATGCGGCTCAACTATGGGGTGTTTGCCTTGCACATGACGCAAATGGCGATGTTCGTGGTGATGCCGGCGGCGCTGGTCAAATACGCCGGCCTGCCGCTGGAGTCGCACTGGAAAATCTACCTGCCGGTGGTGCTGGCGTCTTTTGTGCTGATGCTGCCGCCGGTGTTTGTCGGCGAGAAGCAGGGCAAGATGAAGCAAGTGATGCTGGCGGCCGTGGCTTTGTTGTTTGTCGTGCAACTCGGCCTGTTGGCGACATTCTCGATGGCAACTATCCACTGGCAGTGGCTGGTCGTGCTGCTGCTGGGGTTTTTCATTGCCTTCAACGTGCTGGAAGCCAGCCAGCCGTCGCTGGTGTCGCGCATCGCGCCGCCGGCCGCCAAGGGCGCCGCATTAGGCGTGTACAACACCATGCAGGCCCTGGGTTTGTTCTGCGGCGGCGCCCTAGGCGGATTGCTTAAACAGCATGCCGGAGCCCCCTCGGTTTTCATTTTAGGAGGGGCGGCGACCCTGTGCTGGCTTATAATCGCATCCAGCATGAAAAATTTGCCGCGCCGTGGCCGGACGGCCACCACCGCGGCAGCATGACTTCCAAGGCATTTTTTCAAGATATTCGTATTTAGGAGAGCATCACATGGCATCGGTCAATAAAGTCATCATCGTCGGCAATCTCGGCCGCGACCCGGAAACACGCTACATGCCGAACGGCGAAGCCGTCACCAACATTGCCGTCGCCACCACGGAAAGCTGGAAAGACAAGAACAGCGGCGAGAAAAAAGAATTAACCGAGTGGCACCGCATCACCTTCTATCGCAAGCTGGCGGAGATCGCCGGCCAGTACCTGAAAAAAGGTTCGCAGATCTACATCGAAGGCCGCCTGCAGACGCGCAAGTGGCAAGACAAGGATGGCGCCGAGCGCTACACCACCGAAATCATCGCCGACACCATGCAGATGCTGGGCAGCCGCCAGGGTGCGGGCGGCAGCGCGCCTATGGACGATGGCGGCGGCTACAACAGCGCGCCGCCGGCACGCCAGCAAAACACCAGCGCTCCGGCAGCTCCAGCGCGCCAGGCGCCGGCTTCGCGGCCAGCGCCGAATTTCTCGGATATGGATGACGATATTCCGTTCTAAAATCCACATCGCCGCAAGAAATAAACAAAACCCCGTATCCCTCAAAGATGCGGGGTTTTTTGTTGGCCGAACGTTTGTCGCATGACGTTACTTGTCACTT
>NZ_JAQGLV010000114.1 GCF_028292705.1 Collimonas fungivorans | reverse complement strand
GTGAGGACCGGCCGCTGTATTTAGCTTCCCGGATCGGTGGTTTGCTTTTTCTTCCACAGTTGTGAAGGCGTTGCGCGTAGGCGGCGTTGGTTGCGGCGGCACCGGCAGTGCCGTGGTTTCATTGCTGGCACGGCTAAGTTCACATCCGATCAATGTGATTGGAATTGTTTGTTTTGTGATGAACTCGCAAATCAAGGATAATTGAGCACCTGTTCCTCGATTGAATGGGGTTTTTTCGGTATCCGGCACCGTTTTTGATTGAGGGTGCCTATCGCTTTCAATATTACTTACGACGAAAAATTTCCATGAGCCAAGCAAATAACAAGAATACGGTAGCAAACGCCAAAGGCAAGCGCTTCTCCCGACGTAAATTTATCGGAGCTGCCGTTGGCGCCGCAGCCGTATGGGGCGGCTACTCGGTCCTGTTCGGTGGTCAATTCCGCGCCGCCAAGGCGGATCGCACGGTGGACGTGCTGCTGATCGGCGGCGGCATCATGAGTGCGACGCTCGGTGTCTATCTGTCCGAGCTGGAGCCTGGCTGGACCTATGAAGTGTTCGAACGCCTGGACAAAGTGGCGGAAGAAAGTTCGAATGGCTGGAACAACGCGGGCACCGGCCACTCGGCGCTCTGCGAACTGAACTACACCCCGATGGACGACAAGGGTGAAGTGCATATTACCCAGGCGATCGGCATCAACGAGAACTTCCAGATCTCGCGCCAATTCTGGTCGCATCAGGTGCGCAAGGGCGTTCTGGGCAATCCGCGCGAATTCATCAATTCGACACCGCACATGAATTTGGTCTTTGGTCCGGAGAACCGTGAATTCATTCGCAAACGTGTCGCGGCCTTGAAGGCATCGGCGCTGTTCGCTGGCATGGAAATGACGACGGATCCGACCAAGATTGCTGAATGGATTCCGATCATGATGGAAGGCCGCAAGCCGGACGAGATGGTCACCGCCACCCGTTCGCCGCTCGGCACCGATGTCAACCTAGGCTCGATTACCCGCCAGTTCTACAAGCATCTCAGCAGCAATGCGGGCAGCAAGATCACCACCGGATATGAGGTACGCTCGATCACCCGCAATGAGGATGGCTCCTGGCGTGTATCGGCTTTCGACATCAAGGATAGTTCCAAGATTCAGACCGTTGATGCACGCCACATCTTCATCGGCGCCGGTGGCGCCGCATTGCCGCTGCTGCAGTTGTCCGGCATTCCTGAAGCGAAGCAGTATGGCGGTTTCCCGGTAGGCGGCGAATTTCTGGTCACGGATAATCCCGCCATTACCTCGCGCCATCTGGCCAAGGTCTACGGCCTGGCGGATACGGGTTCGCCACCGATGTCGGTGCCGCATCTGGATACCCGAGTGCTGGATGGTAAAACCGTGCTGCTGTTCGGGCCGTTCGCCACCTGGTCCACCAAATTCCTCAAGAACGGATCGTATTTCGATATCGCGAAGGCAACCACGCCCTCCAATATCATTCCGCAACTTCAAGTCGGCGCCCATGAGTTTGCACTCGTCAAATATCTCGCGCAGCAATTGGAGCTGTCCAGGGAAGACAAGATGGCGGCGCTGCGCCGCTACATGCCTGAGGCAAAGGACGAAGACTGGCGTTTGTGGCAAGCCGGCCAGCGTGTGCAGATCATCAAGAACATCCCCGACAAGGGCGGCGTATTGAAGCTGGGTACCGAAGTCGTGGTTTCCGAAGATCGCTCCGTCTCTGCATTGCTGGGCGCGTCACCTGGCGGCTCTACCTCGCCAGCGATCATGCTGTCACTGCTGGAGAAAGTTTTCCCCGATCGGATGAAGACACCTGCCTGGCAGAAAAAAATTCGCGAGATCGTTCCCACTTATGGACAAAAGCTCAATGAGAACCCGCAGCTGCTTGCGACGACATGGGCAAGCACCGCTGAAACTTTGCAATTGACTATCGCATCGCCAAGTTTGGAGGGCTTCGTTCAAGGGGCCGCTCCCATCGAGCACCCTGGACAAGTGAAAAAAGTGCCAGATATCGCGCTATAGTGCTGCGAAGCTCAGACTTGGCTGAAGAAATAAAATCTATTGATGCCGCGTCCGACATCGGCCAGACATCACAATCGCAGCAACAGTTGCGGATTCGAAGGCAAGACGTCAGGGCAAGAATGTACCGGCTAGGGTGTTAAGTGACTAGCTCAAACTTGACCTGAGGTTAGAGCCATAATTATCCTCGCATATACTGCATATACATTATTGATGGAGAGCACAATGCCAGCATACGTACACGTCAATCTACGCGTCATCGACCCCGCCAAGCAGGCCGCGCTCGCTCCACGCTTTCAAGCGGCGCTAAAAGAGGCAGGCGGGCAGATCCTGCATTTCGGTCCTGTTGCGCAGATTCTGGAGGGGGATGAGGTGCCGCTGCCGATGGCCGGCGTGTTTGAGTTTCCAACTCTCGCCCAAGCGCAAGCCTTCTACAATTCCGAGAGGTACGCGCCGATCAAGGCCGAACGTCAGGAAGCCCAGCAAGCACGGATGTTCATAGTCGAAATCGTGTGAAGCGCACGATCACATGACCGTGAATAGCCAGCCGTACCAGCAATCCCTACTACTAATATCTCCCCGTATTTCCCCCGATCGGTCCCTTCTGTTTTCCCCTCAGGCCCTCGCGCATTAGCAAATGTCAGCTAACCATCCGATTTAAGTGCTTTCAGCACGATGGTTCGGATGGTTTTTCTTGACATTCCCACTAGTGTCAATGTTGTAAGATTGCCGAAAATCAACATTGAATCCCCCTGCCCGCATTAGCCGAAATCATCGTCTACGACGACCGATGCTTTGTCGCAGGACGCCATTCATGCATCAAGTCCTATTCACCCGGAATCTGATTGTGATCCTGCATGTATAGAGACAAAACCAGGCGTACGCGATGTTTTCTTCGCAGGTCATTGTCCGTTATCCAGGCAATGCCTGCATCTCTCGAGTGGCTTCAAACATCAAGAAAAGGGATCCAATGAAACGAATAGCACTTTACTTCGTCAGCATATTGGCGAGCTTGTTTCTCTTCATGAGTCAGGCGCAGGCACAATCCACGAATGATTATTCTCAAGGCGTTGATGTAGCAGGAAGCAGCGCCACCGTGTGGTTCCAGTCCAACGTTAATACCAGCTGGGTCGACATACATTACCAGCTCAACGGCGGAGATCTTCAAAACCTTCGCACCAGCAATGCCAATGGCCGCTACGTTCAGGTGATAAACAACGTCAACGCCGGCGCCAGTATCAAATACTGGTTTACCTACAACAATGGGACGCCTGCTTACAATACCCCTGCTTTCAATTTTACTGTGGGAACGGGGAACTCAACTCCGCCGCCGCCACCGCCGTCCGGAGGAAACTGGAACGGTCTCACCACATTCAATCTGGTCAATGGCACGCGAGGCGCATATCCGGATAGCCAGGTTTATTGGGCAATCATTGGCAAGGACTGGAGCAGCGGCCGCTTCGTCTACGTAGATACAGGCGGAAACCTGATACCCATGGCTATCGGCGACAACGGCGCCTTGAATAAAAACGGTCAGGGATACACAAACTATTTCCATTCGCTGGCACAAGGAAAATCGGTCACCATTCCGCCAATAAATTCGGCGCGCCTGCTGCTCAGCGTGGGAAGCCCCATGTATATCAAAGTCAATCAGGACGTGAACGGCAATATTGGCTATGCCGGCGCCAATATTGAAAATCCGTCGGATCCAAATATTGACGTGATCTTCGATTTCGTCGAAATGGCGATCGTTCCAAACCAAGGATTTTTCGGCAATACCACCCGGGTGGATCAATTTGGCTTCCCCGTCTTGCTGCGCCTTCAGGGGCTCAATGGCTACGACCAGACAGTGGGAGAAACAGATACACGCGCCGCCCTGTTTCAAAAATATCTGGCGGAAGTTCCTATTGAGTTCAAAGGCCTGGCCCAGACGCCCTATGCGCCGTATCGCATTATTGCTCCCGCACATGCAAGCTTCAATAATGGCGGCGTCAACGGCAACTATCTGGATGCCTATATCGCATCGCTCTGGAACAAATACAGCACACAAACTCTGACGTTCACGGATCAACAGGGTACATTTTCCGGCCGCGTTGTCGGCAACCGCTTCCAGTTCACCGATGGACAAGGCACCTACTACATTAATAGCCGCCCTACCACCGCAATGGCATTGTTAGGCAGCGGCGCATTGAACGATGGATCTGGAACCACGCCAGGAACACCGGCTTACGACAAACAACTGCAAATCCAGGCGCAAGTGACTGCGGCAATCAATCGCCACATCGTCGAAGATCCGGCGCATTGGAGTAACGCTAGTTACTTCTATCCGAACGGACAGGTATCCAATTATTTCTCGAAATTCTGGCATGACCATAGTGTGAATAACCTGGCCTATGGCTTTGCTTACGATGACGTTTGGGGATTTAGTTCATCTCTCCATACTGCCGCACCCACCACGGCAACAGTCACTATCGGCTGGTAAACGCACGTAGCCCACCGGATGGTGGGCTACGTGCACCTAAATGTGTGCCCTGCCGACTCAGGCGGAATCGGGTGCGCCGATCAGGATATCCTCATAAAATGCGCCGACAGGCTCGGTCGGGTGGCGCAACTGGATTTCCAGTACCCAGACGGTGTCACTCGGCACGATTTCCATCTCCGCCAGTTTGGCGGGACCGAACAAGGCATGCGGGAAATCCGATATCCGATGCCCCGCCAGGTTGCGCTCCAGCTGCCAGCCGCCGCGTGCAGCGGCTGTCTCGGCGAAATCGTATAGTTCACGCCCGGTCAGGCCGGTCTGCCAAGCCTCCTTGGCGGCTGTGAAGACATCGCGCGCCGCCTGTGCGCAGGCGCGGTGCAAGCTATTTTCCCCGAACACGATGGTGTCGCCGAAATCGCCTTCATAACCATCCCACACCGGACCGAGATCGACCACGGCAATGTCGGTATCGCGCAGCTTGCGCCCCTGCTCCACACCCTGGCGCGGCGTTCTGACGGTGTCGTCGCCGAAGCGGATATAGGTCGGATGCCAGGTATGCGAGGATCCCATTTTGCGCAAGTGATCGTTGGCCATCACCACGGCTTCGCCGGTAGTCATGCCTACCCGCAGCTTGCCGACGATTTGCGCGAGCGCGCGGATCGACTGTTCGCGCGCCGCCAGCATGCCGTCGAGTGAATACTTCGAACCGACGCGCTCCCATACCGGATCGAAACTTCCTTGCGCCAGCGGCACCGACATTGCGCCCGACGGCACAAAGGCTTCCGCGATGAAATGATGCGCCTGCAAGCCCAGCGCCACGCAACGTTCGCGAACGCCGCCCACCATGGCCGGATTGCCGCAAGCATAAACGCGCGCACTCTGCCACACGTAGGAATCGGCAGCGGCGACATCTTGCACATGGCCTTGCCGGAAACCTTCTTCAACGCGTCCTGCGGGGCCGACGACGCCGCTCCAGCTGAAGCGCGCATTGCGCGCGGACAGCCGGTCGAGAAATTCGCGATCGTAAAAGTCATCAGCGCGCGAGCCACCCCAGTACAGCACGACAGGCGTCGTATCCTGTTCAGCCAGCGCAGCCAGTAGAATCGGCTTGATGCCGGCATAGCCGGTGCCGGTCGCAAACAGCAGCAAGGCCGAATGTGCACCGGCTTGCCAGGTGCAGGCGCCGAACGCGCCTTCGATACTGAGTACGTCGCCGACGGCAAGGCGGTCCAGCATCTGCTCCGAAAAACGTCCTCCGGCCACGCGGCGAATATGGAAGACCAGTTTGCCATCATCGTCGGCGGGGATATTGGCGACCGAAAAGCAACGGCTGCTGCCGTCATCAAGATAAAATTTCACGTACTGGCCAGCCCGGATGGACATCGATTGTGCGTGGCGCGGCGCCAGCACCAGTTGCGTGACGTCAGGCGTCAGCATGTCATTTTTCAGGATCTCGGCTTCAAAGCGCAATGCCTGTGCAGCGAGTGACCAGCCGGGAATGTCGATGCACATGTCGCCGCAGGCATGGCTCTGGCACAGCAGCATCTCATCGTTCGCCAACGGATAAGGCGTACCGGCGGCGATATAGGGATTGCTTTCATGGGCGCCGCTGAGCACCCTGACCCTGCACGATCCGCACTCGCCACGGCGGCATGAAAACGGAATCGAGATGCCTTCGGCCAGCGCCGCATCCAGCAACAACTCGTCTCCTGCGGCAAAGGTGATGCCGGATTGCCCCAATGTGATGGTATGTTGGCCTGGCATCGTATCCTCGTGCGCTAATGAAATAAGTGACGGACCATTATGACGTTAGAATAGGACCATTAAAACCTCCAGATTTGAATAATCCACATGGTCCAGATGAGAAAATGGCAGCTCTTGCTTAACCTTGATCTCGACCATCCAGGCACTAAAGCTTCCTATCGCAAGATCCTCGACTGTCTCATCGGCGCCATTCAAAGCGGCCGCCTGGAGCCGGGAGCCGTCCTGCCCGGCACGCGTGAACTGGCGGATATCCTTGACGTCAATCGCAAGACCGTGATCCTGGCTTACGAAGAAGGCGTCGTCAAAGGCTGGCTGGTGAGCGAGCCGCGCCGTGGAACGTTCGTCAGTACGCTGTTTGCCTCGAAGGCGGCGACACCCGACAAGCCGCAGAAGAAACGCCCTGCCTCTGACGAAGAACGTTTTGCGCCGGATTTCCTCCCGCTCGATTTGCCGCTTTACTTTGACGATCTTTACGTTCCCTCGGTGCGCGCAGGCAGAACGCGCGACACCATGTATTTCGACAACGGCGCGCCTGATCATCGCCTGCTGCCGCAAGCCGTGTTGCATCGTTATTACCGCAACGCGATGAAGGCTGCGTTCAAATCCGACTGGGTCAAGTACGGCAATCATGAATCGGCCGAGCAGTTGCGCACGACGCTGGCTGAAATGCTGCGCACCACGCGCGGTCTGGCGGCAAGCTCATCGAATATCTGCCTCACGCAAGGCACGCAGATGGCGCTGCATCTGGCTGCCGGGGCGCTGATTCGCCCGGGCGATGTTGTGCTGGTGGAACGGCTCAGTTACCCGCCGGCATGGGCGATATTTCGCGCGCTCGGTGCGCAGATTGAAGTCGTCGACGTCGATCAGGACGGCTGCCGCGTGGACCAGGTCGAGGCGCTATGCCTGCAGCGGCAGGTGCGATTGATTTATCTGACGCCGCATCACCAGTTTCCGAGCACGGTCAGCCTGCGTGCCGACCGTCGACAAAAACTGCTGGCGCTGGCGCAGCAGCATCGTTTTACCATCATCGAAGAAGACTACGACCACGAATATCACTTCGATGGACGGCCTTACCTGCCGCTGGCCAGCGATGCCCGACAGCGTAACGTAATTTATATCGGTTCGCTGTCGAAGCTGCTGGGCTCGTCATTCCGCTGCGGCTTTATAGTCGGTCCCGAAAATCTGGTCGGTACGTTGAGCAAAAATCAGCTGCTGATCTCCAGCCACGGCGACGCCGTCATGCAAAAAATGCTGGCCGATCTGATCGCCGACGGCGAACTGCGCAAGCATGTGCGGCGCGCCTCCAGACTCTATCGCGCCCGCAAGGACGTCTTGCTGGAATCCTTGCATCACCATTTCGGAGAGCGCGTCACGCTGCGCAATCCCGAAGGCGGGCTGGCCGTGTGGGCCACCTTCATGGAAGACATCGACGTCGACGCCATGGTGCAGCAAGCTGCCGGCAAGCGACTCTTCGTGCGCAGCGGCCGCCAGTTCTCGCCGCTCAATCAGCCGGTCAACGGTTTACGGCTGGGATTTGCATCGATGACGCCGGATGAACTGACGCTGGCGGTCGGACGATTGTATGACGCGTCCCGGCAACGATAGGTGAGCGGTATCGGCGGCATTTCTTCAAGGAAAGTTTCAATTCGGCCGGAGCATGGAATGCATCGGCTTGGCGACAAGGCATTTCCATCCGCGGTGCCAACTATGCTTCGCTGCACTGCGATTACATCCGATG
>NZ_JAQGLV010000288.1 GCF_028292705.1 Collimonas fungivorans | reverse complement strand
AAAGGCAAGGAAGATCCGTATTCGCGGCTGACCATCTTCATGTGCATCGCGTCGGGTGTGAAACCGAAGACGACGGTGTCGGAGACCGAGGCCAGGTCCATGATCCGGCGGGTGCGCGAGCACGGCTTCGACAGCGCGGCGGTCTCGGCGTTTATCCGGAGTTCGGCGCCGTTCGAGATCAAGGACAATCTGCTGTCTTTGTGGGAGGATGAATTCCTGCCGGATGCGGAGGAATACCTGGTCGACGATGACGATCTCAAATACACGCGCGCCATGAAGTTCTTGAAAGAGAACTGCAACATCAAAGTCAAAAGCAGTTAAATGGGGTCAGAGTTTTTTTTCGCGCCCTTTGCGAAAATTACTCTGATCCCATTTAACGGGCTATGGAGCATGGCGGCAGCATTCGACGGCCTTCGTTCGTCGTTACCTAAAACGCTGACTACCCACTTCCTCGTAGCCAGACGCATTTTCTTCGTTGCGCAATAACCGGATGTTCAATAGAATCGTCGCTGGAACATTCCATCCAAATGGAAATCCGTTCCAACGTCGCTCGGACGGTTCCGGGCGCTAACGTGAAAGAAAACATGTCTGAATCCCCAACTCCGCGCAGATTTTCGCGCATCGATCGTCTTCCTCCCTACGTTTTTAACATCACCGCCGAGCTGAAAATGGCGGCGCGCCGCCGTGGCGAGGATATTGTCGACATGTCGATGGGTAATCCCGACGGCGCCACGCCGCAGCACATCGTCGACAAGCTGGTCGAGGTGTCGCAACGGCCCGACACCCACGGCTATTCCGCGTCCAAGGGCATTCCCCGGCTGCGGCGCGCGATCAGCCATTGGTACAAGAAACGCTACGACGTCGAATTCAATCCGGATACCGAAGCGATCGTCACCATCGGCTCCAAGGAAGGACTGGCGCACCTGATGCTGGCGACGCTGGATCGCGGCGATACGGTGCTGGTGCCGAATCCGAGTTATCCGATCCACATCTACGGCGCGGTGATCGCCGGCGCCGACATCCGTTCGGTGCGCATGAGTCCGGGCGTGGATTTTTTCGCCGAGCTGGAGCGGGCGATACGGGAAAGTTATCCGAAGCCGAAAATGATGGTGCTCGGATTCCCGTCGAATCCGACCGCGCAATGCGTCGAGCTGGAATTCTTCGAGCGCGTGGTCAAGCTGGCCAAGGAACATAACATCCTGGTGGTGCACGACCTGGCGTATGCCGACATCGTCTTCGACGGCTGGCAGGCGCCGTCCATCATGCAGGTGCCGGGCGCGCGCGATGTCGCGGTGGAGTTTTTCACGCTGTCGAAAAGCTACAACATGGCCGGCTGGCGCATCGGCTTCATGGTCGGCAACAAGGAACTGGTGGCGGCGCTGGCGCGCATCAAGAGTTACCACGACTACGGCAGCTTCACGCCGGTGCAGGTAGCGGCGATCGCGGCGCTGGAAGGCGACCAGCAGTGCGTCAAGGATATCTGCGCAAAATACCAGAGCCGGCGCGACGTGCTGGCCAAGGGTTTGCACGAAGCCGGCTGGATGGTGGACATCCCGAAAGCATCGATGTACATCTGGGCGCACATACCGGAAGCCTACCGCCATCTGGGATCGCTGGAATTTGCCAAGCAGCTGCTGGAAAAAGCCAAGGTATGCGTCTCGCCCGGCATCGGTTTTGGCGAATACGGCGACGAGTATGTGCGCTTTGCGCTGATCGAAAACGAAGCCCGGATCCGGCAGGCGGTGCGCGGCATCAAGGCCATGTTGCGCCAGTCCTGAGGGCGTTCGTCCTCTTTACGGGACAGGGTGCCGCCCTGTCCCGCTATTTCCAAATTTGCACGCCTTCCCTTGATCTCGCTCCCAGCTGACAGAAAACGTCACCACGGATGACAAGAGAGGGCAGTTTTGCAGGTTGAAAACCCTCGAATTACCAGGTTTTACGGGCTTCTCCGACCGATTTCAGCAGGCATTTCTTGGGCATGGAACTTGCAGCCAGGCATGCAACGATTCTCTCAGGCTTTTTGCGCCAGATCAGGTGCGGCTGGAAACCCATTCGATGATAAAAATTAGTGTTATTTCTTACAACAATGTGGCGCCCGAATCGCCCTTGTCGGCCGTGTTCGGCCGCGAGCCGAAAACCCTGGGCCGCAGCGAAGAAAATTATTTCGTGCTGGCCGATCCCAGGAATTTCGTCTCGCGCATCCAGGCCGAGATCAAGAGCGACGGCATCCGCCAATCCATCACCAATCTCAGCCGCGCCAATCCGATACTGCTGAACGGACATGAGATCGATGCCGAGGAAGAATACGATTTACAGATAGGCGACGAAATCCAGATCGGACTGTACTTATTGCGCGCGGAGGCGCAGCTCAACTTAATGAAAGATAACCCTGACATGACCAACCAGTCCGGCCAGCCATCGGCCAATCCGGTGAAACGGATAAGCGGCGGCAAGCCTTTGCTGAGCGTATCCGAGACCCGCCTGGCGGCGCTCGCGCAATTGAACCTGGAGCTGGCGGCAACTGCCAATGCGGCTTTGCCGACCTCGCCGGTGCGTCCGCTGAACACGATCCCCCGGGCGGCGGCGAATCCGGCGCCGGCCGACCTCGGCGAAGACAGCCCGGTCGAACCGTCCGCATCGGGCGAAGCGCTGGTGCAGGCGTTCATGAAAGGCGCCGGCCTGCCTGCCGGCACCCTGGCGTCGGAACTGACGCCGGAAATGATGGAAATCGTCGGCAAGCTGCTGGCGACGGCGGTGCAGGGCACGATAGACCTGAACGCCTCGCGCGCGCTGGTAAAACGCGAAGCGCATGCGGATGTGACCAAGGTAGTGGTCAGGAATAATAATCCGCTGAAATTCTTTTCCGACAGCCAGACCGTGCTGATCCAGATGCTGCGCAAGAAAATGCCGGGTTTCATGGGCGCCACCGAAGCCATGCAGGACGCTTACCAGGATTTGCAGGCGCACCAGGTGGGCGTGGTTTCCGGCATGCGCGCCACCATGAACGAGATGCTGCAGCGTTTCAATCCTGAAGTCATGGAGCGGCGCTCGAAAAAAGGCGGCATGCTCGATGCGCTGATGCCGTCCAAGCGCAAGGCAAAGTTATGGGATGCCTATGCTGAGCGTTACCAGCGGATTATCGCGGAATCCTCGCAGGACGATTTCCAGACCTTGTTCGGCAAGGCATTTTTACAGGCTTACGAAAGAAAAGTGGAAAAGCAGAGAAGAGAGACGCAGCATGCCTGAGCAATCGCTGCTGGCCGACATGGCGGTGCCGGTTGCCCTGAGCCTGGCGCAGCTGAGCCACGCCGGCGGCCGCCAGGTCAACCAGGATTCCTGGGGCAGCGTGCTGCAGGAAGACCTGGCTTGCGTGATTGTCGCTGACGGCGTCGGCGGCCAGTACGGCGGCGAGATCGCCTCGAATATCGTGGTCCATTCGATCATGGAAATGTTTGTCGAAGAAGCTTCGTTCGGCCCGCGCGCGTTGCAATCCTATATCGAGCACTCGGTGGCGCAGCTGAACCGGCGCCAGGCGCAGATCCCGCGCCTGAAAGACATGAGCTCGACGGTGGCGGTGCTGCTGATCGATCAAACCAACCGTTGCGCGCTGTGGGGCCACATGGGCGATACCCGCGTCTATCTGTTCCGCCGCCACAAGCTGCTCAGCGCAACCAAGGACCACAGCCTGATCCAGCAGTTCGTCGATGCCGGCCATTGCTCCCCCGACCAGTTGCGCAGGCATCCGCGCCGCAGCATCCTGAGCGCCGCCGTCGGCGTCGAGGGCAGCGCGCCTGCCGAGGTGATCCAGAACGCGGTCCAGATACAGGACGGCGACGCCTTCCTGATCTGTTCCGATGGCTTCTGGGAGTGGATCAGCGAGGCGGAGATGGAGCAGGCTGCAAGCCAGGCCAGTTCTGCCCAGGATTGGCTGGACCTGATGCATGGCATCGTCGAAAAAAACGGCAGCGCCTCCAATAGTCCGCTGGATAACTGTACTGCGTTTACAATTCATGTCGCTGAGCCTCGACCTTCAGCGAGCCGTTAGTGCTGACAGCTGTCCAAAATAATATTAAAACGCCGAATCCAGAGAATATGCAAAACGCCAAGCCGCTTGATCCGCAAGAAACGACGGCTGTCGAAAACTGCCTGCCCAAAGGCACCCGGCTGGCCGATTTCGAAATCATCGGCGTGATCGGCGAAGGCGGTTTTGGCATTGTCTATTTTGCTTTCGACCGCTCGTTGCGGCGCATGGTGGCGATCAAGGAATACATGCCGGGCGCGTTTGCCGGGCGCGGGCCGGATAAAAAAGTGGTGGTGCGGTCGCAGCGCCACCGCGAAACCTTCACCATCGGCCTCAAGAGTTTCATCAAGGAAGCGCGCCTGCTGGCGCAATTCGACCATCCGGCGCTGATCAAGGTCTACCGCTTCTGGGAACAGAACAACACCGCCTACATGGCGATGCGCTACTATGAAGGCCGCACTCTCAAAAGCGTGGTGCAGAATTCGCCGGCGCAGGTGACCGAAGCCTGGCTGAAAAGCATGCTCAAGCCGATGCTGGAAGCGCTCGACGCCATGTACCGGGTGCAGATACTGCATCGCGATATCTCGCCCGACAACATCATGATCCAGAAAAGCGGCGAAGCGGTGCTGCTGGACTTCGGCGCGGCGCGCCAGATCATCGGCGACATGACCCATTCGCTGACGGTGATCCTGAAGCCGGGATACGCGCCGATCGAGCAGTACGCCGACGACGCCATGATGAAGCAGGGGCCGTGGACCGATATCTATTCGCTGTCGGCGGTGATCTATTTCGCCATCGTCAAGAGCGCGCCGCCGACCTCCGTGGCGCGCATGATCAAGGACCCGATAGCCTGCCTGCAGGAGGGTGAGTACAGCGGTTTCAGCAAGGAGTTCCTGGCCGCCATCGACAAGGGCCTGGCAGTCAAGCCGGACGACCGCCCGCAATCGATAGAAGAATTCCGCAAGTTGCTGGACCTGGAGCTGTCGGTGCCGATGCCGATGCCGGACAATGAAGCTTCCGGCCCGATCGCATTCCGCCTGGCCAGCCGCAAGAAGCCGGGCGACGAACCGACCATCGCCGACGACAGGCGCGCACGCAAGCGGGCGGCGGCGCCCCCAAGCGTGCTGGACAAGCCGTTGAAGGCTCCGGCCTGGTGGATAGGCGCCGCCGTTGTCGTGCTGGCGCTGGGCGCCTACCTGTGGCTCAAGCCGGCCCGGCTGCCGGAGATGCCGGTTGCCTCGGCGCGCGCGCTTGCCGTGCCTGCGGCGCCGCCGCCGGCGCCTAAGCTGGCCGCCACGCCGGCTGAGCAGGTCCTTGACGAAGAAACCATCGTCTGGGAAACACTGAAACAGCTTAATGGCGTGACGCCGCAGCAGATCAACGCTTTCCTGCAGAAGTACCCGAACGGTCCGCATGCGGAAGCGGCGCGGACCAGGCTGGCGGAGCAGGGCAAGGGTGCGGAGAACGTTGCGGCGACGACGGCCAAGCCGGCCGAGGCCAAAGCGGTCGATCCGACCGGCGTGGTTTTGCTGACCATTAAGCCGTGGGGCAAGGTGCTGGTCGACGGCAGCATGAAGGGCGTCAGCCCGCCATTGAAAAAACTGCTTCTGTCGGAAGGCAAACATCAGATCAAGGTGGTCAATCCGAGTTTTCCTGATCGTGTTTTTGAAATTGACGTCAGTCCGAAAAAATCGCGTAATATCGACTACGATTTCTCGTCCCACTAAATGCATTTCAGCCAAGAACGCGTCATGATCCCCTCTTTTACCCGTATCAGCAGTTTTGTGATGCTGGCTGCAGCCGTCATGCTTGGCGCTTGCGACAGTCTCGACGCTATCACTAAACCGGCAACGGCAGCCTCGACGCCAGGCGGATCGACGGCAGCAGCGACTGCCGCCGCCGTCCCAGAACAACCGGCGCCGCCAGCCGCCTTGACCGACGGCATCGCCCTTTACAACAAGGGCAGTTACAGCGCCGCCATCAAGCGCTTTACCAATACCCCCGAGATCTGGTCGGCGGATATCCCGACCCAGACCGAAGCCCTGAAATACATGGCCTTCAGTTATTGCGTGACTTCCAGGAAAAAGCTGTGCCGCCAGCAATTCGACAAGGCCCTGAAGCTTGATCCCGGCTTTGACCTGACTGCCGGCGAAAAGGGCCACCCGCTGTGGGGCCCGGTATTCAACCAGGCCAAGAAGGCGGCCGCAATCACCGCAAAAAAATAAGATCGCGCTAGGAGCGAACCTGGCGCCCGAAGTCTGGCGCGGAGAATCCCGGCAGCTGCGGGATCCGCTCTGTCATGAAGTTCATGAAAATCGTGGCGCGCAGTGACTGGTAGCGGCGCGACGGATACAGCAGCGAGGCTTCCTGCCCCGCCGCGCTCCACGCCGGCAGGATGCGCCGCAGCTGGCCCGATTCGAGCAAGTCGTGCACCAGCCATGACGGACAGATGCCGAGGCCGGCGCCCATCAGGAAACTCTCGCGTATCGCCAGCGAACTGTTGACCAGGTAGCCGCTGCGGGTAGCAATCTGCACCGTGCCGCCCGGGCCGCTGAGCTGGCTCACTTCGCCATTGGCCGGCCGCGCAAAACCGATATAGCGATGGCTGGCCAGGTCTTCGGGCCGCCGGATTTCCGGGTGGCGCGCCAGGTAGGCCGGCGCCGCCACCAGGTAGCGCTGCGCGCTGGCGATCTTGCGTGCAATCATGTTCGGCGGCAGCGAACCGGCCAGCCGCAGCGCCACGTCGACGCCGTCCTCCACCAGGTCGACGAAGCGGTCGTTCAGGATCAGCTCCACCTCGATCTCCGGATACAGCTCCAGGAACTCCAGCACCAGCGCGTTCAGCCGCAACTGGCCAAGGCCGAGCGGCGCATTGACGCGCAACAAGCCGGTCGGCTTCTCGGTCAGGCCGCGAGCGTCGCTGACTGCTTCGCTGAATTCTTCCAGCACGCGTTTGGCGCGCTCATAAAAACGCTTGCCTTGTTCGGTGGTGGTCAGGCTGGTGGTGCTGCGCTCCAGCAAACGCACTCCGAGCTGTTTTTCCAGTGCGGCGATGGTCTTGCTGATGGTCGGTTGCGTGCTGTGCTGCTCGCGCGCCACTGCCGACAGGCTGCCGAGTTCGACTGCCCGCACGAAGCTGCGGCATGCCTTGATTTGGTCCATGTCATTCTGATCTGGAATGGTAATAGCGGATTATCGGTCTTCTTTCGATATATCGGGAAGAGGCTGCTGATTTATTCATTTCCATGAAGAAATATTTAATATAAAGTCATCGTTAGCGGTTTGCCATGCACTTTAAGAAAAGACCATGGCTTGAGCGCAAGGCAGACATGTTAAATTTTCAACTCCATTGTCGATTCACTAATCCAGGAGATTGCGATGAATGTTTGCAGGTTTCTATTCCGTTCCGCCATGCCGGCGATGCTGGCGATGGCTTTCAGCGGCGCCGCCGTCGGCCTGACGCTGGAGGATTACAAGAATCCCAGCCCCGCCTGTTTCAACCGCGCTACCCAGCCGCACCTGACCGTGGCCGATACGCATATCCACTTCCGCCCGTTCGGCGGCGAGTCGGTTTCCTACCACGACATGCTGCAGCTCATGGCCGACAACGGCGTGGTGTTCGGCGGCGTGATGGGCATCGGCCAGCGCCTGCCGTGGGATGCGCGTCCCGGCTGCGACTCCTACCAGGATTGCCGGGACCTGCCGGCCAATCCGACCATCAAGAACGATTTCGTCAACGCCGCCAATTTTGCCGAGTTCAAGTCGCCGGACCGCCAGCTGGTGTTTTCCATGACCTTTCCGGACCTGGCCAAACCGGCCGAAATCCCGGCCCTGATTGCGCTATACGACAAGGAGTATCCGGGGCTGTTCAAGCTGATGGGCGAAGCCAATGTGGTGAAGCAAGCCTTGTTCCCCAATGGCCATGTGCCGGTCACCACAGCCCAGATCGACCAGTGGGCGGACTTCATGAAAATCCTGCGCGAACGCAATATTCCGCTGACCTTGCATTCCGATCTGGGCAACGATACCGGGGAGCCGACCAAGTATCAGCCGCTCCTGATGCACATATTGTCGACATATCCGGACAACAAAATCATCTGGCTGCATCTCGGCATGTCAAGCCAGCAGATAACGATGGATCACCTGAATCACATTGTTCTGCTGAAGAGCCTGCTGGAAGGCTTCCCTAATCTGTACCTGGATATTTCCTGGGGAGTGCTGGAACAGAATTACTTCAGCAAGTATCGCGACACCTATGCCAATTTCATCAACAGCTATTCCAGCCGTATCATCACCGGTAGCGACTATGTAGCCTACAAGAACAAGCAGCCGGCCTATAACTATGCCGACGAGCTCAAGACTTCAAGTGAGATGAATGCCTACCTGAATGACGAAGCCTTCCGCAACATCGCCCTGGGCCAGACCTACCTGACCCTGCTTGGCATGAACAAGATGTATAACGCACCGAAAATCTGTTCCAAGCGTTAGACTGATGATGCTCATTCTTGATTGGAATGAGCATCATGCAATCCAACCCTCTACCATGCGCAATATGAAGAGCCTATCTTAGCGCTATCGAATTCCCGATAAACTCAAGGAGCTCTTCATGAATTATCCGAAAATCACCGCTGCACTGGCCCTTTTGTCTGCATTGGCAATGCCGGTCAGCAGCACACTGGCGGCTGGCAAGGATCCCGCGCAGCCTGGCTGGAGCGCTACCTGGAGCGCTAGTCCACAACCGACCTGGGAGGCCGGTTTCGCCTTGCCGACCAATATCCCGGCCAGCTTGTCGAACCAGACCGTACGGCAGATCGCCAGGATCAGCCTGGGCGGCAAGCGGGCCAGGGTAGTGCTGTCCAACGAGTACGGCACCACACCGCTGACGGTGGGCGCGGCGCATATCGCGCTGGCCGGCAGCGGCTCGGAAATCGCGGCCGGTTCGGACCGCGCCCTCACCTTCGGCGGCCGCGCAAGCGTGACGATTGCGCCAGGAGCGCCAGCGGTCAGCGATCCGGTCGATCTCGAACTGGCGCCGCTGGCCCGGGTCGCGGTCAGCATCTTCCTGCCGCAAAAAACTCCGCTGACTACCTTTCACTGGGAAGGCAAGCAGACCGCCTACATCGTGCCAGGCAATCTCGCGGCTGCTTCTGCAATCAAGACGGACCAGACCCTGGGGGCGCGCCTGTTCCTCAGCACGATCCTGGTCGAAGCCGCGCCTGCGGCACGCGTAGTGGCAGCCTTCGGCGATTCGATCACCGACGGCGCCGGCTCCACCCCGGACCGCAACCAGCGCTGGCCCGACCATCTGGCGCAGCGCCTGGCCAGGCAAAACGTTGCAGTAATCAACGCCGGCATTTCGGGCGCCAGGGTGTTGAGCGACAAGATGGGCGTCAACGCCCTCGCCCGCTTCGAGCGCGACGTGCTGAACCAGCCGGGCCTCGACAGCGTGATCCTGCTGATGGGCATCAACGACATCGGCTGGCCCGGCAGCAGCTTCACGCCGCAGGACCCTGCATTGGCTGCGGAGCGCCTGATCGATGGCTACCGGCAATTGATAGCGCGGGCGCGCCTGCACCATGTACGCATAGTCGGCGCCACCCTGACGCCATTCGAGGGCGCATTGCAGGATACGGAGCTGAAAGGCTATTATTCCGCGAGCAAGGAGCAGACCCGGCAAGCGGTGAACCAATGGATACGCAGCAGCGGTGAATTCGACGCGGTCATCGATTTCGACGCCGTGCTCAGGGATCCGCAGCATCCGCGGCGCTTCCTGCCGGCCTTCGATTCCGGCGACCATTTGCATCCTGGCGACCGCGGTTACCGCGCCATGGCGGATGCGATTGATCTGGCAACATTGTTGGGGCCACGCTGATTAGGATGCCTTGAAATAGGTTAGTGGCTCTAATCGCCGCTGAAACAGGGCAGTTTCAGCGATCTGCCGGCGCTTTTCAGGTAGATTCCGGCCTGTCACCGACTTTTGCAGCGCTACCGCTTCTTGGAAAAACCTATGTCCCATCCTGTCTACCCGCACCTGCTCGCCCCGCTCGACCTCGGTATCACCACCCTGAAGAACCGGGTAGTGATGGGTTCCATGCACACCGGCCTGGAAGACCGCTTTTTCCACTATGGGAAGCTGGCGGAATATTTCCGGGCGCGCGCCAAGGGCGGCGTCGGCCTGATCGTGACCGGCGGCATTTCTCCCAGCCGACAGGGCTGGCTGTTGCCGTTCGGCGGCACCATGAACAGCGTGGGCGACATCCACAACCATAAACGCCTGACCAGCGCCGTGCACGAAGAAGACGGCAAGATCGTGATGCAGATCCTGCATGCCGGACGCTACGGCTACCAGCCGTTCGTGGTGTCGGCCTCGGCGATCAAGTCGCCGATTTCGCCGTTCAAGCCGCGTGCGCTGAGCGAAAGCGGGATCCAGTCCACCATTGCGGCTTACGTGCGCTGCGCCGAGCTGGCCCAGCGCGCCGACTACGACGGCGTGGAAATCATGGGCAGCGAAGGATACCTGCTCAACCAGTTCCTGTCGCCGCGCACCAACCGGCGCCAGGACCAGTGGGGCGGCAGCATTGAAAACCGCATGCGGCTGGCGCTGGAAATCGTGCGGCGCATGCGCGCTGCGGTCGGCGAGCGCTTCATCATCATGTACCGCTTGTCCTTGCTGGATCTGGTGGAAGGCGGCAATACCGGCGCCGAAGTAGTGGCGGTGGCGCAGGCGCTGGAACAGGCCGGCGTGACCTTGATCAATACCGGCGTCGGCTGGCATGAGGCGCGCATCCCGACCATCGTCACCTCGGTGCCGCGCGGCGCCTTCCGTGAAGCGACGGCGCGTCTCAAGCGCGCGGTCAAGATCCCGGTGATCGCTTCCAACCGCATCAATACACCGGAAGTGGCGGAGCAGATCCTGGCCGAAGGCGACGCCGACATGATATCAATGGCGCGGCCGTTCCTGGCCGATCCCGAATTCGTACTGAAGGCGCAGCAGAACCGCGCCGATGAAATCAATACCTGCATCGGCTGCAACCAGGCTTGCCTCGATCACACTTTCAAGCGCCAGCGCGCAACCTGCCTGGTCAATCCGCAGGCTTGCCATGAAACCGAACTGGTGTACCGGCGCAGCGTGAAAGCGCGGCGGGTGGCGGTGATCGGCGCCGGCCCGGCCGGTTTGTCTGCGGCTACCGTGGCAGCCGAACGCGGTCACCAGGTGACGCTGTTCGAGGCTGCGGCCCAGATCGGCGGGCAGTTCAATATCGCCATGCAGATTCCCGGCAAGGAAGAATTCAGCGAAACCATCCGTTACTTCCATCACCGCCTCAAACGCACCGGCGTCGCACTGCAGCTGAACCAGCGTGTCAGCCGCGAGCAGCTGGTGGCGCTCGGTTTTGACGACGTCATCGTGGCGACTGGCGTAACGCCGCGCAATCTGCGCATGCCGGGGATCGACCATCCGATGGTGCTGTCCTATCTCGACGTATTGCAGCGCAAGGCGCCGGTCGGCAAGCGGGTGGCGGTGATCGGCGCCGGCGGCATCGGTTTCGATTTGTGTGAATTCCTGCTGCACGATGCGCATGTGCCTTTGCCGGTGCCGATTGCGGAATGGATGGATGAATGGGGCGTCGATCCGCTGGCGGCGGAATCGGGCGGATTGCGGCCGGCTGCGACGGTCGTGCCGGTGCGGGAAATCCATCTGCTGCAGCGTAAACAGAGCAAGGTGGGGGCGGGCTTGGGCAAGACGTCGGGCTGGGTGCATCGCAGTGTGATGCAGCGGAATGGCGTGCAGATGCTGGCGGGGGTCGATTACCAGCGGATTGACGACCAAGGTTTGCATGTCAGCGTGGGTGGCGTGGACCGCTTGCTGGCGGTGGATAACGTGGTGATCTGCGCCGGACAGGAGTCCTTGCACGACTTGATTCCGGCTGAGGCCATTGCGCCTGGCAAGCCGGGCGAGGCGGTGAAAACCAGGGCGCAGCAGACGGGCTTGCGTTATCACGTGATTGGCGGCGCGTCGTTTGCCAGCGAGCTGGATGCAAAACGTGCGATACGCGAAGGCGCGGAACTCGCCGCGGCACTGTAGTTAAATGGGGTCAGATTTTTTCGCGGTTCTTTGCGAAAATTACTCTGCCTCCATTTAACAGCCCCCGCTGGACGCCATCGCCATAGTTGCTTATGATCTTCATTCCAGACTCCCACAAGGAAACGATCTCATGACAACCAGCCAACCCGCTGCGCAGCAAACCGCCACTCCGCAATTACGGGGCTTGTACCCGCCGCTGGAACCTTTTAAATCCGGCTTGCTGGATGTGGGCGACGGGCATCAGGTGTATTGGGAATTGTGCGGCAATCCTGATGGCAAGCCTGCGGTATTCCTGCATGGCGGTCCGGGCGGGGGTTGCAATGCTGATCACCGGCGCCTGTTCAATCCGGAAAAATATTGCGTCATGCTGTTCGATCAGCGCGGTTGCGGGCGGTCGACGCCGCACGCTAACCTGGAAGCCAATACGACCTGGCATCTGGTGGCCGATATCGAACGGTTGCGCGAGATGATGGGCGCCGAAAAATGGCTGGTGTTCGGCGGTTCCTGGGGCAGCACCCTGGCTCTGGCGTATGCCGAGAAACATCCGCAGCATGTCAGCGAGCTGATGCTGCGCGGTATATTCACCGGCACGCATGAAGAGGTGCAATGGTATTACCAGGACGGCGCGTCGCGCCAGTTCCCGGACAAGTGGGAAGATTTCCTGGCGCCGATTCCTGAGGCCGAGCGGCAAGACATGGTGGCAGCCTACAGCCGTCGCCTGACGGGTGCCGACGAAACCGCCAAGCTGGCGGCGGCGAAAGCATGGAGCGTGTGGGAAGGCAGCACGGTCAAGCTGATTCCCGATCCTGCGTTGGCCGAAGCGCACGACGAACCGGAATTTGCGATCGCTTTTGCCCGCATCGAAAATCACTATTTCACCCATGGCTGCTTTTTTGACGATGACCAGTTGCTGCGCGATGTCGCGCAGTTGCGGAATATTCCCGGGGTTATCGTGCAAGGCCGCTACGATGTCTGCTGCACGCCGAAAACCGCATGGGCCTTGCACAAAGCGTGGCCTGAAGCGGAACTGCACATCGTTGCCGATGCCGGCCATGCGTATAGCGAGCCGGGCATCTTGCATCAGCTGATTCTGGCCACCGACAAGTTCGCTGCTTGAGCAGGGAATCGAGCAGGTACTGAGCAGCAACTGAGCCGGGCACGATGCAAGCGGAGGGCGCCCTACCCTCCGAAGAATGCTGCAATGGCTGATCATTCAGGAGATCCGGTATGCCACGACCGCTTCGCTTGCGATATGTATTGCCAGTCTTGCTGGCGGCAGCCGGCATGATCTCGCCGGCCAGCGGCGAAACCCTGAAAAACTGGTTCAACGATCCATTCATCCAGGTGCGCAGCGCCGTCGCCGATTGCCCGCAGCCGCTGGGGCCGCTGGCGAGCGAAGAAGAGATGCGCAAGGAAACGCACTGGCGCAGCGAACGCGGCACCACCTGCTGGCTGGCCGGAAAATGCGACAAGCCGAATTCCTACCTGTACGACGCGCCGATCGCGCGCGCGGTGCAAGCGCATTTTGCCGCCGAGCCGGGCTTCGCTCGCAACAGCAGCCTGTGGCTGACGTTCCAGCGCCGCTTCGTCTGGATCGAGGGTTGCAGCGCCGATCCGGCTATCGATGCAGCCACGCTGGAAACTTTTGTCCGCGCTGAACCGGATATCGAACGCGTGATTGTTAACCTGCGCACGGCGGGCGACAGCAAGCCGCCCTATCCGCTGGCGCCGAACGCCGTGCCGCTGCCGCCAGCCAAATAAATTGACGCCGGATGTCCGCTTGGCTTTCGATTGTTAAGTTGAAACGTAACAATCGACGCCAGGAATTTTCGGTTTGCGAAAGACGGCAAACCGTTTAGAGTGGCCGTGCGACGCGCGGGATGAGCCAGCGCGCTGTGTCTGGAAAACAAAAGGTAAGTTATGAAACTGTCCCTGATCCCCCTGCTGTTTGGCGCTCTGCTGGTATCCGATATGGTGATGGCGGATGATCTGTCGATGTCCATCGGCGACATGCTGACCGACAAGGATGTGATGCAGGCCGCCAATGCCTGCCTGCTGAGGCATCCGAAAGGCGCCAATGTATTTGTCGAAAACGTTTATCCTATGAATCACGGCATGGTAGGCGTCGTCACGGCCGATGCTTCCGGGCGCCGCTACGATTGCAATGCCGAACTGGGCACCGGGAAAGTGCGCGGCAGCGAACCGATAGTGGAACCCAAGGGGCCGCTGTTCGTATCGGTCAGGCAGATGCCGGCGCCGCCGCAAGGCGAGTGTTTCAGCAGCAGCCCGCTGGTGATCGGCAGGCAGCTGCAAGGCTGGCTGCTGAGCCAGACCGGCAAATGCGGTGGTGTATCCTGGAACGGCATCGCCGCTGGCGCGAAAAGCCA
>NZ_JAQGLV010000338.1 GCF_028292705.1 Collimonas fungivorans | reverse complement strand
GTGCCGACATCGAGCCGCGCCAGGCCCAGGACGGTGGTGACTGTTGGGCCGAACACCGCCTTGGATTCAGCAGCCGGCGCACCGAACTTGATCCACATCACCTTGCTGTCGAGATAGGTCTCGGAATCCGGATCGCCCGGCTTGAGCGTCTTCAGCTGGTTGTAGGTAAGCGACTTGCTGTCTGGCAGCCAGCCGAGCAGGGCTTCGTGCACGCGCGGAATCGGCTCGCCGACATTTTTCCCGCTTGCCGTATCGAGGATGTAGAGCGAAGCATCTTCCGAACCGCCGGCGGAAACGCCGTAGGCTACGTGCTTGCCATCCCAGGCCGGGACAAAATAGTTGATGGCGTGCGGCACGCCGGTGCGCTTGGCGTCCAGCTCCGGATCGACCAGCACTCGTTCAGGACCCTGCAGGCTGTCGCGCATCACCAGCTTGAACTGCTTCTCGCCGCGGGCGCGCTTGAGGTAATACACCTGGTTGCCCGGCATGCGCGTCACATCGCGGATGTCGTCGCCGGTGGCGGCGGAAATCTCGGCGATGCGCTGTTCCAGCTGGCCGCGCAGTTCTATCCGGTCCAGTTCCTTGCGCGCCGACTCGCCCTGCTCCTTGAGCCAGGACTGCACCTTGGGATCTTTCACATTCTCGAAATAGCGGTACGGATCTTTCACGGTGACGCCGTGCAAGACGTCGCTGACGTCCTGCACCGGGGCGACGGTAACTGCCTGTGCAGGCAAGGCTGCGATCAGGCCAACAACTGCGGAAATTGCAGCAACTGAGGTGGCGGCAAACAATCGCGATGGTTTGTTCAAAAATTGCATGGCAATCCTAGGTAAGTTGAATGGTAGGAATCTTTGTTCTTAGCGTTTTCGCGACGGCAGCAACCCCCACTGCGACAACATCCACGCCATTTCAAACGAGCGTTCCTTGATCGCGTCATAGCGGCCGGAAGCGCCGCCGTGGCCGGCGCCCATGTTCACCTTGAGCAGCAGGGGATTGCGGTCGGTTTTCATGGCGCGCAGCCTGGCGACATATTTCGCCGGCTCCCAGTACATCACCTGGCTGTCGTTGAGGCCGGTAGTGACCAGCATCGACGGATAGGCCTTGCGCTCGATATTGTCGTAGGGCGAATAGCTGCGCATATAGTCGTAGGCAGATTTTTCGTTGGGATTGCCCCATTCCAGGTATTCGCCGGTGGTGAGCGGCAGGCTGGCGTCCATCATGGTGTTCATCACGTCGACGAACGGCACCGCTGCATGCACCGCATGGAACAGGTCGGGCCGCATGTTGGTGACCGCGCCCATCAGCAGGCCGCCGGCACTGCCGCCTTCGATGATCAGGTGCTGCGGGCTGGTCCAGCCCTGCTTGACCAGGTATTCGGCGCTGTCGATGAAATCGTAGAAGGTGTTCTTCTTGTGCATCAGCATGCCGTCGTCGTGCCAGTGCTCGCCCATGTCGTTGCCGCCGCGGATATGCGCTTCGGCAAACACCACGCCGCGATCCAGCAGGCTGACGCGGCTGTTGGAGAACGTTGCTTCGGCCGGGATGCCGTAGGAACCGTAGGCGTATAGCAACAGCGGCGCCGAGCCGTCGAGCTTGATGCCTTTTTTGGCGACGGTCCAGAGCGGCACCTTGACGCCGTCGCGCGCGGTGGCCCACAGGCGCCTGGTTTCATACAGGGCAGGATCGTAGCCGGGCACTTCCTGTTGCTTGAGCAGCTTGCGCTCGCCGCTGGCCATGTCGACGTCGAACACGGTAGGCGGCGTCACCGGCGACTCGTACATCAGGCGGTATTGGCGCGAAGTGAATTCCGGCGTGCCGCCGGCATGCGAGGTGTACACCGCTTCGTCGAACTGCACGGTCTTCCAGCCATGGTCGGCAAAATTGTAGATGCGGGAACGTTCTTGCGCATCCGATTTTTCGCTGACCACCAGGAAATCGCGGAACAGTTCGAAGGATTCCAGCAAGACCTTGGGATCGTGCGCTATCAGTTCTTTCCAGTGCTCCGGGCCGGGCGTCGCCAGCGGCGCCGTCACCAGGCGGAAATTCTTGGCGTCCTTGTTGGTCATGATGAACAGCTCGCCGTCGCGGTGATCGACGTGGTAGCGATGGCCGGTTTCACGTCCCAGCACCGAGCGGAAGCTGCCTTGCGGCTGGTCCGCCGGCAGCAGGCTGACTTCGGTGGTGTCGGTGCTTTGCGCTTCGAGTTCGATGAATTTGCGGTCGCCGCTGTTGCCGACGCCGAGGTTGAACTGCTCGACAGCCTCGCGGTACACCTCGACTGGCTGGTCGCCCAGCTTGAGGCGCAGCAGCAGGTCGGAGCGTTTGGTGGTGGCGTCTTCCTGCACCAGGAACAGGGTCTGGCTATCGGCGGCCCAGGCCAGCGTGGTCACGCGTTCCACTGTATCGTCCAGCAGCTTCCCTGTGCTCAGATCCTTGACATGCAGCTGGTACTGGCGATAGCCGGTGGTGTCGGTGGAATACGCCAGGTAACGGTCGTCGGGGCTGACCGAAAAACTCTCGACGTGGAAAAATTCCTTGCCCTTGGCGAGCCGGTTTTCATCGAGCAGGATTTCTTCGCTGGCGCTGGCGTCATAGGAAAAATCGGCATCGGCCTTGGCCAGGCGGCGGCAAATAATTGGGTACTGTTGGCCGGCTTCAGTGCGGCTGTAATAGTAGTAGTTGCCGCGCCGGGTCGGCACCGACAGGTCGGTTTCCTTCATGCGGCCCTTCATTTCGCCGTACAGTTTCTTCGACAGCGGCGCCAGGTCCTTGGTCATGGCCTGGGTGTAGGCATTCTCCGCCTTCAGGTAGGCGATTACCTTGGGATTGGTCTTTTCGCGCAGCCAGTGGTAGTCGTCGGTGACGGTTTCGCCATGGCGGGTTTCCTGCCAGGCCTGCTTGGCGGCGGCCGGCGGCGTCGGGAGTGATGCGGCGAGAGTGGAAGTGGAGGTCATCAGAGCCAGGAAGAATGCGCCCAGGGTATGGGTGCGTTGCTGAAGAAAAGACATATAGTACAGATCCCTTGTATGGATAGACAATGCGCCTGGATATGCCCGGGTAAGGGTAATCCTTGATATGCAACTCTGTTGCAATCCGCTAAGTTACCTGTAATTCGGCGGAAACACAATATGCCAGCTCTCGGCAATTGCGGTTCGCAGCTTAATTCGCGGCTAAAATATCAGGCAAACGGTTGCGCCTGCCATGGCCCGCCGCATCCCCCAATCCGAAAGCCGCCATGCCCCAAACCCAGCAAGCCTTGTCCGACGCCGCCACTATCCTGGCGACGCGCCGCAAAACCGGTGCCCAGGGAGCGCGCCTGCCGCTGGCCTTGCGGCCGCCTGACGCCGCGGCAGCGTTGGCGATACAGGCGCTCGTCAGCGCGCAGATCGGCGACACGATAACTGCCTGGAAATGCGGCATGCCGGCCGCAGACCAGCCGGTGGCGGCGCCCATCTATGGCGGCACGGTCTTCAGCGGCGGCGCATGCACGGCCTGGGTGCGCGACGGCCAGGTGCGGATCGAACCGGAGCTGGCATTCATTCTCGGCCATGATTTACCGCCGCGCCCTTCGCCCTATTCCGAGGCAGAGGTCGATGCCGCCATCGCCCGCACCCACCTTGCGCTCGAACTGATAGACAGCCGTTACAGCGATCCGGACGAAGCCGATTTTCTTGAGAACCTGGCGGACGGACTGCTCAACCAGGGGCTGTACCTGGGGCCGCAGGTAGA
>NZ_JAQGLV010000332.1 GCF_028292705.1 Collimonas fungivorans | reverse complement strand
CCCAGCTTTTCGCGCAGGTTGAAGACGCCGGAAGCAAACACGTTCGCCAGCGGCCCATCAATGTCGCGCAAGCGCTGGATGTGGGTGACGAAACGATTGCCTTTGTGGCTGAAGACAAATCCCGGCGGCGTCGCCTGGTACCAGGCGCTGTAGCTTTCGGGCCGTTGCAGCGCGTAAAACGAACCGTTGAGTTCGATCGACGGCAAGGCGCGCGACGCGAACGCCAGCTCGTCGGCCTGCCTCAGGCCATCCGGATAAAATACGCCGCGCCAGGGTGCATAACGCCAGCCGGAGATGCCGATGTAGATTTTGCCCATGGGACAAGTATAGGCACAAACCGTAAATCGACAGTGCGATACACCTCACAAGACCGGCATTTTTCCAGATCTGCACATCCCATGAATCGGACCTGCGCTTTAGAAATCGACTAAAAAGCCGGCGCCGATGGATTTTTGCGAATAGTTGTAATCGATCAGGCTTTCGCCATAACCCGAAAACAGATGCAAGTACCCTTTCAGATTGGTCGTGACCGGAAAGGCCCAGCCGGCTTCGAGCGCGCCGTGTCCGGTCCGGAAGTTGCGGCGCCCGGTCAACGAATATTCGTAACCGTCCTGGCGGTAGGTGGCGCGCACGTCACCATGGCCCATGTAGTCGACGATATCGATGTTGTCGTTGTTGGATGTTGCATTATCGAGGCGTTTCCAGATCCTGGCCGACAGCGCCAGGTTGCCGTATTCGGCGCCCAGTTCAGTATAAAAACGGTTCCAGCTGCGGGACAAGGTGGAGGATTGGCCGTTGGACTGATGCACCAGCCCGAAATTGAGATAGCGGAAGTTGAAGTCGCCGATCTTCATGCTCAATGGCAGCGTTGCAATCAGTTCAGGCTGGTAATTGGTTTCCCGGAACGGGCTGGAATCGGCTCGGTTGTATGCCTGCCAAAAACTTTGCTGGGTATAGGCCAGCCACAGGTCGACCGGGCTGCCGGCGATGTTTTCCGCCATCTTCATCTTGAAGCTGAGCTGGTAAGTCAATTCCGTGTGCTGCGGTTTGAGTCCGTTGGCGTCGCTGGCGAACGGCGCGTCGTTGGTGGAGCTGCTGTAATTGGCCAGCAATACGTAATTGCTCAGGTAAGACTTGAGGGCGAACACGCCGCGTTTGGAACTGGGATCAAGTTCCCAGCTCTGCACTGTATGCGAAATAGGCGACTCACTCGGTTCGCTTGCCTTCTTGGCGACGGCTAAGGCCGGCGGCGATGCAGGCGCAGCCTGGGAATCGGCAGCAGCAGCGGGAACCGGCGTATCCGCTGTAGCCTTGGCCAGGGCATCGAAGCAGCCTAGCCGCGCACTGGCGTCACCTAATACGGAGCAGCGCGCCAGTTGCTGTTCCAGTTCAGCCGCATGCAGCAGCACCGGCGACATGCAGCTTAAGGAAAAAACGATTTTCTTGATGTTTTTTTGCATAGTGGGTTCTAAAAAATACGAAGCTGTCCAGCCCATGCCAACCTTTGCAGGCATGGAGAATCAAAGCGTATGCGCTGCTGCCCGACGCTGTTGACCAATTACGGTGCTCGCTTGGAAACATACTTCCGGCAGTATCAAAAAACAAAAAAAAGCCCGCACTCATGCGGGCCTTGGCGCATTTCTCATTTTCATATATTAACAAATGCCGGACGCCGGATCATTTCCGGCCTTATGCAGTATGTGCAGCGAATCCCACCTGATCCGGCGCAACCTCAGGCCGCAGCGTCAATTCGGGGATATCGTAGGCGCCAGCATTTTGCGGACGAAACGGTATAGGCGCGGTCTGCCAAAGATCGTCAAGGCGCTGGCCGAGGGCGTCCCGAATCTTTGCAAACCTTGCTTCGTCGATCCGGCCTGTGCGGTAGGCCACGAACGGCGGCAAGACGTCAAAGCCGGGGTAATACAGCACCCCATGCTGGATGGGGAACAAAATATCGTCTATCGGGCCGTTGATGCCCCGCGGGCTGTAATGAGACTCCCATCCGCCCGTAGTGACGACCAGCATCGCACGTTTTCCCGCCAGCGTGCCTTCGCCATAGCGGTCGCCCCAGCGCGCGTCCGAGTGCTCCCCTACGCCGTATGCGAAGCCATAGGCATAGACGCGCTCTACCCAGCCTTTCAGGATCGCCGGCATCGAGAACCACCAAAGGGGAAATTGCAGGATGACGGTATCCGCCCATCGCAACTTATCCTGTTCGAGCGCGATATCCTTGCTCTGCAAGCCATTCTCGAACGCGTGCCTGGATTCAAGCGACGGATCGAAGCGCATGCCGGGCCGCCGGGCTTGCCAATCCATGCTGTCGTCCGCGTCCAGCGATGCTTTCCACTTCATTGCGTATAAATCCGAAACCTGGACGGCGTGGCCGGCATCCTCAAGGTGCTTGACCGAGAAGTCCTTAAGCGAACCGTTCAGGGACTTTGGTTCGGGATGGGCATAGACGAGAAGAATATTCATGGTTGTGCTTTCAGGGATAAGGAACAAGCAGCTTAGGTTTTTGTAAGCTATATTGAAAATGAATTCTCAATATTCCAGGTATAGCCATGATTAATCTCCGACGACTCGACCTCAACCTGCTGGTGACATTGGATGTCCTGCTTGCGGAACATAATGTGACCCGCGCGGCGGAGCGCCTTAACTTTTCCCAACCGTCGATCAGCGTTCATCTCGCCAAGCTGCGGGATATCTTTGGCGACCCGCTGCTGCTGCCCGGGCCACGAGGAATGCGGCCCACCGCGCGGGCCGATGAGCTGCGCGAACCTTTGCGGCTGGCGCTTGCTGCACTCGAGCATGCGGTATCGCCCGCCAGCCCTTTCGACCCGGCCCAGGCCAGTCAAACATGGCGCGTTGCCGCGACCGACTACGGCGAATCAACAATCGTGCTGCCTGCTTTAAGCGGTTTGCGTTCAGCGGCGCCCGGCACCCGGCTGGCGGTCCTTGAGCTGGTTCCTCCGCGCATAGCCAGGCAAGCGGAACAGGGAGAGATTGATCTTGCTTTCCACACTAGCGAGGGATCCCCGCCAGGATTGCGGCGTCGAACGCTCTTTACCGAGCGCTACGTCCTGGTTGGCCGCGCAGGTCATCCGCGCTTGAAAAAACGCCCGACACTCTCGCAATTCTGCAAGCTCGATCACGTGATCGTGTCGCCGGATGGCGGAGGATTCCATGGCGTCACCGATGAGGCACTGTCGGAGGCAGGCGTGGCGCGCCGGGTAGTGCTTTCCGTTCCGCACTTCCTGTTTGTCAGGTCGGTGCTGACGAACACTGACCTGGTGGCGATGCTGCCTTCGCGCCTGGTGCGCGACACCAGCGAGCTGCAAGTTGTCGAGCCGCCTGTTGAGGTGGCGGGCTACGAGATGGCCATGCTCTGGCACGAGCGTTGCCATCGCGACCCCGCACACCAATGGCTGCGCGAGTACATCGCAAATTCGGTGTAAACCGTTGACTTAAGTTTCTCCGGCATCCGGTCAGCGCCAGATATCATCCTGGTCCTTCCGATATCAGATTGTGCCTTTGCTTGCAAAACTGCTCCTATTACGCTTGATTGCGCATAGGCGTCAGGCAGGGACGTTGACGATCGTTGCCTGCATGATGGCAACTACTTTCCACGCAGTTTCCGACAAGGCGCGGACTTCTCCTGTGCAGACGGTGAGCAGCTTACCCGAAGTCTGTACCTTTCCGATTGCCAAAAATCGTTCGCCAATCGCCGGCCGCACGAAGTTGATTTTGAACTCGGCGGTGACAACGTCGCAACCGGATGGCGCCCTGGTCAACGCCGCATACCCGCAAGCACTATCGACAATACTTGTTATCGCGCCAGCGTGAACATAGCCGCGCTGCTGGGACAACTGCGTGGAGAATGGCAATTCTATTTGCACCTCGCCATCCACGACTGAGACAAGCTGCGCGCCGAGGGTCGCCATCAGGCCTTGCGATCTAAAGCTGGCTGCGATTCGTTCTTGCATTTCATTCATGGAAAAGTGGCCTCTTGATGGGATCGTGCAGGATGCTTGGCATTGATTAGACAGACCGCATATTCATGCAGTCACTAGGCCTCGGGTTCCTGGCAAACCACTTCGATGTTGTGCCCGTCCGGACCGATGACAAACGCGGCATAGTAGTTCGCGTGGTAGTGCGGGCGCAGACCAGGCGCACCGTTGTCTTTGCCGCCCGCCTCCAGAGCCGCGCGATAGAAAGCTTCGACTTGCCGGCGATTCTCGGCCGTGAACGCCAAGTGAAGATGCGCCGGCCTCTCCTCGGTTTGGTACAGGCACAATGAAGCCTTATTCTTTGGGCCAAGAAGCTCGACACCGTACGTCGGCTGCCCTTCCGAGACAACAGCTACGCCGAGCGGTTCGAGCGCCTTGAGGAAAAACGCTTTGCTCGCTGCATAGTCGCTGACTCCGAATTTGACGTGATCAAACATGGGTTCTCCTGAAGTGTGTGGGCCTGCGCGAGGCCCATTCAATTGTAAATCAGCTCTTAAAGCCAAATATTTTAAAGGCGTTCGAGATAGCCATCTACTCAAATACCATGAAAAATACCACGCTCAATGACATGTGGACCATGTCTGACCAAAAGCTGAAAGCTAAGCAGCTTATCGGACATCGGCGTCGAGCAAAGCCTGCCGGCGCACTATTCCTTGCTTCCGATGACAGTAGCTTTGTGACTGGAAGTGAATTGTTTGCGGACGGCGGTTTTGCACAGGTTTGAGGAGCTTGCGCCTATCGTGCGACATGCATCATAGGCGCGTCAAGCGTCGCCATGCCTCCTACGTATAACGCAAATTTGAGTCAAAGCTTTTTTCTTAGCCCAAATCAAAAAAAAACCCGCATTTACGCGGGCTTTTCTGCTTTTTTTACTTTTGATTACTAGCGAGTGCCAGACATCAGATCATTCCCACTCGATAGTCGCAGGCGGCTTGCCGGAAATGTCATACACAACCCGATTGATCCCGCGCACTTCATTGATGATGCGATTCGACACCCGTCCCAGCAACTCATGCGGCAAGTGCGCCCAATGTGCAGTCATGAAATCCTGCGTCTGCACCGCGCGCAAGGCCACCACATATTCGTAGGTGCGGCCATCGCCCATCACGCCGACTGACTTGACCGGCAGGAACACCGCAAACGCCTGGCTGGTCTTGTCGTACCAGGTTTCGTCCTGGTCGTCCTTGGTGTTGCGCAGCTCTTCGATAAAGATGGCGTCGGCGCGGCGCAACAGATCGGCGAATTCCTTTTTGACTTCGCCCAGGATGCGCACGCCCAGGCCCGGGCCCGGGAACGGATGGCGGTACACCATCGCATGCGGCAGGCCGAGCGCTACGCCCAGCTTGCGCACTTCATCCTTGAACAGTTCACGCAGCGGTTCCAGCAATTGCAGGTTCAGGGTTTCCGGCAGGCCGCCGACATTGTGGTGGCTCTTGATGGTGTGCGCGGCGTTCTTGCCTTTGCCGGCGCTTTCGATGACGTCCGGGTAGATCGTGCCTTGCGCCAGCCATTTGGCATTCTGCAGCTTGGCCGATTCGACCTGGAACACTTCGACGAATTCGCGGCCGATGATCTTGCGCTTGGCTTCCGGATCGGTGACGCCCGCCAGGTGGCCCATGAACTGCGCGGCGGCGTCGACATGGATCACCTTGACGCCGAGGTTCTGGGCGAACATCTCCATCACCATCTTGCCTTCGTCCAGGCGCAGCAGGCCGTGGTCGACGAAGACGCAGGTCAGCTGGTCGCCGATGGCGCGGTGGATCAAGGCGGCGGCGACACTGCTGTCGACGCCGCCGGACAGGCCCAGGATCACTTCGTCGCTGCCGACCTGCTTGCGGATCGACTCGACCGCTTCGGCGATGTAGTCCGGCATGTTCCAGTCCGGCTTGCAGCCACAGATATCGATGACAAAACGGGTCAGGATCGCTTCGCCCTGCACAGTGTGGGTGACTTCAGGATGGAATTGCACCGCGTAGAACCTGCGCTCGTCGTCGGCCATGCCGGCGATCGGGCAGTTCGGGGTCGATGCCATCAGCTTGAAACCGGGCGGCATGGCGTTGACCTTGTCGCCATGGCTCATCCAGACTTTCAGCATGGCATGCGAATCCGGCGTCACGAAATCGCTGATGTCTTTCAGCAGCGCGGTATGGCCGCGCGCGCGCACTTCGGCGTAGCCGAATTCACGCACCTTGCCCATCTCGACCTTGCCGCCCAGCTGCTCGGCCATGGTTTGCATGCCGTAGCAGATGCCGAATACCGGCACGCCCAGCTCGAACACCGCTTGCGGCGCGCGCGGCGTATCGCCGTCGGTAACGCTATTCGGGCCGCCCGACAGGATCACGCCGGAAGCACCGTAGCTGCGAACGAATTCGTCGGACACATCGTAGGGATAAACCTCGGAAAACACACCAGCTTCGCGCACGCGCCGTGCGATCAGTTGGGTAACCTGGGAGCCGAAATCGAGGATGAGGATTTTTGAGTGCATGGTGGATGCCTGGTAGCTGATTTAGCAAAAAATGAGAATCTTTAAACTGCACGCGCCACCGGCGGGTACTCCGCAGGTGGCGCGTTCCTGGACAAGATCGTAATCTCTTCGATCAGTCAGTACGGTAGTTCGGCGCTTCCTTGGTGATCTGCACATCATGGACATGCGACTCGCGCATGCCGGCTGAGGTGATTTCCACAAACTCGGCTTTTTCGCGCAGCTCGTCGATCGTCGCACAGCCGCAGTAGCCCATGGAAGAACGGACGCCGCCGATCAGCTGGTACAAGATGGTCAGAACGCTGCCCTTGTAAGGCACCCGGCCTTCAATGCCTTCCGGTACGAACTTGTCCGCCTTGTTGGCCGAATCCTGGAAGTAGCGGTCGGCGGAACCGTCCGACATCGCGCCCAGGCTGCCCATGCCGCGGTATGACTTGTAGCTGCGGCCCTGGAACAGGATCACTTCGCCCGGCGCTTCTTCGGTGCCGGCGAACATGCTGCCCATCATCACGGTCGAGGCGCCGGCGGCCAGCGCCTTGGCGATGTCGCCCGAAAAGCGGATGCCGCCGTCGGCGATACATGGAATGCCTGTCCCCTTGAGCGCTTGCGCGACATTGGCGATGGCGGAAATCTGCGGCACGCCGACGCCGGCCACGATCCGCGTGGTGCAGATCGAACCAGGGCCGATGCCGACCTTGACACCGTCGGCGCCGTGGTCAGCCAACGCCTTGGCGGCGGCGGCGGTAGCGATATTGCCACCGATGACTTCCACCTGCGGGAAATTCTGTTTGACCCACTTGACGCGGTCCAGCACGCCCTTGGAGTGGCCGTGCGCGGTATCGACCACGATGACGTCGACGCCGGCTTTCACCAGCAGCTCGATGCGCTCTTCGTTGTCGGCGCCGACGCCGACTGCGGCGCCGACCCGCAGCTTGCCCTGGCTATCCTTGGACGCCAGCGGGTGCGAGGTCGATTTCTGGATATCCTTGACCGTGATCAGGCCGCGCAGCTCGAAAGCGTCGTTGACCACCATCACGCGTTCCAGGCGGTGCTTGTTCATCAGGCGCTTGGCTTCCGACAGGTCGGCGCCGTCCTTGACGTAGACCAGCTTCTCGCGCGGCGTCATCTTGGCGCTGACTTCGGCCTCCAGCTCTTCTTCAAAACGCAGGTCGCGGTTGGTGATGATGCCGACCAGGCGATTGCCGTCGACCACCGGGAAACCGCTGATGCCGTGCTGTTCCGACAAGGCGATCACTTCACGGATGCGCATGTTCGGCGGAATCGTGATCGGATCACGCACCACACCGGATTCGAAACGCTTGACCTTGGAGACTTCACGCGCCTGTTCCTGCGCGGTCAAGTTCTTGTGGATGATGCCGATGCCGCCCTCTTGCGCCATGGCGATCGCCAGCCGCGCTTCAGTCACGGTGTCCATCGCAGCCGACAGCAACGGAATGTTGATATCGATATTGCGGGTCAGGCGTGTTTTAAGGGTGGTGTCTTTGGGGAGGACGTCCGAATAAGCGGGGACCAACAGCACGTCATCGAACGTGAGTGCTTTCTGAAGTAGACGCATAGTTTTTCCTATAGGCGCAAAAGCGAATTATACAGAAAACCGGACAACTCGCCTAACGTTGCGCAATTTTAGCCACAACGAGGAAAATATTTCCACAAAGCACTATCGATCAATTGACACGGCTAGTGAAACATGGCGAAATCTGCGCTCAATCTACTTCTATCGCCCC
>NZ_JAQGLV010000327.1 GCF_028292705.1 Collimonas fungivorans | reverse complement strand
TAACGGACGCCGGGCAATCGCAGATCAACGGGGTAGTCAATACCTTGCGCGCCACCAGCGCTTGCCTGCGCCATAACGGCCACGAAGTATTGCTGCTCAGTCCCGACGATTTCCCGACCTTCGCCTGTCCCACTTATCCCGAAATCCGCCTGGCCCACAAGCCTTACGCCAGGATCGCGGCCGGCCTGAAGGCATTTGCGCCGGACTACATCCATATCTCGACTGAAGGCCCGATGGGCCTGGCCGCCAGGCGTTTCTGCCTGCGCCAGGGGATAGGTTTCACCACCGCCTATCACACGCGTTTTCCAGAGTACCTGAGCGCGCGTTCGATCTTGCCCAAGGCGCTAACTTACCGCTGGCTGCGCTGGTTCCACGGCCCCTCGAAAGCGGTGATGGTGCCGACGCCGCATGTACTCAAGGAACTGGAGCAGCGCGGCTTCCGCCACCTGGTGTTGTGGGGCCGGGGAGTGGATACCGAGCGTTTCAAGCCGGTGGACGAGGACCATGCTTGCATCGCCCGTCCTTTGTATCTGTATGTCGGCAGGGTGGCGGTGGAAAAGAATATCGAGTCCTTCCTGCGGGTCGACCTGCCGGGCAGCAAGTGGGTGAGAGGCGACGGCCCGCTGCGGGAGGAGCTGCAGCAGCGTTATCCGGATGTGCAGTTCCTGGGGGCGAAACCGCACCATGAGCTCACTTCCTATTACAACTGCGCCGATGTGATGGTGTTCCCTAGCCATACCGATACGTTCGGGCTGGTCATGGTTGAAGCCATGGCTTGCGGGGTGCCGGTCGCTGCTTATCCGGTCGCCGGTCCGCTCGATGTGGTGGCGCACGGACGCTCCGGGATCCTCGACGAGGACCTGACCTCGGCCTGCCTGCGGGCCCTGGCGTTGGATCGGCGCGAGGTGCGGGCGCATGCGCTGGAATATTCCTGGGAACTGGCTACCCAGCAGTTCCAACAGCATCTGTTCCAGATCCAGGGTGTGAAAAAACGCCCTGCGAACCTGCTAGCAGGCCGGTCACGGCCGGCTTCGGGCCTGTAACAGCCGATTACAGGCTATTCGAATCAGAAAGAGTGTTAGTCACCGCACATACATGCCCCCGCTTAAGGGGCATGATTGTTTCACTCGTGCTGTTTGCATGAGAACTGCCAGCCGGCAGGCGGCTCGCTGATCAGATTTGCCATGCACTGACATATTGCATGCCTCTGCTTGCGGAAGTATCCCATCCCCTTGATCCAGTCGCCGCTCCCGCATCCATACAGGAGGTCACAGTGACTGAGCCACGCAAAGGGCAAGCGCCAGCGGTACTGAAAAGAGATGAATTCCACCTCGAATTCCGGCGCTCTTTTATCGACCCCACGTTTGCCGCGGTCGAATCCGATATCGCCAGGGTGGAGCAGGTCGCCTGGGAAAACTACATCAACGGCAACAAGTCTCCCGTCACGGCAAAAGCCGGGCCGGAATTCCAGGACCCTGATTACGATCTGTCGACCGAGTGGAAAGCTACCCGCGACAGCTTGCTTGCGGCGGAAGCTGTCCAGAAAAATCCCGCGACCAAGTCCAGGGTCTTGCTGATCTGCGGCTCCGCCCGCAATGACGGCAGCTGTCCCGGCGAAATGTCCAAGACTTACCGCATGGTCAAGCTGGCCGCCGCAATGCTGGCGGCCAGCGATGTGGAAGTCGATTTGCTGGACCTGAGCCTGCTTACATCAGGCTACGACCAGCATATCTATCCTTGCAAGGGCTGTGTCTCCACCGCGATGCCCTTGTGCCACTGGCCATGCAGCTGCTACCCCAACCACGGCCAGCGCCAGACCAACGACTGGATGGCCGAAATTTACGAGAAATGGGTGGCTGCCCATGCTGTCATCATCATGACCCCGGTCTACTGGTACCAGACGCCCGGGGTCTTGAAACTGATGATAGATCGGCTGGTGTGCGCCGATGGCGGCAACCCCGATCCGACCAGCACCCATGGCAAGGATGCGGAAAAAGCCAAACAGCTGGAGTTGCAAGGATGGCCCTATCCCAAGCACCTGGCCGGCCGCGCCTACGGCCTGGTGGTGCATGGCGACGTCGCCGGCATTGAAGGCGTGCGCAGGGGGCTGTCGGACTGGCTCGACTGGATGGGGCTGGTCGATGCCGGCGTCTTGTCGCGGCTGGACCGCTTCATCGGTTATTACGAATCGTATGCAGAGAGCCATATTGCGCTGGACAAGGACCTGGCGCTGCAGCAGGAAGTGCGCAATGTCGCCAGCGCCGTGGCCAATGCAGTGGCCGAGATCCGCGCCGGGAATTTTGCGCAGCCGGATGCCGGGCTGCATCGGCCGCGGCCCAAATAGGCTGCAAGCCAAAACAAATCCCGTTCAACCCTATTCGCCAGGAGGAAAGCCCATGCTTGAATTTTCAGGGAAAGTGGCCATCGTGACCGGCGCCGGTTCCGGCCTGGGCGAGGCCATCGCCACCATTCTTTATCAGGGTGGCGCCAGCGTGGTCCTTGCCGATATCGACCAGCAGCGCTGCATTGATGTGGCCGGCAGGCTGGATCCCGAAGGCACGCATACCTTACCGCTGCAGACGGATGTTTCCGATTATCGCGCGGTGGAAGCGATGGTGGCGGCAACCATGGCGCGCTTCGACGGCCTGCACCTGGCGGTCAACAACGCCGGAATTACAGGGCCGCGCGAGACGCCCACGGCCGAAATTGACATCGAGACCTGGCAGCGGGTGATTGCGACCGATCTCAGTGGTGTGTTTTTCGGCATGAAATACCAGATACCGGCGCTGCTGGCGAGCGGTGGCGGCGCCATTGTCAACATGTCGTCGGCGGCCGGGATTGTCGCCGTGGCGGGCGAGGCGCCTTATGTAGCGGCCAAGCACGGCATCATCGGTTTAAGCAAAAGCGTGGCGCTGGAATATGCCGGCCGTAACATCAGGGTTAACGTGGTCGGTCCCGGTTTCATAGACACACCCGAGATCAGGGAGCTGCCGCAAGCAGAGCATGATGCGCTGGCGGCGCTGCATCCGATGGGCCGCCTGGGGCAAGCCGAGGAAGTCGGGCAGCTGGTTGCTTATCTGCTGTCGGAGCAGGCTTCGTTCATTACCGGCAGCTTCCATTCGATAGACGGCGGTTACACCGCGCGCTGAAAACGTTGCCGGAAAATAAAATGCCCCGTATGGAACGGGGCATTGTCAGTCAGTGCAGCTTGTTTGTTACCAGAATTTCCACCACGGCGCTTTTACCACCTTGGTGCTGTCGGTGCCGGTACCGCCGACATACTTGCTGTTCGGGTAGGTCTTTTTCAGCACGCGCTCAGCGTCGTCGCGCAATTGCGTGAGGCCGAGGGCTTCATACGACTGCACCATGATATGCAGCGCTTCTTCCACCGCAGGCGCATCGCGATATTGCTGGATGGCGCTTTGCGCACGGTCGGCTGCGGCTACATACGCGCCGCGGCGGTAATAGTAGCTGGCGACGTGGACGTCATACTGCGCCAGCGCATTCACCAGGTATTTCATGCGCGCCAGCGAATCCGGGGCGTAGGTGCTGTCCGGGAAGCGGACTACCACTTGCTTGAAGGCGTCGAATGCATCGCGCGCCGCTTTCGGGTCGCGCTCGGTAGCGTCTTCGCTCGACAGGAAATCGAAAATGCTGATCTTGTCGTTGAAGTTGACCAGGCCGCGCAGGTAGTACATGTAGTCTACGTTAGGGTGGTTCGGATGCAGCTTGATGAAGCGGTCGATCGCCGCCAGCGCCTCGGGCTGCTCGCCTTGCCGGTAGTGGGCATAGGCGATATCCATCTGCGCCTGTTGCGCGTAGGTGCCGAACGGATAACGCGATTCCAGCTTTTCAAAGTACTTAATTGCCTTATCGTAGCCGCCGCTGTTCATTTCATCCTTGGCCTCCGAGTATAATCGGGGGGCGGACCAGTTTGCGGTTTCATCGACTTTGTCTGGCAATAAGCCACACGCGGATAAGGATAGAGCGAATGCGACGGCAGCTAGTTTTAAGAGTCTTTTTTGCATAGTGGTTTGCAAGATTGCGCGTGTTCTAGTGTATTAACAACGATTGATTATAGCTGATGGGACTTCAAGTGATGTCATTTACCAAGCCAAATTTGGCTGAAAGTCTGCCTGACGCTGATTTAGAGGCCGATATCGACTACGTCGATGACGGCGTCGACGATGGCGACGCGGCTACTGCCAGCGCGCCGATAGTACTGCAATTGACTCCGGATGTCTGCGGTACGCGTCTGGATAAAGTAGTTTCGACCCTGGTGCCGCAATATTCGCGCAGCCGGATCCAGCAGTGGATAGAAGCCGGCCACGTCACCGTCGACGGCAAGCCGGGCACCACCAAAATGACCACCTACGGCGATGAAACCGTGGTGGTGCTGCCGCAGCCGGCACCCGACGAAAAGGCGTTTACGCCGGAAGACATGGCGCTGGACGTGGTCTACGAAGACGCGGCAATCATTGTCATCAACAAGCCGGCCGGGCTGGTGGTGCATCCAGCCGCCGGCAACTGGTCGGGAACCCTGCTCAACGGCCTGCTGTTCCGCTGGCCGGCATTGGCAGGGGTGCCGCGCGCCGGCATTGTGCATCGCCTGGACAAGGATACCAGCGGCCTGATGGTGGTCGCCAAGACGCTCGAAGCGCAGACCGACCTGGTGCGCCAGCTGCAGGCGCGCACCGTCAAGCGCCAGTACCTGGCGCTGGTATGGGGTACGCCGCAGCTGAACGGCACCGTCGACAGCCCGATGGCGCGCCATCCGCGCGATCGCATCAAGATGGCGGTATCGGAAAGCCTGATCGCCAAGCCGGCCATCACCCACTACCAGCGGCTGGCGACCGGCTTGCTGGAGCGGCGTCCGGTCAGCCTGATGGGTTGTCGCTTGGAAACTGGGCGTACCCACCAGATCCGCGTCCACATGCAGTCGCTTGGTTTCTCTCTGGTGGGCGACGCCTTGTACGGCAAGCAACATCTGATGCCGGCTTTCCCGCGCCAGGCCCTGCAGGCATCGCGCCTGGGCCTGATCCATCCGAGCAGCGGCAAGGCTTGTGAATGGTTTGCACCGCTGCCGGAGGATTTCGCCGCGCTGCTGGTGCGTGCCGGCATGAGCGTGCCGGAATAAGTTCGGCCGGGTAGGCGTAGGCCAGGGTTATCGGGCGGTTTTGTGAGTTAAATGGAAAGAAGGGAAAATTCGGCGCATGCAATTGATTATTCCGGACTGGCCTGGATTGCCGCCCAATGTCGGCGCTTGTGCCACCCTGCGCGGCGGCGGCGCCAGCCAGGGGCCGTATGACGACGGCAACGGCGGCGGTGGCCTGAATTTCGGGAGTCACGTCGGCGACCAGCTGGCGGCGGTCGAATCCAACCGTGCGCAGCTGGATATCCTGCTGCCGGCATCGCCGCTGTGGCTGACGCAAGTCCATGGACATCATGTGGTTGACGCCGGCGCCACTGCCGGCGGCGTCGAGGCGGATGCCGCCATTGCCGCCCGGCCAGGCGTGGTGTGCGCGATCCAGACCGCCGATTGCCTGCCGGTCTTGTTTGCCGATGTGAACGGCGCCGTGGTCGGCGCCGCGCATGCCGGCTGGCGCGGCCTGCAGGGAGGAGTGCTGCAAAATACCGTGGCCCGCATGCGCGCCGCCGGCGCCGGGGCGATTTCAGCATGGCTGGGCGCCGCCATCGGTCCCGAAAGATTCGAGGTCGGCGCCGACGTGCTGGCGGCATTCGCCGAGGCTGCGGAAGCTGGCCGGGCAAGGCTGGAAACCGAAGCCTGCTTTAAGCCGATCGCACAGCGGCCCGGTAAATATCTGGCGGACATTTATCAGCTGGCGCGGCTTGCGTTGCGCCAGGCGGATGTGCAGAATATCCATGGCGGCGGATTGTGCACGGTCAGCGACAGGAATTTTTATTCCTACCGCCGCGACCATGTGACTGGCCGCATGGCTTCGCTGATCTGGCTGAAGTAGCTGGCTGCGATGAGCGATGCCGCTTATTGTTTCTTTGCTTCCGTATTATCTTGCGGGACCGGTGCAGGAACCGCCGAGGCAGCTTTTTGCTGTGCCGCCAGCCTGTCAGAATTTTCAGCACGCTGACGATTTCTCTTGCGCTGCGGCGTACCCATCAGGTATAAAACAATTGTCAAAGGAAAAACACCGTACAGCAAAAACGTCATCACACCGGCAACTGGAGTAGCCTCTGTAATTGCCATCATGAAGACGACGTAAATCCAGGCGATGGCGACGA
>NZ_JAQGLV010000270.1 GCF_028292705.1 Collimonas fungivorans | reverse complement strand
GTATGCATAAGCGCCGAATCCAAAGCACAAGCCTGTTGGAGAAAAGCCAGCCAGTGCGGGTGTCACGAATGTATCGCAATCTGTTTTTAGAATAAATTTATACTTTTTGCATATTTCAAGAACCGGTTGCTCACACAAATTGGCAATGGAATTGATATAGCCATATCCAGCCCATTCGCTATTATTGTCGGCGTACGGTGCGCCTGGTATGACTATGATTTTTTCGTCTTTTGGCAGAGAACTTATTGCTTCGGGATGGCATACGGCGATGATATCGGCACGGGAAAATAAATTGGAAAAAATCATGCTTTTGTAAAGCCAATGAAACTCCTCAATCGTTTCTTTCCTATTGTCGACATACACCAGAATACCTAAATCCATATCGCCCCCTGTTTCGAATCTTGACTCGCAGCAATTACTATCCGTATGAGATTCAACTTATACAGTACAAATCTAGGATCCTGTTATATGGAAATGGACTTCGATTGCGAAGAAACCGAGCATAGACCTTGGCAACACCAAGGGTTAAGGCCATCGTGGCACCAGGAGTGTAGTAACTTGATGACCGCAGCGGAAGAAGCTGCGGCCATTATTGAATAAGCCGGTTCTGGGCTGTGCCAGACGATGGGGAAGGATATATTTATCCTACGGTAGCACCGATACTGCCAATCAGCGTACAACCGCATTCCGTTTTGTGACCTTCCAGCGCAACAGGAATTCCGTCAAGAATAAATGTAGAATGCCCTTCAATAATTTTATTGACGCCATGTGGCTTCCCGCCAGGATAGACCAGCGGACATTCGACCAGGTCGCCCAGCCGTGCAATCGGCTTGTCCAGTATGTTGTGCGTGGGAGAACCGCTGATCACATGACCGCCATGACTGGTTGAGTCGCCCACGACGATGATTTTTAGAGCCATGATTTATCCCGAAAAAATAATCCAACTACATTAAGCCTAGCACGCAGCGCCAATTATTTCACTGCCTCATTCGATCCCATATTCATCTATAAGAACCAGAATACATGGACAGCACGTTCATCGCCACCATAAGGCCGAGGCCTACAAACGGGAAGGCAATGGCACTGCCTACTGCCAGATAAGCCTCTTTCCGCCATTGCCGCCTGGCGCAATACCATGCGGCGATTATCAGCGCAGGCAGGGTCAGATAAAAAACATAGACGATATTCACCGACGCCAGCCAGAAAAACAGAAACAATCCGATTGCCACCAGCAACCAGATCCATGTATTCGGGCGCGAGGCTGGGGCGGCAGAATCCACGTTCTCTGCCACCATCCCCATCATGCGCCGCCATCCTATGAATAAAAGGGTAAATAACGGCGGAATGAAAGGAGCTACGGCCGCCGAATTAATGGAACGGCCCAAGACGACGGTTAATACAATAAAGGCGACACCAACCAATAGCGACAAGCCAATTCCGCGCAATATCCAATCCCACGTGCGGGCGCCGGTCTTTGCATCCTGCGCGCTCGATTCTTGCTTTTTCGCTGACTTGGCGATTTTGACGATCCACACAAGCAATGCCAGCACCAACAGCACCAGCAGAACCGGCAATAAACTCAGCCAGCTTGCATGGGCTTCACCCGTTTCCATCATCGTGTTTTTCCGATCTAAAAATTATAGAATCAACCGTTCGTTCGCCTTAACCCGGCAGCTTTACATTTGATCCTTCTAATTTATCAACGCGTCCTTTATACGGAGCCAGCGTCGTTAAATCTTGCGTTTCGACTTGCGTATTCGTGAAATCAAGCCTTTCGAGGATCTTGGTATTCTTGATGTCCAGCCTGCTGATGCGGCTTTCCTTGAAACTGGCTTCCTGGATGGCGCAATTATCGAGAATCAGGTTTGCAGTATTTATATGATTCGATGCCAGCACAGGAATCTTGCAATTATGAAGGCGCAAGGACTGATTGACGCGTGCTATCTCCTTCTTGCTGGAAAAACCTCCGCCAATAAACACCGCTTCGCCGGCTTTGCCAAACGTGACATTATCGATGTCGATACGCACGATCTTGGCAGGCGAAGTCTGGAATACGTCGCGCCCGTTCCCCTTGATCTGGCTGTTCCGTATGGTCAGGCTTGCCGCTGATCCAAACAAGGCATTGACATAACCTGCATCCAAAGATTCCATCAGCACGTCGCCCTTGACTGTGGCCTCGGAAAGGTCGATGTTATCAATGACGGTATTGCGAATGGTGAGAGATAAAAAGGCGGCAGGACGCATATCAAAATTTCCACGCAACTTGGAATTCTCTATAAGAACTTCAGAGCCGCCTGTCGCCGCATCTATCGGGCAGTCGACATTTTCGAATTGACAGTCCCGAATAGTCAGCTTGGTATCGCCGTAAATACTCATGTACTTGAACTGGCAACGCGTGAACTCCGTTTCACCTTCGGTTCCCAATGCGCCAAAATGGTTCT
This sequence comes from Collimonas fungivorans, assembly GCF_028292705.1. Classification (GTDB taxonomy): domain Bacteria; phylum Pseudomonadota; class Gammaproteobacteria; order Burkholderiales; family Burkholderiaceae_D; genus Collimonas; species Collimonas fungivorans_B. Next base: position 6,899 of record NZ_JAQGLV010000270.1, on the reverse strand, counting down.
GATCAGCGTCGTCGCCCTGAAATTTACAGTCTTCGAAACGGACTTTCGTGCTGCCCTGATCGCCGATCAGATTCAGCTTGCCGACACCCGCGCATTTGGAAAACTGGACCCGAGTCATTTTGCCAAATCCCAAAATGCCGCCAAAGCGGCAACTGTCGAATTGCAGATCTTCGCTGCCTTTCAATTTGAGGGCATATGAGCTTGCAAAATCACAGTCGACAAAACGGATGTTGCGCCATGTCTGCCCATGAAATTCAGCGCCGCCAAATGAGGCGCTACTAATTGTTATGAGCGCGTCGCCAGTCTCCTTCTGTCGAAGCTCCGGATTCTGCAGGTAGTCAAAAATTTTTCCAAATTCGCCAATTGGTTTTTTGCTGCTCATGGCATTACATCCCGTTATGTTGGTTAGACTCAAAGCAAAAACACTGACACGGCGCAGAAAACTCCGCCGTGAAGCTATGATTATCATGTTCAGCCTTTAATGACTTTTTGAGGATCCGGATAACTGTTCCCCGGGCCGTTTCGGTAGGTCTTAAATAACCATCCCCAATCCGGCACTTCGCCCCGTTCCCCGGGCGCCCTGCCGATAGACGGCACGGCTCCGATTCCCGTTATTCTAAATTGAATCTCCAGCGGAAATACCCACGAATCGCTGAAATTCATGTCTTTTCCCCAATCGGGCTGGCCAGCGGCAACGGTTGGTTTCTTCAGCTGGACTTCGCAAAAAGCTTGCGGGATTTTTATCCCGCCATTTGCCCTGAATGCGCTATCCAGCACGTTCAGATCCGATGCGCTAAACGTCAGGCGCTTTTTGCCGCCGCTGGAAGACTCAAACAATTGCTTTGGCGCATCCGAGAAAGATGGCGTGAGCCGGTGCCAGGCTTTTTTTGCATCGCCTGTTTCTTCATCCCGTCCCCCGACAAATACCCATATGTTCATTCCAGTAATGCACGCCAACCCGGTCATCTGGTCGCTAAGAGTAACATCCACAGTGCGGGAAAAAAGCGCCTGCCCAGGCTTGAAGTCGCTGCACATGAAACTCAGCGGCATGGCTATGTCGCTGTCGCCACGGCTCATGACGGCCAGATAGTCGAGCGCCACGCACAAGCGCGGCTGCGTGTTCTTTTTAGGGTCGCTGGTCTTGACTTGTTTAATCGCCCCGCCCTGGGCATCCAGCAAGGTTCCGCTAGGCGGACGCAGGGTCCAGCCATTGAGCTCGCCATACAGGTTTTGCACGCCGATCGGACCGCCGCAGCTGCTGACGATAAAATTGGTGTGCTGGTCCGAACTTTTTTGCTCTCCGTGCAGCCCGGGGTCACGCCCATTAGCAATATTGGCCCGTCTCAACATGTTAGGGCGGTCTTCGGGCGTCGGCTGATAGAGTCCCGAACGATGGCTATGGCCAGACAGGTGATGGTTGACGCGCCGCGTATCGTCGACAAAGACACAGGTATCGAAATACCACTTGAGATTCTTTTCACACGTGCCGAAATTGGCGTCATTAAAGGCTGGCGTATCGACGACACGGACCTGCCCTTCCGACAGCACTCTGTCAAACGGCGTGATGCTGAGCTTGGCATTCAGCGGCGATTTGTTGTAGTTGATGATGGTGAAATGGGTCGCCACCAGCAGCTTTGCCTTGGAGTTCTGCTTGTATAGCCCGGCAGAATTAAGAATATGCTTCTGCTGCTCATTAATCGAATGGGTGGCACGGGGCAATACCGCGCTGCCTTGCGCATCAGGGCTGCTGCTCTGGCGCCAGATCCGGTCACCCGCCATCCCCTTTACTTTTTCCATGCTCAAGTTGATGTAGACCTCGCCGTTGCCCCATTCCAGGCCGCACAGTACCTGCTTTGCATCTTTGCCGGCCGGATCTTCCGGTTTCGCGCCGTATGGAATGACAAAATCCGACAGCGGCGTGAACAGAGCGCTGAACCAGTCGAAATTGTCCGCGTGAAAATTCCTGGCCGTGTAAATTTGCCCATAGGTAGGACCGTAAGCCAGCGTCGCTTCATAGATGGTCATGTTGTGGTCGGCGGCAATCCCTTCGTTGGCCTTGCCTTCAATCCACTCGCTGGCTGCCTCAACGTCCTTGCGCAGATCCGCTAACTGCTCCTCTCGTGAAGAGGTTTTGAACCACCATCCGTCGCGCTTGATCGTTGGCATCACAGGCGACATGCCGGCTGCCATCTCTTCCATCCGCCCCATCTTGTTAGACCAGGTGCTCAGGCTGGAGTCGGCGCGCGGGCTGACTCCGTAGGGCACGTCATACGCCTCGTGATTACCGGTCGTCATGAAAACGGGGAGCGTCAATTCCCGGTAAGAGTGCCGCACCAGGCTGTACATCAGCATATCGTCCATGCCGCGCTTGTACAGGTTCTTGTCATCGAGCTTGCCGAGCACGTTGAAATTTTTCCATTGGTCGCCAATGGACGCCCCCGCCTTGTCGGGATCGATATTGCGGTTGAAGTCGATCAAGTCACCGGTCAGGAAGATCGCATCGGCACGGTTCTCGCCCTTGCCGAATTGCTCGAACAGATCCTTGAGGGCCATGAAACTGTTGCACACCTTGCCGCCGACCTTGTCTGCCAATGCGCCTGCCGCATCGTCTTCGATCACGCGGGCCGGAGATTGCGCCAACGCATTGTGGCGCACGTTCACATGCACATCCGACAGATGGCCTATCTTGAGCGTGTCGCTCTTGCCGCGAATGACCGGATGCCAGCTCATCAGCCGGTCGGTCCTCTGCGCCGGCAGGCCCGTTGCCTGGAAATTATCCAGATTGAATTCATAGGGCCGCGCAAAATGGTTGGCGGCGGCATTTTTCTGGTTGTGCAGAAAATCGTGGATGTACATGTCCTGTCCTTCGACATGGGTAACTCCTTGATATTCCTGATGGCGGGCATGCTCCCCATCAATTTCCACCATCCAGGCAAACGTTTTGAAGGCATCGGTACCGATGCCGGTAAACGGCCCCTGCGTCAGGTCTATCTCGATTTCGTAGACATGGCTTAGACCCCGGTACACTTCGGCGGCCTGGGTTGAAATCGTGGCAAACGGCTGGCCGTGGCGGTTCTTGATCAGGGCTCCGGCAGCGAAATCGCCCACCAGCCAGCCGTTGATGGCGGCTTTGGCCTTGGTAAAAGTCTTGCCATCCCCAAACAGCGTGCCCTGAGTGGTATCGGTCGTTGTGTCCTTCTTCTGGATGTCATACAGACGCAGATGGCGGTCAGTCGCGCAATGGATGGTGTGCGCCTGCTTGGTCTGTTCATCGATGGTGAAATGGGTACGCGCCTCGGCAGCCGCCCCCAGGAAAATGCTGCACTTGGTTTGCCCAGGCGCCAAGATCAACGGCGTGCCGAGGCTGGGGTAAAGAATGACAGCACTGATAGGCGGGTCTTTTTCGCACTCGGTAACGCCGGGATCCTGGTTCTTGCCGCTGGAGGCATTTGCTACGCTTGAAGAGATATCAGCCATGTAAGAGTCCGGATAAAAGTGTTAGGCCAATGACGCTAGCGGGTGGCTGGATGCGTTGCCAGCGCGGCGCATGCGTAACGGGGTCAGTATTTTTTCAGAGAGGAGAGCCAGGCTGCGCGGCGCGTCAGCCTGCTGCTCTTCCCAATACGCCGCGGGCATGCGCCCGATGACGGCAGCGATCGATTCCTTTGCAGCGGCGCTGGCGCGCAGCAACGCGTTCAGCCGGGGCTCGTCGCAAGCTTGCGGGTGCATCCGCAAGCCAAGCGCGATCAGCAGCCGTTGGTCGCTCCACTCGTTCAAATCCAGCTGTTCGGCCCGCTTCAGCTGGAGATGGGCAATCACACGCTGCAAAGGCGGAGCAATGTGGTCAAGCTCGCCGGGGTCGGTATCTTCTTTCAGGATCAGAGCCTGCAACCGTTCGGCGTGGTTCAGGCGATCCAGCGCCAGCTGCAGTTCGCCGCCGATTTCGAGCGGTTCGCTTAACGCAGCCGGCTGCGGCTGGGCTGCACCGCGAATGATCCGCGGCATGAACAGATGGTCCCAGCTTGCCCACCACTGCACTGCGCTGAGGAATTGCTGGCGCACCGGCTGCGGCCAGCATTGCACCATGTCCAGGCCGATGCGTGGATCGAAATAACGCATCAGCACTTGCGACTTGTCTTCCAGCAGGCCGTTGAACCAGCTGCGCAGGTGGGCGCAAAGTACATGATTGCGCAGCGGGCTGGCGATCACGCTGAGCGCCTGTTTACTGCCGGCATCGGCAGCCAAGCGCAGCAGCAAAACGTCCGAAGGCTGCGGCGGCAGACGCAACAGCCATGGCCCCTGGTCGACGTGAGCATCCTCTGCGGTATGCGCGAATAAAGGCTCGGCATCGAGTTCGTGGTCGGCAATGAGTTTGGCGATGCTGCCTAGCGCGCATTGTCCAGCGTTGATCAGCGCGTAGCACTGAGCGCTGCGCGGCGGCTGCAGCAGAATGCGCAAATCGTGGCTTAGCGCCTGCGCGACTTCGTCCAGGAATTGCTGCGGGTCATGCAGCGGCGTCGATTCTGCCGGATCGGGAATTGCGTGTAACGGAGCGCTCATGCGATATCCATTCAGAGACGCTTGGTCAACGTGGAAGCCTGCTGATTCGCTTCCTGCATGCAGCTGACGCAGATGTCCGGCTGGGTCTTGACCGGCAGGCTTTGCGGGCCGGGCCAGCTGCGGCTCGCGGCGTGCACCAAGTGCGGGCCGTTGGTGCCGTATTCGATGCCGCCGGCATTGTGCTTGACGTAGCTGCCGCCGCCGTTGATCAGGACTTCTTCCTTGGCCGTGATGGTGATGCGCTCGGCAGTAACGCTGATATTCATCTTGGCCAGCAGGTTGATGTTGTTCGACAGCGCCTTCATGTCGATGTCGCCTGCCGCTGCGATCATTTTCATGCCGGCCTTGTGGACAAACAGGCGGAACGTCTGGGCAACGCTGGCAAACATGCTGTCGCCGCTGGCGATCGACAGGCTCTTGCCGGAGCTGATCGCGGTGTGCTGGGTGCTGGCGATATGCATCGATTGCGCTGTCGTCGTTTCAATCCCCGCCGGACTGGTCAATACCAGATGCGGCGCCGCCAACTCAGGAAAACTGTCTTCACCTCCGGCAGCGCCGCCTCGGATTGCCTCGTTCTGGCCTTTGAGCGCCTGCGCAACATTGGTTTGCTGTGCAGGCGCTTCCTGGGCCCCGCTCTGCTCGGCCAATTCGGCCAGCGCCTGATGGCCATCTGTAGCCTGCGACAAACGTTGCACCGTTTCGCCCATGTCCTTGATATGCGAAGCCGCATTGACGCGGGCCTCGGTAGTAATCAGCATGCCTTTGGCTGAGCGGGCGACGCCGTGGCCGTCGGTGCGCAGCTCCCATCCCTCGCCGCGGAAATCCTTGCGGCCGGCATTGTCTTCGATGCGCGTGATATTGCCGAGGGAAAGCTGGCTGTGCTGATGGTCGCTTTTCAACTGCGCCTGGATCTTGCCGTTGCTGTCATCCAGGATCAGGTGATTGCTGCGCCCGCTGCCGCCGGTGCCGAACTCGCGGCTGCGCAAGCCGGTCAATACCTGCTGGTCGGCCAGCTGCCATGGCGGCATGTTCTGCTGGTTGTAGACAGCACCGGTAATGATCGGATGATCCGGATTGCCGTCCAGCCACTGGACGATGCATTCGGAACCGATGCGCGGCGTGGAGATGGAGCCGAGGTCGCTGCCGGCCCACGAACTGGCGACGCGCACCCAGGCCGAGCTCTTTTCGTCATTGACGCCGATGCGGTCCCAATGGAATTGCAGCCTGACCCTGGCGTATTCGTCGACATAGACATCCTGCCCGGAAGGTCCCACTACAGTCGCCGTTTGCGGCGCCTGGATCCTGGTGTCGACGCTATTGAAACCGCGCGCCGGACGCCATGGGATGCTCTTGCGTATGCAGATCAGGCGGTTGTCATAGGCAGCCACCGCATCGGCCTGCTGCAGGTAATTGTTGCTGGCGCTATGGACCACGCTGACGATCAGGAACTCGTTCTTGCCCGATCCCGCGGCCTGGTCGGATGAACCGAGATTGAAGTGACCGGTCAGCAGAAACGAACGCCCGGGCGCAGCGAACCGGCTGTTGCCTGCCGCCGCCACGTGCTTGCCGCTGGCTTCGATCTGCTCCATCTGCCGCTTGGCCATGGCGTCGCCGTCCTGGCGGTCCTTGAAGCCGTATGCGCCTGCATATTCATATGACTCGACATCGAGCACGTCGCCTTGCTGGTTGATGGTGGGGATATCAAGGTTGGCCGGAATCGGCGCCTTGAAATTAAATCCCGACAAGGCAACCCGCGACTGGACGATCTGCCGCACCGGAGTCCATTCGCCGATGGCGTCTTCTTCCTGCGCGCCGGCGTGGCGCTGGAAGTGGATTTCCGAGCTGTTGCCGGCAATCGGTTCGGCCTGCGTGGAATCGTCCGACAGAACCAGCTGATGCCCGTTCTCGGAATGTTCATACCAGTAGTGCCAGCCGGCGGCTTCCCAGCGGCGGTGCAGATAGTTGTGATCGGATTCGTCAAACTGGCAAGCCATGGTGAACGGCAGGTCGTTGCCCTTGACCTGCGAATCCCAGTCGGCATGCTTGCCGTAATCGCTGAAGATGTCTTGGGTCTGCTCACGCAGGGTCTTACTGTGGAACAGAAGATTATTTTTCCGGAGCCGGAGATAGGCCAGCCACGGCTTCAGGACCATTGAGTAAAACGCCACGCTGCCATCGGTCTTGGCCAATCGGAATTCGAAGACATAGCCGTTGAAATAGCGCAGGCTGCCGTCGCCGCGCACCAGTTCAACGGTCACCATCTTGCCCTGGATATCCTTGAGCGGAATGCTGGCGTCATCTGCCAGCACCTCAACTGTATATGCGAAGTCGCGCGACAG
>NZ_JAQGLV010000203.1 GCF_028292705.1 Collimonas fungivorans | reverse complement strand
CCCCCACCGGGTTTGAAGCCCGGCCGCATCACCGGATACGTGTGCCTTCCTTGATTATGGCGCTCTATCTTATCCTGATTCTGTATGCTCGCGCCATCCCGGCCAGGCAGCCTCGCCATCGCGCAATGCGTGCGCATCCCGCACACGGCGGGTGTAACCTACGCGGTCAAAAAATTCCAGGATCTGGATGGCGCGCTTGCGTCCCAGTCCTGTAGCATCGCGCCACTGTGCGGCGTTCACTCCGGCAGTCGCGCTAGTGCCTTGTCCTGATTTTCGTTCAGTTGTCAGGCCTGCCAGCAGTGCGGCCAGCTCACGCACGCGATCATGGTGATAGAACAGGTCACGTTCAACTTGATATACCAGCCCTTGCCGCAGCAATTTACGTAGCAGCAGCCGCATCTGTTCCTCTGGAATTTTATGCGCCTGCGCCAGCTCACGCACCCAGGGCGGATCGAATCCTGCCGCTGCCAGCGTCGGCAACAGTTGCTGCGCTAGCGCCTGCTCGCTGGCCGACAGCGACACCGCATGTTGCGGCAGGTGCAGCCATGGTCCGCTACGCTGGATCGCCGCCTCGCTGATGAGTGAGCCGATGACTGCCTGCCATAGCGCATTGTCCAGCGCCGGCAGCGCCATGCGCCTCAGGCGCGCGGCATCCACACCCTGTTCATCAGGAAAGCGCGCATGAAAATCCGTGAGGGCAGTTACCGCCAGCGTTCTTAAAGACTTCCACTGCGCCGGCAGCATGACAAAGTTATCCTGCTCTTGTGAATTGATCGCAATGGATCGCGCACCTTCCGGCAGTTGCAACGCAGCCGATGGCAGTCCGCTGAGCTGCATCAGCGTGGACAGGCGCATGCCGCCGGGCGAAGCGGCTTGCAGCAAGGCGCTGACGCCGGCTCCGTCCAGCATCTGCTGCATGGCGTCGAGCCATGCCTGGCGCTCTGGCGCGCGGCGTTTGCGCGCTGGAGCAAGCGGGTCCAGCACGTGGCCGCCGCCTATCGTCATGTTTGCCTGCGCATTGCGGACGATGAATCGATCGCCGGGAATGGCGCAGACAGGCGATTCGAATAGCAGCTGCACCCTGCTGCGGCTGCCGGGAGCCAGTGTATTCCCTTCCAGCAGCGCGGCCTGGGCGACCTGATGCAAGGTGCCCAGGTGCACATGCAGGGGAGAACGGTTGCGCAGCAATACGCCGGCATGGGCCGACAGCTGGAGTTCCACATCCATCCTGGTCGATGCTGTCATGGCGGACGGGGCAGCCAGCCAGTCGCCGCGTTTGATGGCGTCCTTGTCGATGCCGCTCAGGTTGAGCGCGCAACGCTGCCCGGCGTGGCCGCTGGCGGCAGGGCGGTTTTGCACATGCAGGCTGCGCACCCGCACGGTATCGCCGGCCGGCATCAATGCCAGGTGATCGCCAACCTGGGCCTGGCCGGAGAAAACGGTGCCGGTCACCACCGTGCCGTGCCCGGCGAGGGTAAATACGCGATCGATGGCCAGCCTGAACAGGCCGTCATCGCGGCGCGGCGGCATGTGTTGCGCGACCTGGTGCAAGTGATGCTGCAGGGCGGTGGTTCCGGCATCTTGCGCATGATGCGCCGCGACGGCGAAGACCGGCGCGTCTGCCAGCTTGGTGGCCGCCAGCAACTCGCGAATTTCGCTGGTGACTTCTGTTATACGCGCTGCATCGACGCGGTCGGTCTTGGTCAATGCCACCGCACCGGTGCTGATGCCCAGCCACTGCAGGATTTCCAGATGCTCGCGCGTCTGTGGCATGACGCCGTCATCGGCAGCGATCACCAGCAACGCAAAGTCGATGCCGGACGCGCCGGCCACCATCGTATGCACCAGGCGTTCGTGGCCGGGCACGTCGATAAATCCCAGCACCTCGCCGTTCGGCAGCGGTGTATAGGCATAGCCCAGTTCAATCGAAATGCCCCGGGCCTGCTCCTCCTTGAGGCGGTCGGTGTTGACGCCGGTCAGCGCCTTGATGAGTGTAGTCTTGCCGTGATCGATATGCCCGGCGGTGCCGACGATCATATGGACAGGCCTTGCAGCTGCGTGCTGAACAGGGCTTCGTCTTGCTGCTCCAGGCAGCGGCAATCCAGCCACAGCGCGTCGTTGGCGATCCGTCCTATGACAGGGCGCGGCAGCTGGCGCAGGGCTTTTTCCAGCTTGTCGAGCGCGCGGCCGTGGCGCTTGCCGCCGTTGGCGGCATTCCCGGCACGAACCACCAGGCCATGGCTAGGCAACTGATCGACGGGCAGGGCGCCGCTGCCGATCTGGCTGAACATTGCTTCGGCGGTGACGGTATAGTGGGTTCCGAGCACGTTCTGCAGCGTCGGCAGCAGGCGCTCGGCCTGCGCTTTGATCACCGGCTGGCTGCGGGTAAGCAGGCGCAGCGTCGTCAGGCGTTCCGCCAGGAATTCCGGCGCCAGGTACAGCCGCAGCACCGGTTCCAGTGCAGCCAGGGTGAGTTTGCCGACGCGCAGCGCGCGCTTCAGCGGATTTTTCTTGATGCGGCGTATCAGGTCGGCGCGGCCGACGATCAATCCGGCCTGCGGCCCGCCCAGCAGCTTGTCGCCGCTGAAGGTGACCAGGTCGGCGCCTTGGCGGATGGTTTCCCGCACCGTGGTTTCTCCAGGCAAGCCCCACTGCGTCAGGTCCACCAGGGTGCCGCTGCCAAGGTCGACTGTCACAGGCAGCCCGTGCGGCCGCGCCAGTTCCGCCAGCGTGCTCACTTCCACGCTGCGGGTGAAGCCGCTGATGGCGTAATTGCTGCAATGGACTTTCATCAGCATCGCACTGCGCGGTGTGATGGCGTTGGCGTAATCCGCTGGATGGGTGCGGTTGGTGGTGCCGATTTCAACCAGCTTTGCGCCCGCGCGCTGCATGATGTCCGGAATGCGGAATGCGCCGCCAATCTCGACCAGCTCGCCGCGCGAAACGATGACTTCCTTTTTCTGCGCCAGCGCATTGAGCATCAGCAGCACCGCGGCCGCGTTGTTGTTGACCACGGTGGCGGCTTCGGCGCCGGTCAGTTCGCACAGCACATCTTCGACCAGGCTGTCGCGGTCGCCGCGGCCGCCGGTTTCGAGGTCGAATTCGAGATTGCCGGGAGATGTCAGCGCACTGACCACCGCTTGCACCGCTTCGTCCGGCAACAGGGCGCGGCCGAGGTTGGTATGCAGCACGGTGCCGGTAAGGTTGAACAATGCACGCAGGTGCAGCCGGCTGGCAGCTGCCAGTTGTTTCTCAAGAATGTCGATCAGCTGCGAGTCATCGACGTCTGCCGGTATCAGTTTGCCTGCCAGCGCATCGGCTCTCAGCTTGTCCAGGTGTTTGCGCAGCGCTGCGGTCAGCTGGGTGCGCCCGTACAGCGCCAGCAATGGTTTGATGTCTGCCAGGTTCAGGATCCGGTCCACCGAGGGAATGTCGCTGGCGGAGGCTGTCGAAGTGGCGGCTGTCCCGGCAGGCGTGATTGCAGCAGCCATTCAATTCTCCATGGATTGCCAGAGCAAGGGGTTGCCGCGCCGGCGTGCGTAAGCAGTTTCACCCATCAGCAGGTCCAGGGCTATGCTGGCCAGGTCATCGGCCAGCGGTTCGATATAGGGATCTTTTTCCTGGTAGAAGATTTTAAGCCAGCTATGGCATTCGTCGCAGGTTTCCGCCTTGATGGCTACCGGGCCGTCTTCTATGACCTGGTACGCAATGCCTTTCGTGGAGTCGCAATGGCTGCACTTGATGCGCACCATATGCCATTCGGCGGCGCACATGCTGCATTGTAAATAACGATGGCCCTGCGACTGTCCATCCATCCGCACCACGCTGGCCACCGGCAGCGAGCCGCAGCATGGACACAGGCCGGGCGTATCGAGCAGCGGTACGTCGCGTTCGCTGAAACGGGTTACAAGATCGCAGCACACCACTTGCAAGGCCGCGGCATAGAACGGTGCCGTGGCAGGATCGACAATCTCGTTGTTGCCGTGCAGGATGGCTTCGGCCTGGCTGTCGCGCTGGTTGGCGCTGCTTTGCCGGATACGTGCTATCAGTTGCGTTACGGCCACCGGGACGCCGCCCGCTATCGCGAGGTGCTCAAGCAAATGCTGCAGCAACTGCGCCAAAACCGCTTGCCAATGCGGGCTGCGCACCTGGTCCGTGGCCAGGATCAGCGGCATCAAATGCGTGTTTGCGAGATTGATGCGGGCCTGATCCCGGGCATGGTCGTTCGGTTCGCCGGCCAGTTTGTCCAAGGCCAGTTGCTGAGCTTCTACCAGCACCGCCATCAGGCTCAGGTATTCGCCGATGGCGTTGCCGGCCGCGAGTTGCTTCAGGCGCTGCGCGCGACTGCCGAACACGCTGGTCCGCTCCGGCAGGCGAATGCGTGGAATGGCGTTGTGATCGAGCGCTTCGATTTCACCTGGTTCGAGAATGCGTTGCAAAGTAATCCCTTTATTTAATCCCTTTATTCACCAGTCATCTTCCGGTACCACGCCGGGTGATGCTTGCGCGCCCAGGCGCGGCTGACCGTTCCGCGCGTCATGGCGCCTATCGTGCCCTTGATCCACAGCGCGGCATAGATATGCACGACGATGCCGACGATAAGCAGGGAACCGCATAACGCATGCAGCACGACTGCCGCCCGGATGACGAATATCGGGAACATCCAGGAGAACCAGGCGCGCCAGATGACGATGCCGGACAGCAGCAATCCAATCATGCAAGCAATCATCATCCAGAATAACAGCTTCTGGCCGCCGTTGTAGCGGCCTACCGGCGGCAGGTTTTCTTCGCGGTTGTTGACTACGTCGCGTATGCCTTTTAGCCAGGCGATGTCGTTTTTTTCGATCAGGTTGTGCCGCCAGAACCCCAGCGCCAATATCGCAAAGCAAAGGAACATCACCAGCCCGATGAACGGATGCAGGATCCGCGTCCATGGCCCGCCGCCCAGCACGAAGCTGAGCCAGAACATGGCTGGATGAAACAGCGCCAGCCCGGACAGCGCCAGTATGACAAACGTGATGGCAACGATCCAGTGGTTGATGCGCTCCCTGGCGTTGTAGCGCTCAATATTGTCTTTTGTGCTGTCTTTTTTTACATCGCGTTCGGAATTGTTCATGGTGGCAAATCCTGCGAGTTGATGTCGGGACCGTTCGCGTTGGCCTCGGGCGGAGTAAGCAGCGCGGCAGGTTTTGCCGCACTGGCTTCGTCCCGTTCCGCAGCCTCGTCTTCTTCCGTGACTTCGTTTGGCCCGATCTTGATATAGTGGAAAAATCCTGCCAGCGCGGTCAGGGCGATGCCCGCCAGCACCAACGGCTTGGCGGCGCCTTTCCACAAACCGACCAGCGGACTGATGCGCGGATTGTCCGGCAGCCCGTGATACAGCGACGGCCGGTCGGCGTGGTGCAGCACATACATGACATGGGTGCCGCCCACGCCTGGCGGGTCGTACAGCCCGGCTTTGTCGAAACCGCGTTCCTTGAGGTCGAC
>NZ_JAQGLV010000198.1 GCF_028292705.1 Collimonas fungivorans | reverse complement strand
AAGCTTTCGACCAGAGTGCTGATCACCATCAGGTGGCCGTCCACCGCCAGGAAGATCAGCATCGCCAGCATGTTCAGCAGGCTGGCCAGCACCATGGTGTTGCCGCCGCTGCTGGGATCGAAAAAGGAAGCGAACGACAATCCCATCTGCAGGCCGGCATAGTCGCCGGCAGCTTGTACCGCGGCAAACACTAGCCGTATCGAAAACCCCATGGCGGAACCGATCAGCACTTGCTGGATCAGGATCCAGACGCCGCCGGCCGAGACCAGCGGCACCGCCGGCATGGCGCCCAGGGTAGGGGCGATGGCGATCGCCAGCAATGCGGCCAGGCCGACCTTGACCTGGCGCGCCACGTTTTTTTCACCGAAGATGGGAGCTGCGCTGATCAGGGCCAGCATCCTGACGAAGGGCCACACAAACGCTACTATCCAGGCGCTCAGTTGCGCGGACGTGACCGACAGGACCGGCGACATCAGCCAACCAGCTGCGGAATGCTGGAAAACAGCTGGCGCATGTAGTCCAGGATAGAGTTCAGCATCCACGGCCCGGCGATGACCATGGTGGCGCATACCGCCAGCAGCTTGGGAATGAACGACAAGGTCATTTCATTGATCTGAGTGGCGGCCTGGAACAGGCTGATGATCAAACCGCTGACCAGGGCCACCAGCAGCAGCGGCGCGCCCAGCAGGAGCGTCATTTTCATGGCCTGGTAGCCGAGCGTCATTACCGATTCGGGAGTCATTTTTTGCGGGACCTCAGGTATAGAAACTTTGGGCCAGGGCGCCGATCAGCAATTGCCAGCCGTCGACCAGGACGAACAGCATCAGCTTGAACGGCAGCGAAATGGTGGCCGGCGGGACCATCATCATCCCCATCGACATCAGGACGCTGGCCACCACCAGGTCGACGATCAGGAACGGGATAAAGATGGTGAAACCGATCTGGAACGCCGTCTTCAGTTCGCTGATGACAAACGCCGGCACCAGTATCCGCAGCGGCACTTCTTCCGGCCCTTGCATCTGCGGCGCCTGGGCCAGCCTGGCAAACAGCGCCAGGTCGCCTTCGCGGGTCTGTTTCAGCATGAACTGCTTGAACGGCTGGATGCCGCGCTCCAGCGCCTGTTCAGCGCTGATCTTGTTGTCTGAAAATGGTTTGTAGGCGTCGCTGTAGGCTTTGTCGAATACCGGCGACATGACGAAGAAGGTCAGGAACAGCGCCAGCCCGACCAGGATCTGGTTAGGCGGCGAACTCTGGGCGCCGATCGCGGTGCGCAGCAAACCGAGCACGATGATGATGCGGGTGAAGCTGGTCATCGCCAGCAGCAGTGCCGGCAGGAACGAGAGCGAAGTCAGCAGCAGCATGGTCTGGACGCTGAGCGACCAGGTCTGGCTGCCGCCGGGGCCGGTGGTGCTGGTGATGCCGGGCAGCGCCTGGGCGGCGGCGAGGGCAGGCAGCAGTGTCAGCAATAGCGCTGTCAGCAGTTTGCGGTGTTGCGCGAAGAAGGAGAGAGGACGCATTCTGCCAATCGGTTCTAATGGGTAAATGGTGTGCGGCTGGGTGCGATATTGAGACGGGCCTATTTGCGGCCTAGCGACTCTCGCAGTTTTTGCGCAAAGGCATTGGCGGCATTGCCGGCAGCGATAGCGCCTTGCCTGATCGGCAGCTTGGGGTCTTCCGGCATTTCCTGCGCAGGCATGGCGTGCAACGATTGAATCCGTCCGGGAGTCACTCCCAGCGTCAGCCAGGTGCCGCCGATTTCGACTACCACCACCCGTTCGCGCTGGCCGATGGCGGTGCTGGCGACCACCTTGACCAGGCGGCCGCTGTTGTGCTTTTGCAGTCCCAGCCTGCGCGCCGCCCAGGCGCAAAGAAAAATCAGCGCAAGCACCACCGCCAGGCCGGAAGCCGCCTGCAACAGCCCGGCCGCGCCCCATGACGGCGTGGCCGGCACAGCGGTTGCGGCAGGCGCGGCGATCATGGCAGAGGCGGGCAAGGCTACGCATGCCAACAGCAGCAGTGCGCGCCGCACCATGGCCGGGAATTTCATCGGTTCAGCTTGTGTATGCGTTCGGACGGCGTGATGATGTCTGTCAGCCGGATGCCGAACTTGTCGTTGACGACCACCACCTCGCCCTGGGCGATCAGGTAGCCGTTGATCAGCACATCCATCGGTTCGCCGGCCAGGCCGTCCAGTTCGACTACCGAACCTTGCGCCAGCTGCAGCAGGTTCTTGATGGTGATCCTGGTGCGCCCCAGCTCGGCGGTCATCTGCACCGGGATGTCGAGGATCATGTCGATATCGGTCTTGGCGACTTCGGCGGTGTCGCCGCTGAGCGGCTGGAACACCTTGGCGGCGGGCGCCGGTTCCGGCGCCGGCTGCGATGCGGCGGTCTGGGCAGCGAGCGCGCTGGCCCAGTCGTCAGCGGCTTCGGCGTTTGGGTCCGGCTTGTTTTCGTCACTCATGTTCATTCCCTTTTAAATCACCTTCGCGGTGATTGATCATTTTTTCTACCCGCAGCGCATAACGGCCGTTGGAGGTGCCGTAGCCGCATTCCATCACCGGCACGCCATCGACCTTGGCCACGATTGTTTCCGGCATTTCTATCGGCAGGACGTCGCCGACTTTCAGTTTCAGGAGCTGGCCTATGGTCGACGGGATGTTCATGAAATCGACCTTCAGCTGCACATCGGCGCTTTGCACCTGCTGCGACAGCTGCTTGACCCAGCGCTTGTCGACTTCGACCTCGTCCTGCACCGGGTTGGACAGCAGGTCGCGTATCGGCTCTATCATCGAATACGGGATGCAGATATGCAGGGCGCCGCCGATGGGACCGAACTCGATGTGGAAAGTGGTGTTCACCACCACTTCGTTGGGCGTAGCGATATTGGCGAACTTGGTGTGCATCTCCGCCCGCACGTATTCGAATTCGAGCGGATAGATCGGATTCCAGGCGCTGCCGTAACTGTCCAGCGCCAGGTTCAGCAGGCGAGTGATGATGCGCTGTTCGGTCTGGGTGAAATCGCGACCCTCGACCCGCATGTGGAAACGACCGTCGCCGCCGAACAGGTTGTCGACCACCAGGAACACCAGGTTCGGATCGAACACGAACAGCGCCGTGCCGCGCAACGGTTTCATGTGCAGCAGGTTGATGTTGGCTGGCACCGGCAGGTGGCGGATGAATTCGCTGTACTTCTGGACATGCACCGCGCCTACCGAAATGTCAGCGCTGCGGCGCATGAAATTGAACAGGGAACTGCGCAGCTGGCGCGCAAAACGCTCGTTGATGATTTCCAGCGTATGCATGCGGCCGCGCACGATACGTTCCTGGGTGCCGAGATTGTAGGCCTGCACGCCTTCCGGATTCGGAGCCGGCGCCGCGGCGGCATCGGTCTCGCCGGTGACGCCTTGCAGCAGTGCATCTACTTCGTCCTGAGACAGTAGCTGTTCATAAGCCATAGCTGGGTCTCGGTTTTACTGCACCACGAAGGCGGTAAACAACACATTGATGATGTGCTGCGGCGGCTGGCTGCTGGCCAGGGGTTTGTTCAATGCCTTGAGGATTTCGGCGGCGAGCTTGCTCTTGTCGTCGGCGGTGATCAGTGAATTCGGATCGCGGTTCGACAACAGGCTGAGGATGCGGCTGCGCGTCTCCGGCAGGTACTCGACGATCTGGGCCTGGCTTTTGGCGTCCGCCACTTTCAAGGTCAGGCCGATATGCAGGAAACGATCGCGGTCGTCCGCCTGCAGGTTGACGGTAAACGGATCGAGGGCGACAAAGATCGGCGTTTCCGGGACCGGCGCGGCGACGCTCTTGCTGGCTGGCTGCATGATGGTGAAATAATAAGCAGCTCCGGCCGCGGCCAGGGCGGCGGTGAGCACGATCAGGATCAGTCCAAGCTTGCTTTTTTTAGGTGCTGCCACTGCTTCGTTGGTGATGGTTGCCATGGGTTTTTCCTGCATCAGATTCCAGCGTCCATTCTTTGCCAAAAAGGCCTCGAACCATCTGCTGATATAAAGGGAGAAAGCGCTTCAGATCCTGCATTTGTTGCGCCCGGAACTTCTATTTTTTTTTCTGTCAGGCAAAAATATCCACCTTGCCGTTGCCGTTCCTGCCGGCGGCGGCAGCGTTGCGCTCCGCTTTTGCATTCAGTTCGCTGACCGTTGGACCGGCCTGGAACTGGCTGCCCGATCCCCTGTGGCTGCCCTGGTGCTGGGTAAATGCCCCTTGCTGCTGTTGCTGCGGTTGCTGGGCATCGGCGCTGACCGATGTGTTGCCCAGGCTGATGCCGCTTTCGGCCAGGCTGTTGCGCAGCTGCGGCAGGGCGGCTTCCAGCGCCGTGCGCACCGACTGGTGGGCGGAAACAAACATGGCTTGCGCCTGGTTGTCGCTGATGGTCAACGTGACTTTCAGCGGCCCCAGGTCGGGCGGGTTGAGGTGCAGCTCCGCGCTCTGGTTGTTGGTATTGCCCATCCAGACGACTTGCTTGCCAAGCGCCGCCCCCCAGCCGTCGCTGCCGATCGCCGGCAACAGCGCCAGCTTGACGGCAGCCGGCGGCGGGCTGGCTGCGGCTGTGGTTGCCGCGACCAGATTGTGCGCTACCGCCGGATTCGCCTGCGTCGTGACGGCGAGGTCCGGCTGGCTGCCGGCGGCTGCCTTGGTCGTGCCGATCTCATTGCCATTCGTATTGGCGCTGACGCCTGCTGGTCCGGCCGTGGTCTTGACCGCGGCCAGGCTGTCCTGCCGTTCTGGTTTTTCCAGCTGGTCGTGCTTGTTTGCGTGGGCATCATCTTGTGTTGCTTGCTGGCCGGCGTTGCTGGCTGTCCCAACCTGGCTGGCCAGCTGCTGCGCATTTTGCGTCACATTGGCGTATTCGCCGCTGACGCTTTCCTTGCGCGCCGCGGCGTTTGGCCTGGATGGCGCAGCGTCAGCGGGGCCGGTTTGCGTCGCTAGCTGAGCCGGGGCAGGCAGGGTCGTTCCAGCCGGGGCAATGTCCGCATCAGGAGTCTCTGCGGCTACGGTTGATGCAGCTGCGACAGCAGGTTTGCCGCCAGCGGCGGCAATTGCCGCGTTGAGCTGGCCCGCTGCCGCCGATGGTGGCGGGCCATCGCTGCCGGATTGCGGATTGGCCTCAATAGCTTTCACGCCAGCCTGCGGCAAGACCAGGAAAGCCAGAGCCGGTACGGCGCCTGGATCCTGCTCCTTGTCGCTGCTCGCCTGGCGCCGCGGCGCTGCGCGGTCGGCTGGCTTGGCGCTGCTTGCCGCCTTTTCAGCCGGCTTGTCGGCGCTGGCCAGTGAACGGTCCAGGACCTTGCCAAAGTTATCGGCGCCGTCCTGCTGGGCATTTGGATTTGAATTCGTATTATTGACGGCACTGCCGGCTGACGGCGCGGCTTGCAGGGCAGCAGTGCTGGATGAAACAAGTAAAGACATGGCGATTCCTTGATTGATTATTCTGCCGCGGCGAGCATGCGTTGCCGGAACTGGCGGGCAGCGTGTTCGTCGCTGCTGCGCTGTTCGCGTTTGTTGACCAGTTGCGCCTGCTGCTGCCGGGCGCGCTCGGCCAGCGTGTCGAAGGAACTCAGGCGGCGCTTGTTCTGCTGCCAGTCGCTGCGCCCATGCGCCAGCCGCGAATCGGCCTGGCTGGCGACGGCGCGTTGCTGCTCGATGGCGCTGTCCAGCGTGGCGATGAAATGCTGGAAATTGCGCCAGCGCGAAGACGGCAGGCCGTCCTGCATCTGGCTTTGCAGCTGGTCGTAGTATTCCTGGCGGTAGCGGATCAGCATCTCCAGCTTTTCGGCGGCGCCGATCTGGGCGCGCAGCAGCTGCCCCAGGCGGCGGCTGGCTTCATCGGTCTTGTTCTGGGCCAGTTCAATCAACATGGCGAGCGGTAACGTGTTTGACATGATTTCCTCTCAGGCTTTGCGGCTTATCTTTATATTAACGGCGGCTTTCAAGAAAAATATAGAGGTCATGCCCACGCGATCTGTTTAATCCGCCTGAAACAATTGTTCCAGCTGCGTGACTGCTTCCAGGTAGCCCGCGCGTTCAGCCATTCCTTGCTGCAAAAAAGCTTCGATTTTCGGATACAGTGCAATCGCCTTGTCCAGTTGCAGGTCATGCCCCGCGGCATAGGCGCCGACGCTGATCAGGTCGCGGTTGCGCTGATAACGCGACAACATCTGCTTGAAGCGCCGCACCGCATCGAACTGGTCCGGTTCGATCAGGGAAGTCATGGCGCGGCTGATCGAGGCTTCGATGTCGATGGCCGGGTAGTGGCCGGATTCGGCCAGGCTGCGCGACAGCACCACGTGGCCGTCGAGGATCGCGCGGGCAGCGTCTGCAATCGGATCCTGCTGATCGTCGCCCTCGGTCAGCACGGTATAGAAGGCGGTGATCGCGCCGCCCTTGCCGCTGGCGTCGCGGGCGCCGTTGCCGGCGCGTTCCACCAGCGCCGGCAGCTTGGCGAACACCGAGGGCGGATAACCTTTGGTGGCCGGCGGTTCGCCCACCGCCAGCGCGATCTCGCGCTGGGCCATGGCGTAACGCGTGAGCGAATCCATGATCAGCAAGACATCCTTGCCCTGGTCGCGGAAATATTCCGCCAGCGAGGTGGCATAGGCGGCGCCCTGCAAGCGCAGCAGCGGCGAGGTATCGGCCGGGGCGGCGACCACCACCGCCCGCGCCAGTCCTTCCACGCCCAGGGTGTTTTCGATGAAATCCTTGACTTCGCGGCCGCGTTCGCCGATCAGGCCGACGATGATCACTTCGGCGCTGGTGTAGCGCGCCATCATGCCGAGCAGCACGCTCTTGCCGACGCCGGAACCGGCAAACAGGCCCATGCGCTGGCCGCGGCCGACGGTGAGCAAGGCGTTGATGGCGCGCACGCCAACATCCAGCACGCTGTCGATAGGCGCGCGCGCCAGCGGGTTGATGGGGGCCGCCGAGAGCGGCACTTCGCGGCTGAAATCCAAAGGACCGAGGCCGTCCAGCGGCCGTCCGGCGGCGTCCACCACCCGTCCCAGCATGCCGGCGCCGGCCGGCAGGCGCTTGCTGCCAGGTTCGGCCGGCGGACTGCCGTTGCCGGCCGCGGAAGCGATTTCGAGCGGGTAGACGCGCGCCCCGGGCAGCAAGCCTGCGACTTCGGTTTGCGGCATCAGGAACAGGCGGTCGCCGGCAAAGCCGACGACTTCCGCTTCGGTGGTGCGTTGCGCATAACCCGGCGGCAGTTCGATCAGGCAGTCGCTGCCCACCGGCAGCCGCAAGCCGACCGCTTCCAGCACCAGGCCGACGGCCCGGGTCAGGCGGCCGTAGGTGCGGATCGGGATGCTGCGGCCGACACCTATGCTGGCGTTGCCAAGCGTGACGCGCCAGGCTTGCAGGTGGCGGTTATTGACGGGCAGCTCGGCGCCGGCCAGGTCGCGGCTGCCGCTCATGGATTAACCTGGCTGCGGCCAAGTGCAGCCGCCACCCGCTGCCAGCGGGTTTCCATGGTAGCGTCCAGCTCGCCGCTGCTGGCTTGCACCCGGCAGCCGCCGCGCGTGACGGCAGGGTCGCTGCGCAGCAGCCAGCCGGCGGCTTGCAGGTCTTCCGCCAGGTACTGCTGCACCAGCGCCATATCGTCGGCATGCAATAACAGGCGCGGCGTACCGCTCAGCGCCGGTTCGGTCTGCAGCAGCTCGCGCACCGCGGCCAGGATCAGCTGCGGTTCTACCGCCAATGCCTGGCGCACCACCTGCTGCGCGATATCCAGCGCCAGCGTCAGCAAATCGTCGGCCAGTTCTTTTTCCGCCTGGCGCAGGGCGTCAGGCATGGCCAGGCTCAATGCGTGCAGGCTGCGGGCTTCGTTTTGTGCGATTTCCAGCCCGGCGCGGTAACCTTCCTGCCAGCCTTCGGCGTGGCCTTGCCGCAGGCCTTCGCTGGCGCCGTCTTCTTGCGCTTGTTGGCGCAGGCGCTGTAATTCGGTTTCGTCGATCAGCAGTTTCGGTTCCAGCTCGGCCAGCGCCGGCTCGGCCGCGAGCGCTGCTGGCGCTGCCGGCGCTTCTGCATCAGTGTCAGCCGCCAGCTGCATGTCTGCCATTTCCCAGCGCTGCCAGGCGCTCATCTGCGGTTTTGGCTGGCGCTGGCGGCTATCAGCTTGAGTAGCATCAGACATAAGCATCGTTGCCCTGGCCGCCGATCACGATTTCGCCGGAGTCCGCCAGGCGCCTGACGATCTGCAGGATGTTTTTCTGCTCGCTCTCGACTTGCGAGACCCTGACCGGGCCGCGCACTTCCAGGTCTTCGCGCAGCATTTCGGCGGCGCGCTGCGACATGTTACGCAGGAATTTCTCGCGCAGTTCCGGCGCCGCTCCCTTGAGCGCGATGATAAGGGATTCCGATTCGACTTCCTTGAGCAGCAGCTGGATGCCGCGGTCTTCGATTTCCAGCAGATTCTCGAACAGGAACATTTCGTCGATAATCCGCTGCGCCAGGTCGCCGTCGTGCTCGCGCACGTGCTGGATCACGCTTTCTTCCTGGGTGCTGCTCATTAGGTTGAGGATTTCCGCCGCCGCCCTGACGCCGCCCAGGCGGCTGCGTTTGACGCCCTGGCCGGACAGCAGGCCGGACAGTACGTCGGTCAGTTCGCTGAGCGCCGCCGGCTGTACGCCGCCGAAGGTGGCGACGCGCAGGATCACGTCGTGCCGCAAGCGTTCGGTGAACAGCTCCAGCACCTCGGACGCCTTGCTGCGGTCCAGGTGCACCAGCAGGGTGGCGATGATCTGCGGATGCTCGTCGCGGATCAGCTCGGCTACTTCATTGGCTTCCAGCCAGTTCAGGGTATCGATGCCGTTGGTGGAATTGTTGCCGGACTCGAGGATGTCTTCGATCAGGCTGGCGGCGCGGTCGCTGCCCAGCGCCTTGTTGAGGACGGCCCGTATGTAGCCGCTGGAATCCAGGTTAAGCGCAGAGAACTGCTCTGTTTCAAGGCGGAACTCTTCCATCACCTCGGTGATCTGTTCGCGCGTCACCTGGCGCAGCTTGGACATCGCCATGCCGAGCTTCTGCACATCCTGCGGGTTCAGGTGCTGGAAGACGGCGGCGGCGCCGTCCTCGCCCAGCGACATCAGCAGGATGGCGCTTTTTCTGGTTCCGTCGTCACTCATTGTTGCCCATCCAGTTCTTGATTACCATGGCGACCAGGCGCGGATCTTTCTCGGCCAGGCTCTGTGCGTGCTGCAGGTTGTCCTGATGGCGGTCAGCCTGGCGCTGCCTTGCTTCTTCGCTCAGCTTGACCTGCTCGGGCGACTGTTCTTCGGCAGCCTTGACGGTTGCCGCTGCTGCCGCCGATCCGGCGCCTTGCGGCCCTTGCAGGTGTTTGCGCAGCAGCGGCCGCAGCAGGCCGAACCAGAGCCACAGGGCGGCGATGGCCAGCAGCAGGTACTTGCCGACGCTCTTGGCCAGCTCGATATTGTCGGCCTGGCGCCACAGTGGCAGTTCCGGCTCCGGCGCATCGCCGGCAAACTGGCTGTTCACCACATTCAGCGAATCGCCGCGGTCGGCGCTATAACCCATTGCTTGCTTGACCAGGTTTTTCACCTGTTCCATTTCGGCCGCCGGCAGCGCCTGCGCGGCTATCTTGCCCTGGGCATTGGCCGCGCCGCGGTAATTCACCACCACCGCGACCGACAGCCGTTTGACCGCGCCGGCGGCTTGCTGCACGTGGCTGATCGAACGATCCACTTCGTAGTTGGTGGTGACGTCGCGCCGCACGCTGCTGGGGCCGCCGCTGCGCGCGGTGTTGCTGGCGACGGTGTTGGCGGCATTTGCGCCAGCGGCCCCCACGGCCGGATTTGCCTGCGCCGCGGCTGCTCCCGGCTGGTTGGCAGGAGCAGTGCTGAGAGGCGCGGTCGGATTGATCGGCGGCTGGTTCGACAGGGCTCCCGGAACGCCGCCCGGCGGGCTTGCTCCTTGCTGATTAGCGTCGCTCGACTGCTGGCTGCGGATGGCGGCCTTGGCCGGATCCTGGTTGGGACTGTATTTTTCGTCGGTATGTTCGACTGTCGAAAAATCGATGTCTGCCGCGACCTGTGCACGTACGTTGCTGGCGCCGACTATCGGCTGCAGGATGGCTTCGATGCGGCGGATATAACTCTGTTCGATTTCCTGCGCATACTTGAGCTGGCTCGCATCCAGGCCGCGGTTGCCGGTGGCAGGCGTGGAGAGCAGGTTGCCGCTTTGGTCGACTATCGTGACGTTCTTGGCGTTCAGTTCCGGCACGCTGCTCGACACCAGATGGGCGATGGCGCTGACCTGGCCGTCGTCGATGGAGCGTCCGCGGTGCAGGGTGAGCACCACCGAGGCGCTGGGTTTCTGCTGGTCGCGCACAAACAGCGAAGGTTTGGGCAGCGCCAGGTGGACCCGCGCCGCTTCTACCGCCGAAATCGATTCTATCGAACGCGCCAGCTCGCCTTCCAGCGCGCGCTGGTAGTTGACCTGCTCGGCAAACTGGCTGACGCCGAACTTCTGGTTATCCATCAGCTCAAAACCGACCGAGCCGCCCTTGGGCAAGCCTTGCGACGCCAGCCGCAGGCGTGCTTCGTGGACCTGGTCTGCGCCGACCAGCACCGCGCCGCCGCCGTCGGCGAACTTGTAGGGGATGTTCATCTGCTGCAGCGAGGCGATGATGGCGCCGCCGTCGCGGTCCGACAGGTTGCTGTACAGGACGCGATAGTCAGGCGCCCGACTCCACAGCCAGAACGCGGCGATGGCGGCCAGCGCGAACGAGGCGCCGATGATCAACGGCAGCTTCGGATTGGCGCGCAGCTGCTCCAGCAGCGGCGGCTTCCTGTCGCCGGCGAGGTTGGCGCCGGTTACGGCAGCATTCATGCGGCCACCCCGGATGACCACAGGCTGTAACCGTTGTTGGTGCTCGCTATGCGCTTCTGTGTATCTGACACAAGCTTTCCTTAGAATGGGATAACAGATGTCAACAAAGGTAAGCCGGATCAATCGAGGACGGCCTGTGTCGACGCTAATGATTGTCAACGGCGGGCGCGTATTTCGATCGCTTGAATAGCCGGGGTTTTCCCCATCATTTGCCGCTATGTAAAAAAATCATTGCTGTTACGCTGCCTGACAGCAGTGCAACGTTATCGGCAGGGACGGGCAGCGCATGGGCCGGATTCCAGGACGGTGGCGAGAATTCAAAAAAACGGAAAAGAGGTGGAATATGGCGATATCGGCGATCGAATCGGTATTACAGCAATTGACGGCGACGGCGCAAATCGCCGGCAGCGGCGCCGCGGCAGGTAGCGGCATCGCCGGCGGCGGTTTCGCCGACGAGATGAAAAAGTCGCTGGAGCGCATCAGCAACAGCCAGCAGCATGCGGCCGGCCAGGCTGAAGCATTCGAGCTGGGCAAGCCCGGCGTGTCGCTGAACGACGTGATGATTGATTTGCAAAAGGCGAATGTCGGTTTCCAGATGGGATTGCAAGTGCGTAACCGGGTGGTTGCCGCTTATCAGGAAATCATGAATATGCCTGCTTGAAAGTCAGTTTTGGAACAAGCATGTTTGGAACAAGGCGCTAGTTATCTGTTGCAGGATGCGGCCGATATCGAAAGTATTTTGCGCGAACTGGAGCGTCAGAACAGCAGCATGACCATGCGCCAGCTGGGCGGCGGCGAGAGCGTCGCCACGCGTCTGGTAGCGGTGGCGCTGGCGCATGACATTTTTATCCACGCCGGCGACGCCGACGGCAGCGGCGCGCATTACCTGCCGGGCGACCTGCTGTGCTTTGACGGCGCACTAGATGGAGCGGGGGTGCGTTTTGTGACCAGCGCCGCGCGCAACAGCGTCAGTCCGTGGCCGACGGCGCTGGCGGCGGCGCTGCCGACCTGCATTGCGTATTTTCCGCACCAGAAGTTTATCCGCATCGGCGTGCAGCCGGTCGAAGCCTGCGTAGTGCGCGCCAAGCGGCGCGACGGCAACGATTTTGTGCTCGATGTCCATGATTTGAGTGCGCGCGGCATCGGCTTGCGCTCGGCGTATGTATCGCTGCAGGCGCTGCCGGTGGGCACGGTGCTGCCGGCGGCGGTGCTGGATTTTCGTTCCTCCGGCCGGCTGCTGGTGGACTTGAGGGTGGTGTTCAGCCGCAGCGTACAGGGGCCGGATGGCGTCATCAACCACTTCGGCTGTTATTACGTCGACCTCGACCAGGCCCGCCAGAGCCTGGGCGGTCTGTTGAGCGCGTGAGTCGACGGCGGCGCTGCTTTATTTTGCGGCAGGCCCTAAATGTTTTCCAAGCAACTGCCGATAACCTGAATAACGGTGGCTTGCTTATCCCGGTTGTTGTTTGCCCGGGAGCGAGTCCAGCGTTACGGCGGCTTAGCCGGAACCCATAAACTTTAGCAACAGGAGTCATGCCATGTCTGTCATCAATACCAATATTCTTTCGCTGGTAGCGCAAAACAACCTCACCAAATCGGCATCTTCGCTGAGCTCGGCCATCCAGCGCTTGTCTTCCGGCATGCGCATCAACAGCGCCAAGGACGACGCTGCGGGCCAGGCGATTGCGAATCGCTTCACCGCCAACATCACCGGCCTGACACAGGCATCGCGCAACGCCAACGACGGCATCTCGCTGGCGCAAACCACTGAAGGCGCGCTGACTGAAGTCAACAACAACCTGCAGCGTATCCGTGAATTGTCTGTGCAAGCCGCCAGCGGCACCAATTCTTCCAGCGATTTGCAATCGATCCAGGATGAAATTACACAACGCCTGAACGAAATCGACCGTACTTCTTCGCAAACCGACTTCAACGGCGTCAAGGTGCTGGCATCGAACCAGACCCTGAATATCCAGGTTGGCGCGAATGACGGCCAGACTATCGGCATCGGCCTGCAAAAGATCGATTCGACTTCCTTGAAGCTGAACGCTCTGAACCTGGCCGGCCCTACAGGCGCGACAACGGCCATGACTCCTACCGGCAAGGACAATACCGGCGCCTCGACTGCTGTTGTCGCCGCCGGCTTTACCGCCGTCAACCGCGACACCAGCGGCACAGCGTTTACTGCGGCTCTGACGGATCTGTTTACAGATGCGCGCGGCAACAGCTATGTCAAGAACGGCGCTAATTACTACGCCGCCACCGTGACCGTTGCCGATGCAACCCAAGGCGCTACTGCCGCTACGCCGACAGCGACTGTCACGTACGACTCGTCGAAAGCGCTGACGGCAGCCAGCGGCAGCCCGCTGACAGCAATCGACAGCGCCCTGTCGCAAGTCGACAGCCTGCGCAGCTCGCTGGGCGCGGTGCAGAACCGTTTTGCTTCGACCATCGCTAACCTGGGCACCAC
>NZ_JAQGLV010000148.1 GCF_028292705.1 Collimonas fungivorans | reverse complement strand
TGTCCGGTTCGACCCGCACCACGCATGAAGCACGCGCCGTGCAGTTTCCGGAAGAACTGCGCCGCACCGATATTCCTTACTCAGCCCGTATCCAGGATGTGTATTCGCTGCGCTGCTCGCCGCAAGTCTACGGCCCGGTGTTCGATGCCCTTGACTACATCGACAACATTGTCGACAAGGAAATCAACTCCGCCACCGACAACCCGCTGATTTTCAGCAAAAACGAAGAGGAAGGCGGCGGCTTCGAGATCATCTCCGGCGGCAATTTCCACGGCCAGTACCTGGCGCAGGCGATGGATTTGCTGGCCATGGCGATCACCGACCTCGGCAGCATCTGCGAGCGCCGCGTGGCGCGCCTGATCGATCCGACCCTGTCGTGGGGCCTGCCGCGCAACCTGATGAGCGGCGTGCGTGGCGTCAACACCGGTTATCCGGTGGTGCAATGTTCGCTCAGTTCGCTGGTGATGGAAAACCGCACCCTGTGCATGCCGGGCAGCGTCGACAGCATCCCGGCCAAGGGCAACAGCGAAGACCACGTCTCGAACTCGACCTGGTGCGCACGCAAGGCGGCGACGGTGGTGGCGAACACGCAATACATCATCGGCGTCGAGATGCTGCTGGCGGCGCAGGCCTTGACCATGACGGAAGATCTGCTGCCCGGTTTTGTGTTGGGCAAAGGCACGCAAGCGGCGTACCAGGAAATCCGCCGCCAGATCCCGGCGTGCCTGGAAGGTGACCGCTGGTTCCACAACGATATCGCGGTGGCGCAATCGTTTGTGGTGAGCGGTTCGGTGCGTAATGCGG
Organism: Collimonas fungivorans; assembly: GCF_028292705.1. GTDB lineage: Bacteria > Pseudomonadota > Gammaproteobacteria > Burkholderiales > Burkholderiaceae_D > Collimonas > Collimonas fungivorans_B. The sequence goes on along the minus strand of NZ_JAQGLV010000148.1, from coordinate 20,676 downwards.
TGGTCGAGAAGATCGGCGAATTTGTCTGACGAATTTATCTGACAAGTGCTGCGGTAAATGAAAAAGGAGCCTCGGCTCCTTTTTTTATGCGGCGAGGTTTTACAAGCTCAGTCGGACCACAGCTTGCCGGCGGTAGCCCAGTTTTCGAGTTTCACTTCCTGGATGATGATGTCCACCGATTCCGGCCCGCAGTCCAGCGTCTGGCAGGTGACTTCGGTGATGGCTTTGACAAAAGCGCGCTTTTGCTCGGCGCTGCGGCCTTCGAAAAGTTGTACGTTAAAAGTCGGCATAAAAATCCTTTTTGTAAAAAATGATCAGTGCTGGTAGCCGGGCGCGATGGCATCCAGCTGGCGCAGCAGGGCAGGCCATTCCAGCAGGCCTTCAGGGCTGCCGTCGCCGAGCAGCTGGTCGCGCGTCTTGCGGCAAATTTCCTGCGACGGCATGTTCAGGCGGCCGCCGCCGGCATTGGCCTTGAGCTGGATTTCGCAAGCTTTGTCCAGCGTATCCATCAGGACGTAGGCCTCGGCCACGGTGCGGCCGCATATCAGGCTGCCGTGATTGCGCAGCAGCATGGCCGGCAGCTGGCCCAGCCGCTCGACCATGCGATCCTGTTCTGTCGGCGTCAGCGCCAGGCCCTCATAGTCGTGATAGGCGATCTGTTCATAAAAGCGCAGCGCGTGCTGGGAAATCGGCAGCAAGCCATCGGCCAGCGTGCTGACCGCGACCGCGTTGACATTGTGCAGATGCATGACGCACAAGGCATCCGGCCTGGCCGCATGCACCGCGCCATGAATCGCGAAACCGCTGACGTTGACCTGGTACGGCGAAGCGCCGACGATCTGCCCTCGGGCATCGATCTTCACCAGGTTCGATGCGCACACTTCATCGAAACGATAGCCGAACGGGTTCAGCAGGAAATGCCCCGGTTCATCCGGCACCGAGGCCGAGATGTGGGTGTAGATCAGGTCGTCCCAGCGCTTCAGGGCGCACAGGCGGTAGCAGGCCGCCAGGTCCTTGCGTACCTGCCACTCGGCGCTGCTGATGGTGGAATCTGCCGGCATGGGAATCCAAACGTTAAAATGCGCGCCGGTCGGTAAAGCGATCGGCGCGCATCGGGTGCAACTACTGTATCACCTTATTATTGCATTGTCCGCCTATCAGAAACGATGGCGGATACCCAGGGCAATGCTGTTGCCGACGGTTTGCTCGGTGATCTTGTCGTACATATAGATCGCATACAGGTCGGTGCGCTTCGACATATTGTAGTCGTAGCCCAGCGATGCTGTATTGCGTTTGAGCGATTCGCCCACCGCGGCGCCGGAACGCTTGGTGTTGGCCCAGGAAGCCAGCACCGCGCCCTGGCCCAGCGGGATGCTGGTGCCGAGCTGCAGCGTCTTGTCTTTCAGGTCGATGTCATGCGAAGTCTGGTCGTAGGTTGCAAACAGCTTGGCCACGGTGAAATCGTAAGTGGCGCCGAGGAACCATGCCGACTGGCGGGCGGCGACCATGCCGCTTGGCAGCGGGATATTGGTGGCCGGCTGCACATTGTCTGGCGACAGTTCCAGCGGATTGTTGACCTTGACGCGCTGGTAGTAGGCGGTCAGCGCCAGCGGGCCGTGGAAATACAGGACATTGGCGCCGATATTGTTCTTGCCGGTATTGCCTGCCTGTTCACCGAACTGGTAGTGGAAGTTGGCTTTCAGGCCGCCGAAGTCTGGCGTCGTGTAGATGACTTCGTTGCTCCAGCCGGTATCGCCGGCGACCGAGTTGGTCCAGCCGGAAGAATTGAACCAAGGCACGTCCATGTGCAGGATCAGCGGCGACAGCTGGAACGAATCGCCGAACGGATTGAACAGGATCGACGGCAGGAAATTCGGCGCCAGGTCGCGGCCCAGCGAGATGGCGCCGAAGCCGCCGATCAGGCCGACGTTGGCGTCGCGCGAGAACAGCGTTTCATTGCCGTCGAAGCGGCCGGCCTGGCCGGTGTCAGCGCGGAAGAACGAGGTCAGGTTGAACTTGGCCTTGAGTCCGCCGCCGAGATCCTCGGTGCCCTTGAACCCGATCCAGGAGGTGGTCAGGCCGCCGCTGTTGACGACATTGGTGCGTCCTGAGTCGCCGCTGTATTTCATCGAGCCGACGTAGGTGTCGACCAGGCCGGTGACCTGCACCGAAGTTTGCGCCATCGCCGGCAGCGCGACCGCTGCGCCGAGAGCGGCAGCAACTTGCAGTGTTCGTAATCTGTTTTTAGCTGGGTACATCCCTGTCTCCTGATTTTTATAAGATAGCAAATAAGTGGAAAATGGATCTCTGGTTTTATTCATCTGAAACAACACGCGTCCGTGTTCAAGCAAGGTCCGTGGAACCGCCACGGCGGGTTAAAAAAATTATGCCGAAAACGGATGGGTCGCCCACCAGTGGTCGGCGATGTCGATGCGGCGGGTGATCCATACCTGGCCGTGGCTCTGCACATAATCGAGGAAGCGCGCCAGCGCGGCGGCGCGGCCGGGCCGGCCGACCAGCCGGCAATGCAGGCCGACCGACAGCATTTTCGGCTGGTTCAGGCCGTGCGGATCGCCTTCGCGGTACAGCACGTCGAAAGCGTCTTTCAGGTAATCGAAGAACTGGGTGCCGGAATTGAAACCCTGCATGGCGGCGAAGCGCATGTCGTTGGTGTCCAGCGTGTATGGCACGATCAGTTGCGGCTTGACCAGGGTTTCGCCGTTGCCATTACTGACTTGGACCTGTTCCCAGAACGGCAGGTCGTCGCCGTAGTGGTCGGCGTCGTAGCTGAAGCCGCCGTGTTCCAGCACCAGTCGGCGGGTATTGGGCGAATCGCGGCCGGTGTACCAGCCGAGCGGAGCGCTGCCGGTCAGCTGCTTGATGACGGCGACGGCTTCGGCGATATGGGCGCGTTCGGTCGCTTCGTCGATATTCTGGTAGCTGATCCAGCGCAGGCCGTGGCAGGCGATTTCGTGGCCCAGTTCCTGGAAGGCGGCGGTCGCTTCCGGGTTGCGCTGTAGCGCCCGCGCAACACCGAACACGGTCAACGGCAGGCGGCGCTCTTCAAACATGCGCAGCAAACGCCAGACGCCGGCGCGCGAACCGTATTCGTATATAGATTCCATGCTCATGTGGCGCGCCGGGAAACTCTGGGCGCCGATGATCTCGGAGAGGAAGGTTTCCGAGCCGGCGTCGCCGTCGAGCACGCAGTTTTCGCTGCCTTCTTCATAGTTGAGGACGAACTGCAGGGCGATCCGGGCCCGGTTCGGCCATTGCGGGTGCGGCGGCGTGCGGCCGTAGCCGGTCATGTCGCGCGGATAATTGGGGTCGGTGTTGATAGTCATTGCTTGGCCTGGAGTATTGATCTGGTGTTCTGGATTATGTGGGCTGCAGCCATGATTAATATATGCCGGATAGTATATTGACCTGGACCCTGCGGTATATCATTTGATCGATACTCGTTTTCAACTAATCGATATAGGGAATTGTCATGGGAAACGCTTTTGGGAAATTAAGTACACACGTTCTGGATATTACCCAGGGCAAGCCGGGCGCCGGTGTCAAAATTGCACTATATGCAGTAACTCCTGCCGGCCGCAACCTGCTCAAGAGCGCCGTCACCAACCAGGACGGCCGGGTCGACGCGCCTTTGCTGCAGGGCGAGGAAATGCAGGCCGGCCAATATGAACTGGTGTTCTCCGCCGGCGACTATTTCGCCGCGCAAGGCATTGACCTGCCAAGCCCGCGTTTTGTCGACCGCGTCACGCTCGCTTTCGGGATTGCCCATGCCGATCAGAATTATCATGTCCCCCTGGTAGTGTCGCCCTGGTCTTACTCAACCTATCGTGGAAGTTAATTAAGCAACTTTCTTGCCAGCAGGCGACATTAGTGGGCCGGCAGCCTGCCGGCGCCGACGATAGCGGATCGGGGCAATTTCCCGTTCGCCGGCTATCGTCAAATAACCACATCCTCAAGATCAGTACGCCTTCCCATCTGCTTTGTGCTAAACTGTCTCTCAACATTTTTGGTTGGCAGCAGGATCGGTTCCGGTAGCATAGTTACAGCGTCGGCGCCGGTCAGATCAAAATTGAAAGAACGAGCGGCGCAGTTACCCGTCTTATTCCAGTCTTATCGTCCCCGCCCTCATTAATCCTCCTCTAACGGGCGCTGGACAGCAGTATCAACAGCTTTCTCTTTGACCAGGCCTGGCCTGCCGTTGAACATGAGCTCTGCGAATTTTTAATAAAATTTAAATAAACTACGTCGTACATGAATATTATTGAGGCCAAGAAAGTCCTCGAAACTGCATTGCTCTGCGCTCACGAGCCGCTGTCGCTTAACGACTTGAAAAAGTTGTACATGGCCGGCGGCGAAGAAGACGGCGAAATCAATGCAGATACGATCAGATCGATGCTGGAAGAATTGCGTGAAGACTGGGTCGACAAAGGCATCGAGGTGGTTGCCCTGTCGACCGGATGGCGCTTCCAGAGTCGTCCCGAGATGAAGATCTACCTGGAGCGGCTGAATCCGGAAAAACCGCCGAAGTATTCGCGGGCGACCATGGAAACCCTGGCGATCATTGCTTACCGCCAGCCGGTCACCCGCGGCGATATCGAGGAAATCCGGGGCGTGACAGTCAATTCGCAGACCGTAAAAATGCTTGAAGAACGTGGCTGGATCGAGGCCATCGGCCATCGCGACGTGCCCGGACGCCCGGCATTGTTTGCCACCACCAAGCAGTTCCTGGACGATCTCGGCCTGACCTCGCTGGACCAGCTGCCGCCGCTGCAGCAAGTTGCCAGGAATGACATGCAGGAAGGCAACCTGCTTGAATTGCAGGCGCTGGAAGCGAGTATTGAAGCCAGCGCAGTGCTCGACGCCGCCGCGGCGCTGGAAGCAGAAGATGCCGCCGCCGACGAGCTTCAATCCGAGCAGTTGAGCCAAGATGAGCAAGACCATATTGCAGCCGATGAGTTGCCGACAGCAGAACCAGCTACAGAAGATAGTGTCGTAGATGCAGTCATGACGGAAAATGCAGCGGCAGAGGATGAGGAAGTTGCTCATTCGCAAATAGAGCCGCTTGCATCGAATGAAACCCACACCAACGACCACGCGTCCGATTCGGATGATGAAGCCACGCCAGGTCGGCATAACCAACACCTGAATAATGAACCCACCTAGTTCCAATGATGCACCGGTCGTCGACCTGACTGCCACAACTGACCCGAAGCCAGCTAAAAAGCCTAGAGCGCGCAAGGTTGCGGCCGATGCGCCGATTGCGGCGGACGCCACCGTTCCGGCAGCCGATGCTGCGGCAGAGCCGGCCAAGCCGGCTCGTGCGCCACGCAAGAAAGCTGTTGCGGCAGCCGAGTCCGGCGCGGCTGAAACAGCGGCCGCCCCCGAAACAGCTGCGCCGGCCAAGCCCAAGGCTGCGCCGCGCAAGAAGGTCCAGGTCGTGGTTGAACCGAGCGCTCCGGTTGAATTTGTGGTGGAGGCGGCGCCGGCGGTTGTTATTCCGGTTGTTGCAAATCAGGAAATATCGGAAGCGCCAGCCAGGGAACGGCCTGCCAAGCGTGGCGTGCGCGGTCCGCGCGCCCTGCGCAGCAATCGCGCCGCCCAGCGCGCGCAAGAGTCGGCGGCAGCGGCCAGTTCCGCTGCTGAGACGGGAAGTGCCGCCGTGGCGGAAGGCCAGCCAGGCGCAGCTCAAGCCGGCGACAATCCGGCAAGCGGCGAACCGCGCCAGCCGCGCGGTGACCGTAATAACACTACAGGCCGCAACGGCGAGCGCAATTCGCGCGAGCGCCAGCAAAAGGGCAAGAAGCCGCAGGCGCAGAACGGCAAGCCAGGGCAAGGACCGCGCGGCGGCAAGCCTGGCCGTGGCGGCGACGCCGACGAAGTATTCTCGTTTGTCACCTCCGAATCGTTCGACACCCTGGTGACGGCGGAAGACGCCGGCAGCCGCGAGGCGCCGAAAAGCGTGCGGCGCGACCTCACCGCCGAGGACGATGCACCAAAATTGCACAAGGTCCTGGCGGATGTCGGCCTCGGTTCGCGCCGCGACATGGAAGAACTGATCATCGCCGGCCGGGTTTCGGTCAATGGCGAACCGGCCCATATCGGCCAGCGCATCTTGCCAACCGATCAAGTCCGCATCAACGGCAAGCTGCTGCAGCGTAAAGTCAGCAAGCGTCCGCCGCGGGTGCTGGTATACCACAAGCCGGCCGGCGAAATCGTCAGCCACAACGACCCGGACGGACGGCCATCGGTGTTCGACCGCTTGCCGAACATGAAGGCCGCCAAATGGCTGGCCGTCGGACGGCTGGACTTCAACACCGAAGGTTTGCTGCTGTTTACTACCTCCGGCGACCTGGCTAACCGCCTGATGCACCCGCGCTACGGCATCGACCGCGAATACGCAGTGCGTACGCTGGGCGAGCTGGAGCAGGGCATGCGCCAGAAACTGCTGGCCGGCGTCGAGCTGGAAGACGGCGTAGCGCAATTCACGAAAATTGCCGACGGCGGCGGCGAAGGCATCAATAAATGGTATCGCGTGGTGATCGGCGAAGGCCGCAACCGCGAAGTGCGCCGCATGTTCGAAGCCATCGGCCTGACCGTGTCGCGCCTGATCCGTACCCGTTACGGCGCCATGACGCTGCCGCGCGGCCTCAAGCGCGGCCGCTGGGAAGAACTGGATGAAAACGCAGTGCGCGACATGCTGACTGCGCACGGCCTGGACAAGCCGGCTGCTGGCCAAGGCGCCGGCGGCGGCAAAGGCCGTCCCGATTTCAACAAGGATCGCCAGCCTAACGGCAATCGCGCGGATAGCGCTCCGCAAGGCCCGGGCGGCGGTGGTTACCGTGGCGGCGACCAGGGTTTTGGCGGCCAGCCGCGTGGCAACTTTGGCGGTCAGCCGCGAGGCAATCAAGGCCGCGGCCCCGGTGCTGGCGGTGGTGGCCAGGGTCGTCCGCAAGGTGGCGGCAGCGGCGGTCAGCCGCCACGCAGCCGGCAGCCGGATCCTTTGCAGACTGCGTTGGGTTTCCCTGATGCAGGGCAGCAGCGACGCAATGGCGGCGGTAATGGTTTTGCGCGTCCGGCACGCCCCAACAAGGCGGCTGGCGGACAAACCGGCGGCGGGCATTACGGCGCACAAGGCGGGCCGCGCCGCCGTCCCCGCGGCTGATTGGTGATTTTTCGTCCTGGCGGCATTTGCCGCTTTTGGATGGCTGGAAAGAAGTGGCAGGGAGTGTTGCAATAATGATCAATTTACCGTCTGTTGACGGCAGATTGTCAATAAATGCAAATTTCCTGCGCTCGCTTACGTTGCGGTCCATAGCCTAATCGTTTATAATTTACAAGTTAACAGAAGTCATTAACGAGAAAATGCGCAGAGTTAAGCCGCTCGGATGCTCGAAGAGCTGATTCGCAGCCGATCTCGTGAAACTGCTCGAAATGACAAACGATAAGAAGATGGGCAGATGCCCATTTTTTTTTTGCTTTTCGTTTTAGCTGCTTTTAAGTTGTAGGTGTGGGTGCAGACGTCAGGCCTGTAGTTATCGGGCCTGCAGTTATATTTATGGGGAGTTGCTTTGCAGTTGCTGGAGCTAATTGAAACAACCGTGGTTGGCATGGGCTACGAGCTGGTCGAATTCGAAAAGGCGGCGCGTGGCTTGTTGCGCGTATACATCGACTTCACGCCTGAAAATGCCGAGCAAGGCCAGATCACGGTAGAAGATTGCGAAAAAGTGACGCATCAACTGCTGCATGTGCTGACGGTGGAAAACGTCGTGTACGAACGTCTGGAAGTATCGTCGCCGGGCCTGGACCGGCCGTTGAAGAAACTGGCTGACTATGTGCGTTTCGCCGGCAAGGAAGCCATCGTGAAATTGCGTGTGCCGATGCCAGGCGCTGCACATCGCAAATCATTCCAGGGTGTCCTGGGTGAACCGGATGGCGAGAACTTGAAAATCGAATTTGAAACAAAAGATGGGTCGGCGCTGCTGGATTTCACGCTCGCTGACGTAGACAAGGCACACTTGGTGCCGCAAGTGGATTTTAGGAGTCGCAAAGCATGAGTCGCGAAATTTTATTGTTGGTCGATGCGCTCGCGCATGAAAAAAACGTCGATCGGGATGTCGTGTTCGGTGCGCTCGAACACGCGCTTGGACAGGCAACCAAAAAACGCTACGAGGGCGACGTCGATATCCGCGTCACGATCGATCGTGAAACCGGCGAATTCGAATCCTTCCGCCGCTGGCACGTAGTACCGGACGAAGCCGGCCTGCAACTGCCGGACCAGGAAATCCTCTTGTTCGAAGCCAAGGAACAGATTGAAGACGTCGAAGTCGACGACCACATCGAAGAACCGATCGAATCGGTCGATTTCGGCCGCCGTTTTGCGCAAGACACCAAACAAGTCGTGCTGCAGCGGATCCGCGATGCTGAACGCGAACAGATCCTGGCTGACTTCCTGGAACGCGGCGATTCGCTGGTTACCGGCACCATCAAGCGGATGGAACGCGGCGACGCCATCGTCGAGTCGGGCAAGATCGAAGCGCGCTTGCCGCGCGACCAGACGATTCCTAAGGAAAACCTGCGTATCGGCGACCGTGTCCGTGCCTTCATCCTGCGTATCGACCGCAATGCGCGCGGCCCGCAAGTGATCTTGTCGCGTACCGCACCGGAATTCATCATGAAGCTGTTCGAGCTGGAAGTGCCGGAAATCGAACAAGGTTCGCTGGAAATCAAGTCGGCGGCGCGTGATCCTGGCGTCCGCGCCAAGATCGCGGTATTCACCGCCGACAAGCGCATCGATCCTATCGGCACCTGCGTCGGCATGCGCGGTTCGCGCGTGCAGGCTGTGACCGGCGAGCTGGGCGGCGAACGCGTCGACATCGTGCTGTGGTCGGAAGACCCGGCGCAATTTGTCATCGGCGCGCTGGCTCCTGCCAACGTTTCTTCGATCATGGTTGACGAAGAGAAGCACGCCATGGATGTCGTGGTCGACGAAGAAAACCTGGCGATCGCCATCGGCCGCGGCGGCCAGAACGTGCGCCTGGCTGCAGAACTGACCGGCTGGCAGATCAACATCATGACAGCGGAAGAATCGGCCGATAAATCGGCGGTGGAAACCGCCGCGATCCGCGCCCTGTTCATGGAAAAACTGGACGTCGACCAGGAAGTCGCCGACATCCTGGTGGAAGAAGGTTTTGCCAGCCTGGAAGAAATCGCCTACGTGCCGATTACCGAAATGCTGGAAATCGATTCGTTTGACGAAGACACCGTCAACGAATTGCGTAACCGGGCTCGCGATGCGCTGGTGACAGAAGCGATTGCTTCGGAAGAAGGACTGGAAGGCATGGAAGATGCCCTGGTCAACTTCGAAGGCATGGACCGGGTTACCGCCGGCAAGCTGGGACTGGCAGGAGTCAAGACATTGGCTGCGTTTGCCGCCCTGGCTTATGACGAATTTGGCGCGATCCTGGCTTTATCAGCCGACCGTGCGCGTCATTTGATTGAACAAGAGTTTAAAGATGTGACCGACGATGAGATGAAACTCATCGATGCCAAGTACGATGATCATGCCAAGGGCCTGCAGGCCAAGGCATGGAATACAGCGGAAGCCAAGTGATCGAGTGATCCGAGAGGTTCCGTATCGTCTGCCGCGCCACATAGAAAAAGAGGACTGAATGGCGAGTAACAATGTAGCCCAATTTGCCACCGAGCTGAAAATGCCAGCGGATCTCCTGCTGACACAACTGCAATCGGCTGGCGTCCAGAAAAATTCGACTGACGACGCCTTGTCGAAAGAAGACAAGGATCGCCTGCTGGAACACCTGCGCCGTTCGCACGGTGCGGTTCCAGACAGCGAAAAGAAGAAGATCACGCTGACCCGCAAGGAAACCACCGAGATCAAGCAGGCTGACGCCACCGGCAAGTCGCGCACGATCCAGGTTGAAGTGCGCAAGAAGCGTACTTTCGTCAAGCGTGACGAGCCGATCGCCGAAGCTGCGGCAGCACCGGTTGCGCCTGCCGCACCGGTTGTCGACGAAGCCGAACAGGCGCGCCGCATCGAAGAAACGCGCCGCCAGGCCGAATTGATCGCTCGCCAGGAAGCCGAACTGCTGGAAAAACAGGAACGCCTGGCCAAGCTGGAAGCGGAAAAGGAAGCGCAAGCCAAGGCTGCGCTGAAAGCGGAAAACGAAGCCAAGAAAGCGGAAAGCGAAGCCAAGAAGGCAGCTGCCGAAGCGCCGGCGCCTGATTCCGCCAATTCTGCCGACGCCGCCGTCAAGAAGCAGGAAGATCCTGCAGCTGAAGAAAAGAAACGCCTGGCGAACGAAGAAGCCAAGCAAAAGGTTGCGCTAGCCGCCAAGGAAGCTGCCGAGAAATCGGCCGCGACTGAACGCGCCCGCAAGGCCGTGCAAGATGAAGTGGCGCAGATCAAGGCCATGATGAATGCGCCGCGCCGCGTCATCAAGGCGCCTGAGCCGGTTGCGCCTGCCGCAGCCCCGGCCAAGACTGCCGAAGGCACGTTGCACAAGCCTGCCGACAAGAAGCCTGGCGAGAAGAAAGACGACAAGAAAGTCGTGGTCGACAAGAAGTCGATCAAGTCCGCCAACGTCTCTTCCACCTGGCAAGACGATGCCGCCAAGAAGCGCGGTCTCGGCATCAAGACCCGCGGCAATACCGGCGGCGGTCGCGATGGCTGGCGTGGCGGTCCGAAGGGCCGTCGCAATGCGCACAACGACGATCACGAAAGCAATTTCCAGGTGCCGACGGAAGCGGTCATCAAGGATATTTATATTCCTGAAACCATTACCGTCGCCGAACTGGCGCACAAGATGTCGGTCAAGGCTTCGGAAGTCATCAAGCATTTGATGAAACTGGGCCAGATGGTCACTATCAACCAGGTGCTGGACCAGGAAACTTCGATGATTCTGGTCGAGGAAATGGGCCACACCGCGCACGCAGCCAAGCTGGACGATCCGGAAGCATTGCTGATCGACGGCGAAGAACATGCCGACGCCGAACTGCTGCCGCGCGCACCGGTGGTCACTGTCATGGGTCACGTCGACCACGGCAAGACCTCGCTGCTCGATTACATCCGCCGCGCCAAGGTTGCCTCCGGCGAAGCCGGCGGCATTACCCAGCACATCGGTGCATATCACGTGGAAACACCGCGCGGCATGATCACCTTCCTCGACACCCCGGGCCATGAAGCGTTTACCGCCATGCGTGCCCGCGGCGCCAAGGCGACCGATATCGTGATCCTGGTGGTCGCTGCCGACGACGGCGTGATGCCGCAAACCAAGGAAGCGATCGCCCATGCGAAAGCCGCCGGCGTACCGCTGGTGGTGGCGATCAACAAGATCGACAAGCCAGGCAGCAACCTGGATCGCGTCAAGCAGGAACTGATCGCGGAACAAGTGGTGCCGGAAGAATACGGCGGCGAATCGCCGTTCGTGCCGGTATCGGCCAAGACTGGCGAAGGCATCGACAACTTGCTGGAACAGGTACTGCTGCAAGCTGAAGTGCTGGAGCTGAAAGCAGCGGTTGCCGCGCCGGCCCGTGGCCTGGTGGTGGAAGCCCGCCTCGACAAGGGCCGTGGCCCGGTTGCAACGATCCTGGTGCAATCAGGCACCTTGAAGCGCGGCGATGTCGTGCTGGCGGGTTCGGCTTATGGCCGTGTCCGTGCGATGCTGGATGAAAACGGCAAGGCGATTTCCGAAGCCGGCCCGTCGATTCCGGTTGAAATCCAGGGCCTGACGGAAGTGCCGGTTGCCGGCGAAGAAGTCATGGTCATGGCAGACGAGCGCAAGGCGCGCGAAATCGGTCAGTTCCGCCAAGGTAAATACCGCGACGTGAAGCTGGCCAAGCAGCAAGCCGCGAAGCTGGAAAATATGTTCGACCAGATGGCCGAAGGCGAAGTCAAGAACTTGCCGATGATCATCAAGACCGACGTGCAAGGTTCGCAAGAAGCCTTGGTCCAGTCCTTGCAGAAGCTGTCGACCAGCGAAGTCCGGGTACAAGTGGTGCACGCCGGCGTCGGCGGCATCAGCGAGTCGGACGTCAACCTGGCGGTTGCCTCCAAGGCCGTGATCATCGGCTTCAACGCCCGCGCCGATGCATCGGCACGCAAGCTGGCGGAAGCCAACGGCGTCGACATCCGTTACTACAACATCATTTACGATGCTGTGGATGAGATCAAGGCAGCGATGTCCGGCATGTTGTCGCCTGAGAAGCGCGAACAGAACCTCGGCCTGGTCGAGATTCGCCAGGTGCTGCTGGTCAGCAAAGTCGGCGCGATCGCCGGTTGCTACGTGCTCGAAGGCCTGGTCAAGCGTGGCGCTTCGGTCCGCCTGCTGCGCGACAACGTGGTCTTGTGGACAGGCGAGCTGGATTCGCTGAAACGCTTTAAGGATGACGTCAAGGAAGTCCGTTCCGGCTTCGAATGCGGCCTGACCCTGAAGAACTTCAACGATATCAAAGAAGGCGATCACCTCGAAATCTTTGAAGTCGAAGAAATCGCACGGACTCTGTAATAACGCAAGCACACGCACGGCAGGAATGTGCGTAGGCAGGAAAATCGGGCCTAACAGCCCGATTTTCATTTTGTAGTAACCTGTGTAATGGTTGGTTGGCAGTTCATTTGTGAAAGACAAAGCGTGTAGAAGCGCTGAATAAAAGCATGGCTAAACATAGTAAATCCATCCCTGGCCGCGGTTTGCGGGTTGCAGACCAGATCCAGAAGGACTTGTCCGAGATCATCGTCTTCGAGCTGAAAGACCCGCGGGTCGGCATGATCACGATTACCGAAGTACAGGTGACGCCGGATTACGCCCATGCCAAGGTGTTTTTCACAATGCTGAACGACGACCTGGAAGCGATTGCGAATACCGTCAAGGGCCTGACCCAGGCTGCCGGTTTCCTGCGCAACCAGCTCGGCCGCCGCCTGTCTATCCATACCTTGCCGGCCTTGCATTTCATCCATGACAATTCGACCGCCCGCGGCGTCGAGATGTCGCGCCTGATCGACCTGGCGAATGCGACCCGTTCCAAGGACGATGGCCAGGATTAAACGATTGCTTAGTTAATAAATTGACTAACGGTCACCGTTAAAATTCGATGCGGCCTGGCACGGCAGGCCGTTTCCGCTTTCCCCTTTTTGCCCCCGCTACCATGGCATCACGCCCACCCAAAAGAATCCGTGTTCCGCTCAACGGCGTCCTGCTGCTGGATAAGCCCGTCGGCTTCTCCAGCAACGATGCATTGATCAAGGCCAAAGGCTTGCTCAATGCGCAGAAGGCCGGGCACACCGGCACCCTTGACCCGTTCGCCACCGGCGTGCTGCCGCTGTGCTTCGGCGAGGCCACCAAGTTTGCCCAGGACCTGCTGGATGCCGACAAGACTTACGAGACGCTGATCCACCTGGGAGTGAGCACTACCACCGGCGATACCGAGGGCGAGGTGCTGGAGCGCAAGGATGTCAGCGTCAGCCGCGAACAGATCGATGCCGTGCTGGCGCAGTTTCGCGGCCCGATCAAGCAGGTGCCGCCGATGTATTCGGCGCTCAAGCGCGACGGCAAGCCGCTGTACGAATACGCCCGGGCCGGCATTACCCTGGAGCGCGAAGCGCGCGACGTCAGCATCCACACGTTGGAATTCCTGGCCTACGAGGCGCCGTTCCTGCGTTTGCGCGTGGCCTGCAGCAAAGGCACCTACATCCGTGTGCTGGGCGAAGACATCGGCGCGGCGCTGGGCTGCGGCGCGCATCTGCAGGAGTTGCGGCGGACCCAGGTGGGGCACCTGACGCTGGATGGCTGCGTCACCCTGGAACAGCTGGACGCCACCGGCCAGGCCGAGCGCAGCGCCTTGCTGGCGCCGGTCGACAGTCTGCTGCTGACTTTTCCTGAAGTGTTGTTATCCGAACCGCTGGCCAGGCGCTTCCTGCAAGGCCAGCGCCTGACGCTGGTGAAAGAAGGCGTGGCCCTGCCGGCAGACGCCGGACGCGTGCGAGTCTACCTGCAGCCTGCGGATGCAGTATCTGTCCGGCAACTGCTGGGCACCGCGCAACTGCATGAGTACGGGGTCCTTGCTCCCGAACGCCTGATCGCCACCGCGCAGCCTGCATAAAATATATTTTTGGCAATATCTGTGCTGCGATTGAGACAGCAACTCTTTGAAATTACAAGGCTTTTCATAAAGTAGTGCACCGCGTCATGCTATAATGCGCGGCCTCCCAAATTCCGCTACATCTGCCGTACTTCTGTGCAGTGCCTTAGCGAGCATTTTTGGCCGCATTTGTAGCTATATATTTTCTGCGCAATCCTTACCTGCGCACTTACTAAGTTATTCAATCTCCAAACTGACCATGTCAAACACACCTCGCGCCATCCGCAACATTGCCATCATTGCCCACGTTGACCACGGCAAGACCACTCTGGTTGACCAATTGCTGCGTCAATCCGGCACTTTCCGTGACAACCAGCACGTCGATGCACGCGTGATGGATTCGAACGATATTGAAAAAGAACGCGGCATCACGATTCTGTCGAAGAACTGCGCAGTCGAATACAAGGGCACCCACATCAACATCGTTGATACCCCAGGCCACGCCGACTTCGGCGGTGAAGTCGAGCGCGTCTTGTCGATGGTCGACAGCGTCTTGCTGCTGGTCGATGCGCAAGAAGGCCCGATGCCGCAAACGCGTTTCGTGACGCGTAAAGCATTGGCCCTGGGCCTGAAGCCTATCGTTGTCGTCAACAAGATCGACCGCGAAAACGCAGATCCGCAAAAGGCTGTGAACGCCACTTTCGAACTGTTCGACAAGCTCGGCGCAACCGACGAACAACTGGACTTCCCGATCATTTACGCATCGGGCTTCAAAGGCTACGCAGGCCTGGAAGACACCGTCCGCGACGGCAACATGGAACCGCTGTTCGACGCGATCCTGAAGCACGTTCCAGCGCGTGAAGATGATCCTAACGGCCCGCTGCAACTGCAGATCACTTCGCTGGAATACTCTTCCTACGTCGGCAAGATCGGCGTTGGCCGTATCCTGCGCGGTAAAATCAAAGCCTTGCAAGACGTGGTCTGGATGAACGGTCCGGACGACAAGCCGACCAAGGCCCGCATCAACCAGGTGCTGACTTTCCGCGGCCTCGACCGCGTGCTGGCAGATGAAGCGCTGGCTGGCGACATCGTGCTGATCAACGGTATTGAAGAAATCAGCATCGGTTCCACCATTTGCGCACCGGACTCGCCGGATGGCTTGCCGATGCTGAAGGTTGACGAGCCGACCCTGACCATGAACTTCATGGTCAACAACTCGCCGCTGGCTGGCCGCGAAGGCAAGTTCGTCACCACCCGTCAGATCAAGGACCGCCTGGACCGCGAACTGAAGGCTAACATGGCATTGCGCGTGGTGCAGGCTGAAGGCGACGATTCGACCTACGAAGTGTCGGGCCGCGGTGAATTGCACCTGACCATCCTGATCGAAAACATGCGTCGCGAAGGCTACGAGCTGGCTGTGTCGCGTCCGCGCGTGGTGTTCAAGATGGTTGATGGCGTGCGCCACGAGCCGTACGAAAACCTGACTGTCGACGTCGAAGAAGTCAACCAGGGCGGCGTCATGGAAGAACTGGGCCGTCGCCGCGGCGACCTGCAAAACATGGAACCGGACGGCAAGGGACGTGTGCGTCTCGAGTACCGCATTCCTGCACGCGGCCTGATCGGCTTCCAGGGCGAATTCATGACCCTGACCCGCGGCACCGGCCTGATGAGCCACGTGTTCGACGAATACGCACCGGTTGACACTTCCAAGGGTGAACTGGGCGGCCGTCGCAACGGCGTGCTGATCTCGCAGGATGACGGCGCTGCAGTTGCCTACGCTATCTGGAAGCTGCAGGATCGCGGCCGCATGTTCGTGAGCCACAATGACCCGGTCTACGAAGGCATGATCATCGGCATCCACTCGCGCGACAACGACCTGGTGGTCAACCCGATCAAGGGCAAGCAGCTGACCAACGTCCGTTCGTCGGGTACCGACGAAGCGGTGCGCCTGGTGCCGCCGATCGAAATGTCGCTGGAATACGCGGTTGAATTCATCGACGACGACGAACTGGTTGAAGTCACGCCGAAGAGCATCCGCCTGCGCAAGCGTTACTTGAAGGAACATGAGCGTAAAAAGGCTTCGCGCGACGCGTAAGCTGTCGAGTGAACCGGGCCTTCGGGCCCCGCCACTAAAAACCCGCCGGTCCGCGCCCTTGTCCAGGGCACGCATCGGCGGGTTTTTTGCTTTCCGGGTTCAGGCCACTGTCGAGCTCGCCGCATGCTGCTCCTTCACCACATCGCCGATTGCCGTAAACAACTGATCGATCTGTCCCGGCTCGATAATCAGCGGCGGCGACAGGGCGATGATGTCGCCGGTGGTGCGGATCAGCACGCCTTTCTCCCAGAAGCATTTCAAGAAGGCATCGAAGGCGCGCGCGCCCGGCTTGCCGGCGATAGGCTCCAGTTCAATCCCGCACACCAGTCCCAGGTTGCGCACATCCTTGACGAAAGGCAGGCCTTTCAGGCTGTGCGCCGCCTGTTCGAAATAGGGCGCTGTCGCTGCTGCACGGTCGAACAGGTTTTCGCTCTTGTAGACCGCCATCGTGGCGATCGCCGCGGCCGCTGCCAGCGGATGGCCGGTATAGGTATAGCCATGGAAGAATTCGATAGCGTTTTCGCCGGCGGCGCTCATGAAGGCGTCGTGGATATCCTGCCTTACGATCACCGCGCCCATCGGCACGCTGGCGTTGGTCAGGCCCTTGGCGCAGCAGATCATGTCCGGCATCACGCCGAAGTAGTCCGCCGCGAATGGCGCGCCGAGGCGGCCGAAGCCGGTGATCACTTCATCGAAAATCAGCAGAATGCCGTACTTGTCGCAGATAAAGCGCAGCTTTTGCAGGTAGCCCTTGGGCGGCAGGATCACGCCGGTCGAACCCTGCACCGGTTCGACGATCAGCGCCGCTACCGTGGCTGGATCGTGCAGCGCCAGCAAGCGTTGTTCAAACTCGTCGGCGATTTCTGCGCCATGCTCCGGCAAGCCGTGTGAAAACGCATTGCGCGCGATATCCAGCGGATGGCGCAAATGGTCGACGCCGGCCAGCGTCGGACCGAAATGCTTGCGGTTGCCGGCGATGCCGCCCACCGCAATGCCGCCGAAGCCGACCCCGTGATAACCGCGCTCGCGGCCGATCAAACGCGTGCGCAAGCCGTCGCCGCGCACGCGGTGATACGCCAGCGCGATCTTCAGCGCGGTATCGACCGATTCCGAGCCGTCGTTGCAAAAGAACACCCGGTTCAATCCCTCCGGCGCGATCGCCGCCAGCGCGCTGGCGGCTTCGAAGGCCAGCGGATGGCCCATCTGGAACACCGGCGCAAAGTCCATCTTGGCCGCCTGCTGCTGGATCGCCTCGACGATCTTCGGATGGCAGTGGCCGGCATTGGTGCACCACAGGCCGGCGGTGCCGTCGAGGATCTGGCGGCCGTCGTCGGTCGTGTAATGCATGCCGGAAGCGGCGACCAGCAAGCGCGGCTTGCTCTTGAACTGGCGGTTGGCGGTGAACGGCATCCAGAAGTGATCGGTATTCAGGGTGGTCGGCATGGCGTCTCCTTGGCGCGGTTGGCGGATTTCAGGCTCTTGCTGACGATGGTAGTACGTTTGGAGCCGCTTCGCATATAAACGCAGTTTTCCCCTATAAGACCGCAGCATCCTGTCAACTTTGACAGGATTCCACCTGGAAATGTGCGTGCTAGCATAAATTTCCCCATGCCCACAAGGCAGGGGCTAATTTAACTCTACAAGAGGAGTGATCCATGTACAGTTTTCGAAAATGGTTGGCAGGCGTTACATGTGTGGCAGCAATCGTTGTCAGCGGCTCGGCTTATGCAGCGCGGGGCGATATCGAAGTGACCTTGCAGGAGGCTAGTGCGAAAGGCGCCGCGGGCTCCGGCAAGGTGCTCTACACCATCACCAACACCAGCGCCGCGCCCTTGCATGTGCTGAACTGGGAAACGCCATTGAACGGCGTCAGCGGCGACCTGTTCAGCGTCGCCTTGGGCGGCCAGCCGGTGCGTTATGTGGGACGCCTGGTGAAACGCAAACCGGCTACCGACAAGGATTACATCACGCTCAAGCCGAACGAAAGCCGTGCGGTTGAAGTAGACCTCAGCGCCTACTACGAGATGTATCGCGCCGGCCAATACGTGATCAAGTACAAGCGCAGCGCCGACACCCTGGTGCGCGAAGCCGGTAACGCCGTCGCCGCCAAGGCCAGCGGCGCTGCTGCTCCTGCCGTCACGCTGGAAACCAATGCGATCCCGCTGTCGGTCGACGGCGGTCCTGCGCCATCGTCCAAGCTGGCTTCTTCCGACCTGCTGGGCGCAATCAATGGCGCTGCAGCGGCATCCACCACCTTCGCCAGCTGCAGCAACAGCCAGAAAACCGCGCTGACTACAGCCCGCACCGACGCCACTTCGATAGCTACCAATTCCAAGAACTATCTGAATGCGAACAACACCGGCAGCCGCTACACCTGGTGGTTCGGCGCGGTCACCAGCGGCCGTTATACTACGGTCACCAGCCACTACACCAACCTCAGCAGCGCGCTCGGCACCCAGGCGTATAAATTCGACTGCAGCTGCACCGAGTCCGGCACCTACGCTTATGTCTATCCAGACCAGCCATACACGGTTTACCTGTGCGGCGCCTACTGGAATGCGCCAGCCAACGGCACCGATTCCAAGGCAGGCACACTGGTCCATGAAACCAGCCACTTCACCGTGGTGGCCGGCACCGATGACCATGTGTACGGCCAGACCGGCGCGCATAACCTGGCTGTCAGCAATCCGACCAATGCAGTCGATAACGCTGATAACCACGAATACTTCGCTGAAAATACACCTGCACGGCAGTAAGCAAGGCGCTAGCCGGGCGAGATGCAGCGTTCTGCATCTCGTTTAGCTTGAACCAGGCCCAGCATGGATCAGGAGCCGTGCTGGGCATTTTATTTGTGGCGCAAGCTTGTGGGATCTGCCTCAATGGCTTTGATGTCGCAGGTTTAGGGCAGGGCCTTTGGCGAAGGCCGACTTGCTGATAAACTACGGTCTTTCGCCGAATTTGCGCGAATCAGAACACCCTCGTTTCCTGATTGTTTCCACAGCACCCGCGGCAAGTGCACGTGCGGTGAACGGCAAGATATCCAGAAATCAAGCAAAATAGCGCATGAATTGCATGTGTGCGAAATCAGCATAAAACCTAATGAAATCAGTGAATTACAGTAAACGGCGTGTTTCCGTGGCGCCCATGATGGACTGGACCGACCGCCACTGTCGCGTGTTCCACCGCCAGATCACCCGCCACACCTGGCTCTACACCGAAATGGTGACCACAGGCGCCCTGTTGCACGGTGACGTGCCGCGCCATCTCGATTTCAGCGACATAGAGCATCCGGTCGCCCTGCAGCTGGGCGGCAGCGAGCCGGCCGACCTGGCCAAAAGCGCCAAACTGGGCCAGGAATGGGGTTACGACGAGATCAACCTGAATTGCGGCTGCCCGTCCGAGCGGGTGCAGAAGGGTGCGTTCGGCGCCTGCCTGATGGCGGAAGCTGAGCTGGTGGCCGATTGCGTCAAGGCGATGCGCGATGCGGTGAGCATCGATGTTACCGTCAAGCACCGGATTGGCATCGACAAGACCGAATCCTATGAATTTGTCCGCGATTTTGTCGGCACCGTGGCGCAAGCCGGTTGCCAGACCTTCATCGTGCATGCGCGCAATGCGATCCTGAAGGGGCTCAGTCCCAAGGAAAATCGTGAAATCCCGCCGCTCAAGTACGAATACGCCTACCAGCTGGCGCGCGATTTCCCTGAGCTGCAAATCATCATCAACGGCGCCATCAAGACTACCGAAGAAATCGATTTCCACCTGCAATATGTCGACGGCGTGATGCTGGGCCGCGAGGCTTATCACAATCCCTACCTGATGGCCGATTTCGATTCCCGCTATTACGGCGCCGCCGATGCCGTGCCGAAGACGCGCGCCGAGGTGATCGAGGCCATGCTGCCTTATATCCGCCAGCAGCTGGCGCTGCACGGGCACGACGGCAAGGGTTTGCGCCTCAACAGCGTCACCCGCCACATGCTGGGCCTGATGGCCGGCATGCCGGGCGCCAAATCGTTCCGGCAGGCGCTGTCGGACTCCAAAAGACTGGCCCTGGGCGATCCTCGGTTGCTGACAGATGCATTGGCAAACATGCAACCATTAGCGGCCTAAACCAGGCTGGATGCCGACGATAGCGGGTTTTGGCCGGGTCTTGGCCGGGTCTTGACATAAAACAGCGGCAAACTGGTGTCCGTAAAACATTTTCAGTCTGCTAAATCCTTTAAAATAGCGACCTCTGGTTTGTGTTTGCTTTACCGGAGCTGCTCAGCAGCAACCTCGGGTGCATAAACCACAACCTTCATAGCAAGATTTATAGCAAAGCTGGACCAGGCTGCCCACAAGGCGGCCTCCGTGCCGGTTATCTCCAAGGCGAAACATGTCAATTGCAACAACAGAGGAAATCATTGCTGAACTCCGTGCCGGGCGCATGGTGATTCTGGTGGATGAGGAAGATCGTGAAAACGAGGGCGACC